>JAZUOF010000053.1:0-6313 GCA_045604565.1 Faecousia sp.
GACAGAGGACGCAAATTACGTGGTACCACCTCTGGTTCGGTACGGCCTCACAGCCGCACCCTCGGCACGTCTGACAACGTGCTTCGCTGTATCGGGCGAACCCGTCCTGCCCTACTTCCGTTCAGGCAGACCGCTCCGGGATGTATTTGGGCACGGTTTCCTACCGCCTTGCACCAACCGGCGGCTCTCTGAAAGAAACAAATGTGCTTACTTCTTCCCATCTTTGCGTTGTTTTCTGGAGCTATCCTAACAAAAATACTTCCTTTTGTCAAGTATTAACCCATCAGCATTTCCTCGGCGCTTTTCAGTGTGGTCTGGGTGATGTTTGCGCCGCCGATGATTCGCGCAAGCTCCCGTTTTCTGCCCTCTTTATCCAAGGGTGTCACGGTAGTATAGGTTCTGCCGCCCCGTTCTTCCTTGGCAATGAGCAAATGGGTATCTCCCAATGCGGCAAGCTGAGGAAGGTGGGTAACGCACAGGACCTGCTTATTCCGGGCCACGCTACGCAGTTTTTCCGCCACCTTCTGGGCGGCGCGCCCCGATACGCCGGTATCCACTTCATCAAAGATAAGCGTGGCAACCCGGTCCTGCTCCGCAAGCACATTTTTCATTGCCAGCATAATCCGCGCCAATTCGCCGCCGGAGGCCACCTTGCTCAAAGGCTTCAGCGCCTCGCCTGCGTTGGCAGACATATAAAAAGCCACAGTATCCGCGCCGTTTACGGACAGTTCGGTTTCCGTAAATTCACAGGAAAACTGTACGCCGGGCATATCCAGCTGGCAAAGCTCGGACAAAATCTTCTCAGACAAAATGACCGCGCCCTGTTTCCGGCTTTCCCGCAATGCCATTGCCGCCAGGGCAGCCGTTTCCTCTGCTTTGGCGCATTTTTGCTTCAGCCGAATCAGGTGGTCATCTGCAAATTCTATTTCATCCAGCTCGGTTTTCGCATTTTCCAGGTATTCCAGTATGTCCGTGCAGGTTGCGCCGTACTTCCGGCGCAGCCGGTGGATAATGTCCAGTCTGCTCTCAATGCGCTCCAGTTCATCTGCGGAATAAGACAGATCATCCCGGGCATCTTTTGCCTGTTCTGCCACATCCTGCACCTGGTACATCAGATCTGCCACCTGCTCATGAAGCTTCTCAAAGGCATCCGTGTATCGGCTAAGCTTTGCCAGCTCCCGTTCCGCATCGGCAAGCATAGATGCTGCGCCATCCGTATCGTCACTGCCGTACAGACATTCCACAGCCGCGTGGATGCCGTCAGACAATCTTTCTGCATTCTGCAGTACTTTTCGACGGGCTTCCAGCTTTTCGTCCTCACCCGCTTCCAGCTCCGCTTTCTCAATCTCGGCAATCTGGAATCGCAGTGTTTCCATACGGCGCAGCTTTTCCCCTTCGTCCATCGTCATCCGTTCAATTTCTCTGCGAAGGTCAGCTACGGCGGCATATTTACCTGCATAGTCTGCCCGTAACTCCCCGTTATCGGAAAACTCGTCCAAAAGCTGCAAGTGGTTGGCTTCCTCAAACAACGAAGCAGAATCGTGCTGACCGTGAATGTTAATCAGCTGGATTCCCAATTTCCGCAGGATGGAAACAGACACCAGCGCCCCGTTTACCCGGCACACATTCCTGCCATCCAGGAAAATCTGTCTGTGGATAACCGTTTCCGCGTCGTAAGTCACGCCGTTGTCCGCAAACCACGCAAGCTCCGGAACGTCCGTAAACACCGCCCGCACAGACGCCGCCTCCGCGCCGGTGCGAATCATATCCCGGTATGCCCGTTCCCCTAAAATCGCAGATATCGCATCAATGACGATGGATTTACCCGCGCCGGTCTCACCGGTCAGGATATTAAAACCCTTGTGGAAGGAAATGTCCGCGCACTCAATGACTGCGATATTCTCAATATGCAGAAGACTCAGCACGACATTCGCCCCCTCAATCAGTTGGTAAGTGTTTTGATTTCACCGCAGAATACCGCAGCGGCATTATTATCCCGCATGACCACCATAACCGTATCGTCTCCGGCCAAAGTGCCCACCACAGAATGAAAGTTCATCGCGTCTATGGCAGAGCCCGCGGCAGATGCCAAACCGGGCAGGGTGCGGATCACAATAATATTCTGGGCATAATCAAGCCCCACAACACATTCCCGGAAAATGGTATTCAATCGGTTTGAAAATGTACCTTCCAGTTCACCTGCAGAGGCAGTGTAACGGTATGTGCCCAAGCCGGTCAGTTCTTTAATAATCCGCAGTTCCTTGATATCACGGGAGATGGTGGCCTGGGTTCCGTGGAATCCCTCCTCCTGCAAAGCCTGCAGAAGCTCTTCCTGGGTTTGCACATTCCGACTGGAAATAATCTCCAAAATCTTTGCCTGTCTTTGACTTTTCATCGTCTCACCTCAACCATTCTTTATTTTGACATTGACCACATCGTAAAAACTGCGGTTTTTCAGCCGGATCAGCCGGGTGGTCAGGTTGGACTTGCGAATGGATATTACATCGCCTGCGTTAATACGCAATGCCTTGCCGCCGTCTACGGACAAATACGCATTGCGCCGGGCGTTTTGGGTCAGTTGAACGGTCACGGTCCGCCGGTCAGATGCTACGATACTCCGGCTGACTACGTCGTGGGCGCACACGGGCGTGATCAGGATGCTGTTGGCATCCGGCTCCACAATCGGGCCGCCTGCCGACAGGCTGTATGCCGTAGAGCCGGTGGGCGTAGCAATTAAAATGCCGTCACCACCACATTCCAGGGCTTTGACGCCATCGCAGCGTACGTCCAAATGGACAATCCGTGCCACCGTTCCCTTGGTGATAGCCGCATCGTTCAGGCAAATATCGTGGAAAATAATATCCCGGCCCCGGTATACTGTCACGTCCAGCATCATACGGCTGTCCACCGTATAATCATCCGTGGCTAACCGGCGCAAAGCCTGCAGCTCCGTGCTCTCCAATTCCGCCATAAAACCCATTGTGCCGATATTGACACCCAAAATGGGGACAGACTGACGGGTCGCCGCCTTGGACATATGCAGAATCGTACCGTCACCGCCAAAGCAGATAACCGCCGAAGCTGTGGGAAGTTCCCGGTCCAGCCGGGAAAACCGCAGATCCTTGGGTAAATCCAGGCTTCTGTCCGGTTCAAAGGGCAGGCACAGCCGTGTTTCCACACCGGCTTCCGTCAGGATTCTCATTGCCTCCCGTACGGTGGAGAACTTCTCATCCCGATAGGGGTTAGGTGTTAAAATTACTTTCTTCATGGGTTCACCCCTTTAATGTTTCGTGCGCTTGCGCCACCAGCGCGGCGGTATCCGGACAAATGCCCGGCTCATCCGCCAGAGTCAGGTGCGCTAAAAATTCAATATTCCCCTCCGGACCTTTCACCGGGGAGAAGGTCAGACCCAAAATGGTAAACCCGATCTGTTCGGTCAGGGCAACAAAATCGTCCAGCACTTCCCGATGCACTTCCGGGTCACGGACAACGCCTTTTTTGCCCACTTTCTCTCGGCCTGCTTCAAACTGCGGTTTAATCAGGCACAGGACCTGGCCCTGGCCGGGTTTCAGGAAGGTCTGAATGACCGGCAGAACAATTTTCAGCGAAATAAAACTTACATCCACCACGGACAAATCCAGCATTTCCCCCAGCTGCTCCGGCGTTACATAGCGCACATTGGTGCGCTCCATAACCACCACACGGGGGTCGGAACGTATTTTCCAGTCCAGCTGTCCGTATCCCACATCAATGGCGAATACTTTCTTTGCGCCTTTCTGCAAAAGGCAGTCGGTAAAGCCGCCGGTAGAAGCACCGGAATCGCTGCACACATACCCTGTGGGGTCTACTCCAAAGTCACGCAGCGCTTTTTCCAGCTTCAGTCCGCCTCTGCTTACGTAGGGACAAGTCGCGCCCCGCACCTCAATGGGTACCGTTTCTTCATAGGCTACGCCGGGTTTATCCGCCTTCTGCCCTGCCACATACACCTGGCCGCTCATAATCACAGCCTGCGCCTTGGCGCGGGAGTCTGCGTAACCCTGCTCCACCAGAAGCACATCCAGACGCTTTTTAATTTTCATGCAAATGCGCCTCCCGGATAAACTCCGCAACAGACTGTCCATCCAGTCCATAGTGATGGTACAATTCTTCCATAGAGCCGTGGGTAATATACCGGCCTCCCAAATCCAGGCCTTCCACACGGCACTGAGGAATACGGCTGTTCAACGCGCAGGCCAGCTCCTGACAGATACCGCTGCCTCGGCAAACCTCTTCCAAAACCACCACAAACGAGGTTTCGGATACTTGCGCGGCAATCTGCTCCACGGGAAGAGGATTCACGCACAGAAGCCGCAGTACCGTCGCCTCAATTCCCTGCTCCGAAAGGATTCGCGCCGCATCCATTGCATTTTCCAGCAATGTGCCGTAGGTAATAATGGTTACATCCTTACCGGCGCGGTGACAGCATACCGTATGCTCCATATCCGTCCAGGCAGATTCTGTATAGCTCCGGTCTCCGCCTCTGGGATACCGGATGGCTACCGGCTGATTTTGCTCCTGAACTGCCCACTGGAACATTCTGTCCAACTCCTGGCAGCTTCCGGGACACAGCACCTGCATTCCCGGCGCCTGACGCAAAAATCCTACGTCAAACACACCGTGATGGGTTTCTCCGTCTTCCCCTACCAGGCCTGCCCGGTCGACGGCAAACACAGCGTGCAAATTCAGCATACAAATATCCTGCAAAATCATATCATAGGCCCTTTGCAGGAAAGTGGAATAAATGGCCACTACAGGGATCATTCCCTGCTTGGCCAAGCCGCCGGCCATAGATACCGCATGCTCCTCCGCAATTCCCACATCGTAAAACCGATTAGGATATTGCTTACTGAAGGGCAGAAGTCCCGTACCGCCGGGCATAGCAGCCGTAATGGCGCACAAACGCGGCTCTTGCTCCGCCAAACGGCACGCCGTTTCGCCAAAGGCTGCAGAAAAACTCTTGCCGCCCTTGTGAAGCAGTTCGCCGTTTTCAGGGTTAAACGGACTGATTCCGTGGAATTTGCTGGGGTCTTTTTCTGCCATCGGATAGCCTTTTCCCTTTTGGGTCATCGCGTGGATGATCACCGGTCGCTTAAGCGCCTTGACATTCTTCAAAAGCGCAATCAGGCCTTCCACATCGTGGCCGTCTACAGGGCCCAGGTAAGTAAAGCCCATACTTTCAAAAATGGTGGTGGGAATCAGCATATGCCTTGCCCAATCCTTCACCGCCCGAGTCACGCGGTAAACCGCCTTGCCGCCGGGAACTTTCGACAGAAAGTTACGGTAACGGGCTTTCATTCCCAAGTACCGCTGCTTGGTACGAAGCTGACGGAGATGGAACGCCATACCACCCACATTCCGGTCGATGGACATAGCATTATCATTCAAAATAATGATCATCGGCTCCTTGCTTACGGCGGCATCATTGAGTCCCTCATAAGCCATTCCGCCGGTGGCAGCGCCGTCGCCCAGCATGGCGATAACCTGGTAATTCTCTTTCAGCGCTGTTCTTGCCCTTGCCATACCCAACGCAATGGACACGGAACTGGATGCGTGACCCGCCACAAAGGCATCTGTGGCGCTTTCACAGGGCTTGGGGAAGCCTGCCATACCGCCATATTGCCGTAAACAGTCAAAATCCGCCTGGCGGTCGGTCAGCAGCTTATGTACATAAGACTGATGACCAACATCAAAAACCAGACGGTCTTTTTGCGTATCAAATACAGTTTCAATGGCAACCGTCAGTTCCACAACGCCCAAATTAGAAGCCAAATGACCGCCGGTACGGGAAACATGGGATACCAAAAACTCCCGGATTTCCCCGCACAGGACGGCTCTTTGCGCTTCATTCAGGCTTACCAGGTCCTGATGGTTATGGATGCTTTCCAAAATACGCACTTGTGACACAACCTAACTTATTTTTTCTTTTTCAGCAGTTGAGGCAAATGCTTGAAGCCCCATATTACCTTGCCCACACCGGATACAATTTTGGTGCAGGAATGAATGGCAATTCCCTTGCCTACTGCCTTGCCGCCGACAGTCAGCGCCGCCACCAGAGAGGACATCAGCAATGTCACCATATGGGGCCAGGAGAAATTCTCCATACCGGCTACCACCTGCGCCGCAATGGCCGCAGAGGCAGAACCGGAAACAACGCCGCAGATATCACCGACAACGTCGTTGCAGAAGCTCGAGACCTTCTCGGCATTACGGATCAGTGTCAATGCCTCATGCGCTCCGGGCAGCTTCTTCGAGGCCATTGAGTGGAACGGCTTCT
>JAZUOF010000054.1:0-28966 GCA_045604565.1 Faecousia sp.
TGGTGGCAGGCTCGGTCAGGGGATTGTAGGTACCGATCTCCTCAATGCAGCGGCCATCGCGGGGGCTGCGGGAGTCAGCAACAACGATACGGTAGTAAGGAGCCTTCTTGGCGCCCATTCTTCTCAGTCTGATTTTAACCATGGGTTTCACCTCCATATTATTTTTCATTTATATTTCGCAAAGCGATTTGCTTAGAGCGAACACATTTCAGAAGCCGGGAAAGCCGCCGAAGCCGCCAAATCCACGCATACGCTTCATTCTCTTTCCGGCACCGGGGCCGGAGAATTGTTTGATCAGGGATTTCATTTGGTCAAAAGATTTCAGCAGCCGGTTCACATCCTCAATCCGCACGCCTGCGCCGGATGCAATCCTCTTTTTACGGCTGGCACCGATGATATTGGGATTCTCACGTTCCTTCGGCGTCATAGACAGGATGATGGCTTCGGTACGTCCCATCGCTTTTTCATCCAATTGGATGTTCTTCATACCGGCGCCACCAGGCATCTGGGCAAGAATATCCTGCATGGAACCCATGGATTTCATCTGCACCATCTGGTCATAGAAGTCCTGCAAGGTGAATTTGTTGGATTTCAGCTTTTCTTCCATCTCGGCGGCTTTCTTGGCATCGTAAGCCTGCTCCGCCTTTTCAATCAGAGAAAGCACATCGCCCATACCTAAAATACGGGAAGCCATACGGTCGGGATGGAATACTTCAATGTCTTCCAGCTTTTCGCCCATACCGGCAAATTTAATAGGCTTGCCGGTGGTGGCCCGAACGGAAAGGGCCGCGCCGCCTCTGGCATCGCCGTCCAGCTTGGACAGCATAACAGAGTCAATATCCAACCATTCGTTAAAACTTTGCGCCGCATTCACAGCGTCCTGACCGGTCATTGCATCCACAACCAGCATAATCTCCTGAGGCTTTACTGCAGATTTCACGTTCTTCAGTTCTTCCATCAGTACTTCATCCACGTGCAGGCGGCCGGCAGTATCCAAAAATACCATATCGTGGCCATGCTGCCGGGCATACAGAACCGCTTCCTTGGCGATGGACACCGGATCAACCTGTCCTTTTTCAAACACAGGAATTCCCAGTTTTTCGCCGCAGATTTTTAACTGCTGGATTGCCGCAGGGCGGTAAATGTCGCAGGCAACCAGAAGGGGGTTTTTACCCTGCCGTTTCATCAGTCCTGCAAGCTTACTGCCATTGGTGGTTTTACCTGCGCCCTGCAGACCCACAAGCATCACAACTGTTGGTCCGTTAGGGTTAATCGTAATATGTCTGGCTTCGCTGCCCATCAGTGCTGTCAATTCTTCATTGACAATCTTTACGATCATTTGCGCCGGGCTCAGCGCCTCCAGCACATCAGTGCCTACACAGCGCTCTGTGACGGACTTTACAAAGTCCTTCACCACTTTATAACTTACGTCTGCCTCCAAAAGCGCCATGCGGATTTCGCGCATAGCTTCCTTGACATCAGACTCCTTCAATCGTCCTTTGCCGCGAAGTCTTTTAAATGCAGCGGAAATTTTTTCGGTTAATCCTTCAAATGCCATTGGTTACTCCTCAAGGCTGCTTGCCCTCTGCGCAATTTGCGCGGCAAGGCTTACTACTGTTTCGTCGTCGTTTTGGCTCAGCAATTTGCACAGCTGTATAATCTGCCGGGCGGCCGCGCGGCATTCCAAATCCCGCCGCACACAGCCGGTCTTGTTTTCCATATTCAGTAAAAGCGCCTCTGCGCGGGTCAAATTATCGTGGACACCCTGCCGGCTCACCTGCAACTGCTCCGCAATTTCAGATAAAGACATATCTTGATTGTGGCGCATATCAAAGCACATTTTTTGACGTTCGGTGAGCAGGTCACCGTAGTAGTCGAATAATAACGTCATTTGCAAAGCATCCATACGAGCCTCCCTGTCAAGCTCTTTTCCTTGACACCTTGCATATCATACAACACTCTTGCGGGTTTGTCAAGTACTTTTCCTTGACAGTTTCATTCTTTTAAAACGTACCATCTGGAAAGCTCTCCGGTTGGAATAAAACCCATTTTCTGATAGAATTCCACTGCTTTTTTATTGGCAGATGCTACCTCCAGAATCACGGTGTCCCCCGGGATGATTTGGCTCAGGGCGCACAAAACCTCCCTGCCAGCTCCCGGCCGGACAGCGCAAAGCCAGGAAACAGTATTGCCGCTTACCTGTCCAATCCCCAGCAGAACCCCGTTGTTATGAACAAAATATCCGCTGCCTTCGAGTAGCATCTGCCGCGCTCCGGATTTATCCATCCACGCTCCATTGGGGATGCGTGTGGCTTTTTCATTGTAAAGTTCACGCCACCGTTCCACGGTCTGCTCTGTCACGGGGAACAGCGCAACATCCGTTTCCGGCAAAAGAGATTTTTCTCGTTGCATTTGCAGAATTGACGTGTGAAACGGGTACTTTTCGCAATAACCATGGCCGGAAATATAGATATGCTCCGCACCTGCGGCGCAGCAAAGTACCAAACACTCCTGCAGCAGTTTTGCAGGATGTTCTGTCTGCTGAATTTGGATATACGCCCTTTGCGTATAGGGAATTTCCCGCAGGGTAAGGCTTGCTATGCCGTATTCGGTGGTGAACAGGGGTAAATCCCGCATAAAATCACCTCTGAATTATTTTACCACATAATGGTTTTTACGTCTACCACGAATCATTTTTCTTGTGGATTTAACCCTTTTCAAGCCTATTACCAGCTTTTTTTCGGTATAAATCACAAAAATTTATGAACATTTTTTATTTTACTTGCAGTTAAGCTGAAAGGATGTATAATAGTGACAGATTGCTTGTGGAAAGGAGGTCATTGACAATGAAGAAGATCATCTGCAAAAAAGAGTATGATACCGAAACCGCTACTTTGGTTAAGAAATATACATACGGCTATTTTGGCGATCCCGCCGGATATGAGGAACTGCTGTTCCAGACCCCCGGTGGCCTGTACTTCCTGTACGTTCACGGCGGCGAGTCCTCCCCCTATCCCACCGAGGATATCCTGCGTCTGGCCAAAACCAAGGTTAACGAGTGGCTCGATACCCACTAAGGCATACTCAAATCGGAGACTACCCTGTGTAGCCTCCGATTTTTCTTGACATATATGGTATTCTATATATAGAAATTAACTGCAAAACGGAATGATACTTATGAAAAAATCAATGATATGCGTTCTGTTGCTTCTCATCAGCCTGTTAAGCGGCTGCAACGCAAAACCGGCAAAAATTGCGGCTACAACATTGCCTGTCTATGAATTCACATCCTTTTTATGCGAAGGAACTGAAATAACTGTCAGCAGGTTGGTGACGGAGGATGTTTCCTGTCTGCACGATTACACTCTGCAGATTTCACAGATGCAGGCCGTGGAAGCCGCAGAATGGATTGTGATTTCCGGCGCGGGTATGGAATCTTTTTTGGAAGATGCGCTGGCCGGGAAAGACAATATCCTTGACGCATCTGCGGGCATACCTCTTATTTGTGATTCCCACGGGCATGAACATAACGCAGAACACGGGCATAATCACGAAAGCGATCCCCATATTTGGCTCAGCATCCATAACGCCCGGCTGATGGCGGATAATATCTGCGCAGGACTTGCCCGGGTTTATCCGGAATATACCGAAGTATTTTTTCACAATCTGATTGCGCTCAACAAAAAATTCGATGCCCTTCAGGAGTACGCTGAGGAAAGTCTGACTTCCCTTTCCTGCCGTAAAATCGTTACCTTTCACGACGGGTTTGCTTATCTTGCCGATGACTTTGACCTGCAGATTTTAAAGGCTCTGGAAGAAGAATCCGGCAGCGAGGCTTCTGCCAGCGAATTGATTGCGCTGATTAGACTTGTAACGGAACACAATCTTCCCGCTATTTTTACGGAAATAAACGGAAGCACTTCTGCAGCAGAGATTATTGCATCGGAAACCGGAGTTGCTGTTTTTGCATTGGATATGGCTATGAGCGGCGAAAGCTACTTTGAGGCTATGCATCACAATATCACAGTTTTAAAGGAGGCGTTGGGATGAATATTGGTTCACACGGTGGATCCTGCGGCCACTCCTGCTGCCTCCGGGTACAGGATCTTTCCGTTAAAATCGGTGCAAATACCATCTTGAAGGACATCAATTTGCATGTACATTGTTCGGAACTGGTTGCTTTAATCGGTCCAAACGGCGCAGGAAAAAGCACGCTTTTGAAAGCAATTCTTGGCCAGCAGGAATATGACGGCGTGATTTCATTCTCTGTTCCCGGTCAACGTACCCGCGCCCCAAAAATTGGCTATGTTCCCCAAAGTCCTGCCTTTGATCCGGGAGATCCTGTCAGCGTTGCCGACCTGTTTGCCTGCTGTATGTCCAGACGACCCGCGTTTTTGGGAATCTCCAGAAAAATGCGCGGCAAAATTACGGAGTGTCTGGAACGAGTACACGGCGAAGACCTCATAGACAAACGGGTAGGTACACTTTCCGGCGGCGAGCTGCAGCGGGTTTTACTTGCGCTGGCTCTGGAGCCTCTGCCCAATATTTTGATTTTGGATGAGCCTTTGTCCGGTGTTGACGTGGAAGGAATAGATTCTTTGATGGATATGCTGGATGAAATCCGTCACACCTATGACCTTTCCGTTGTAATGACCACGCACGACTTCGGAATGCTCCCCAAATACGCAGACCAGGTAGTTCTCATCGACCGCAACATCGCTGCTATCGGTACGGCCGAGGAAGTTCTCAGCAGCGACAGTTTCCGGCAGGTCTTTCATCGGAAGGGAGGCTGCGCATAATGGAACTTTGGTATGCAATTTGCGACGGTCTGTCTCTGGAGATGCTCCAATGGGACTTTATGAAAAATGCCCTTTTGGCGGTCCTGCTGATGGCGCCTCTGTTTGGGTTAAGCTCTACGATGATTGTCACCGGACGGATGAGTTTTTTTTCCGATGCCCTGGGTCACTCCGCCTTTACGGGAATCGCCATCGGCTGTATCTGCGGCATTGCCGCCCCGACCTGGATTGCAGTAGTGTTCAGTATCGCCTTCGCACTGCTTTTTTCCTTTGTCCGTAGCCGAAGCAATCATGCGGCAGACACCTTGATTGGCGTGTTCTCCAGCACTGCTGTGGCACTTGGTATCTTCATCGCCACACTGGGAGGCGGCAGTTTTACTAAGTATAATAAATATCTTATCGGCGATATTCTCTCCATCACTCCCCAGCAGATTGGTATGCTGGCAATTCTTTTGCTGGTAATGGTGATTTTCTGGGTTGCTTGCAGTAATCGCCTTACTCTGGCCGCGATTCATCCCCATCTGTCCTCTTCCAGAGGCATCCCCGCTTCCCTTCTGCAAACCTTATTTACCACTGTCATCGCAGTGGTTGTTACGCTGGCTATTTCCTGGGTGGGTCTGCTGATTCTGAATTCTCTTTTAGTACTTCCGGGCGCATCTGCCAGAAATGTGTCGCGAAATCTCCGGCAATATCATTTGTTCTGTATCCTGTTCGCTTTGGTTGCCGGCATTGCCGGTCTGTGCATTTCCTATTACCTGGGCGCATCTGCCGGCGCGGCAATCAGTTTGGTGCTGGCCTTAATTTTCGTGATTTCTTTCCTGCTCAGAAAGGTAAGGGCATAATATGGATATCCCAATCAAAGTCATTGCCAAAATTCAAAGCGATTTTCCCACCAAATTCGGTATTCCCCGTCAAAGCGGCCTGGTGGAAGAATTGGTATCTACCGTCATTTTTGAGCCACCGTACAGAAATCCAGACGCTTTGCGTGGAATTGAAAAATTCTCCCACCTTTGGTTGATTTGGCAGTTTTCCGAAGCTGTTCGCGAGGATTGGTCCGCTACGGTTCGTCCCCCGCGATTGGGTGGCAACACCAGGCTGGGTGTATTCGCCACCCGTTCTCCCTTCCGACCCAATCCCATAGGCCTTTCCTGCGTCAGACTACTGGGTGTGGAATATACCGCCGGAAACGGAACCGTTCTGCGCGTTGCCGGCGCGGATTTGATGGATGGAACGCCTATATTGGATATCAAGCCATATATCCCCTACGCAGACTGTCATCCAGATGCCATCGGTGGCTTTGCAGAACAGGCAGACGATTATATTCTGGAAGTGAATTTTCCTGCCGAGCTTTTATCCAAGCTACCCCAAGAAAAACACGCTGCTGTTTTAGGCGTGCTGTCTCACGACCCGAGACCTTCTTATCAAAAGGATTCCAGCCGAATTTACGGCCTTAACTTTGGCGGATTTGATATTCGCTTCCTGGTAGAAGGCAATACGCTTACCGTTGTTGAGGTCTCAACACTATAAAAATACCGTGTCAGGCAAAATGCCTGACACGGATTTTTTAACGATATAACGGGAATTTCTCGCAAATTTCAGCAACCGTTTCCTTCACCTGTGCGGAAGTCCCCTCAAAATCACGGGCAGTCTGACCAATACAGCGCGCAATCTTCTTCATCTCTTCCTCGCCCAATCCGCGGGTTGTTGCAGCAGGGGTTCCAACCCGCACGCCGCTTGTCACCGACGGTTTCTCCGGGTCTCCGGGGATTGCGTTTTTATTAAGGGTAATATGATTTTCATCCAAACGCATCTGTAGTTCAATACCAGTAATATGCATAGGACGCAAATCCGCCAGCATCAGGTGATTATCCGTGCCGCCGGTAATCAGGTCAAAGCCTTCCTCCAAAAGCGCCTGCGCCATAACTTTGGCATTTTTAACCACTTTCTGCGCGTATTCTTTGAACGCAGGACTTGCGGCTTCTTTCAGGCAAACTGCCTTGGCCGCAATAATGTGCTCCAGCGGGCCGCCCTGTGTGCCCGGGAAAACAGCGGAATTGATTTTCTTGGCAAACTCCTCTTTTCCCAGTATCAAACCGCCTCTGGGACCACGCAGGGTCTTGTGGGTTGTGGTGGTGACGATGTCAGCATAAGGAACAGGACTTTGGTGGACTCCGCCGGCAACCAAGCCGGCAATGTGCGCCATATCTACCATCAGTACTGCGCCAACTTCGTGCGCAATATCCGCAAACAGCTTAAAATCGATCGCTCTCGGATAGGCTGATGCGCCGGCAATAATCAGCTTCGGGCGGCTCTTTTTTGCCATATCCCGAATTTGGTCATAATCAATCAAGCCGGTTTCATAGTTCACGTCATAGGAAACGACATTGTAATACTTGCCCGAAATGTTGGCGGGACTACCATGGGTCAGATGTCCGCCGTTGGCAAGACTCATTCCCATCATCGTGTCCCCGGGCTGCAACAGAGCCAGCTCGACTGCCGCATTCGCCTGCGCGCCGGAATGGGGTTGGACATTTGCAAAATCCGCGCCAAAAAGTTGCTTGGCCCGTTCAATACATAAGTTCTCCAATTCATCCACAAACTGGCAGCCGCCGTAGTACCGCTTGCCGGGCAGTCCTTCTGCGTACTTATTGGTCAGCACCGAACCCATTGCTGCAATCACCGCAGGAGACGCGAAATTCTCCGAGGCAATCAGTTCGATTCCATCTTTTTGCCGGGAAAACTCCCGGTCCATCATTTGCGCCACTTCCGGGTCGTATTCTGAGACAAAGCCAATACTGTCAAGCGGTTTTCCGTACATTGTGCGTATCCTTCTTTCTGTATGATTCCCAAATAAAAAACGGCAGTCATCAAGGACCACCGTAACACAAAAGCTGCCTGACATTCAAGCATCTCCGTCCGTTTGCCTGAGAGATTCGGCACGTAGCCTTGCACCTTCGGCACACAACTCAATGTGTTCTCCAGAGAGTCCTCATCCTTTCGGTCACATATTACTTCCCGAAAGGCCTCATAGGGTTATTGGGTATATATTCAGTATACTGCCTTTCGACAAATTGTCAACCAATTCTCAAAATTTTATATCATTGCATAAATTGCCGTTCTGTCGCAGGCACAACACTGTGAAAATCACCATACAGGATAACTTTTTTCAGAAGGTGCTGATATACTCCCTGAAACAGCATATTACGTGCCGTTCCTCACCCCTTTTCAAAGCAAAAAGGTAAGCAGTTTCGAACTGCTTACCTTTTTTTCAAGATTCCTTGGGAAGGTTTTTCATCGTCAGGCTGATACGCTTACGCTTTTCATCCACATCCAGTACGGCAACCTTTACAATATCGCCAACCTTTACAATTTCAGATGGGTGACGCACTTTGTGATTGGCTACCTGAGAGATGTGCACCAGGCCATCCTGGTGAACTCCGATATCCACGAATACGCCAAAGTCAATCACATTTCGCACTGTGCCGGACAGGACCATGCCGGGTTTTAAGTCCTTCATTTCCAACACATCTGTACGTAAAATGGGCGCGGGCAAGTCATCACGGGGGTCACGGCCAGGCTTGAGCAGTTCCTTGACAACATCCTGTAAGGTCGGAACACCAACGCCGCAGTATTCCGCCGCTGTCTCAGGACCCACCTCCATAAAACGATCGTAAAGCTGTCCAATCTGTCCTGCGGACAAATCCTTTTTATCATATCCGCACAGAGTCAGCAGTTTCCGCGCCGCATCATAGGATTCCGGATGAACGCCCGTATTGTCCATCACTTCCTTGCTCTCCGGAACACGCAGGAATCCAGCGCACTGTTCAAACGCTTTTGGCCCGAGCTTGGGAACCTTCTTCAGTTCGCTTCTGGAGGAAAATGCACCGTTGGACTCCCGGTAGGCTACGATATTTTTTGCGGTTGTACCGTTCAGTCCGGACACCTGCTGCAGAAGGCTTGCCGAAGCGGTATTTACATCCACGCCAACGGCATTGACGCAGTCTTCCACAACGCCCCCCAGCGCCTCATCCAGGCGTTTCTGGGGCATATCGTGCTGGTACTGTCCCACGCCAATCGCCTTCGGTTCAATCTTTACCAGCTCAGCAAGGGGGTCCTGCAGGCGGCGGGCAATGGATACCGCGGAACGAAGATTCACATCGAAATCCGGAAATTCCTCCGCCGCAAGTTTGGATGCGGAGTAAACCGATGCTCCCGCTTCATTGACGATCACGTAGCTGACACCGGGTAAAGACTTCAGCATTTCCACAGTCATTGCTTCGGTTTCCCGGGACGCCGTTCCGTTTCCGATCGCAATATGCTTTACCTGATGCTTACGAATCATACGGGACAGGATTTCGATTGCCTCTTCTTTCTTTCTTTGGGAGAAGGTCGGATACACCACAGACGTGCCCAGCACACGGCCGGTGCCGTCAACCACAGCGACCTTGCATCCATTGCGGTATCCGGGATCCAGACCCATCGTTACAAAGCCCTTGACCGGCCGCTGCAGCAGCAAAGGTTTCAAATTCAAGGCAAAATTTCCGATGGCAGCCTCAGATGCCCGATCCGTGAGAACGTTTCGCAGTTCTCTTTCCACGCTGGGAGCAATCAGGCGGTCGTAGGCGTCCTCTGCGGCGGCCTTAACAAAGGCAGACACCTTTTCTGTGGGCTTCAATACGCACCGGCAGACAAGCGCCTGCCCTTCCACGCCGGGTAAGGATGCGCTAACCTTCAGAAATCCTTCTTTTTCACCACGGTTAATGGCCAAAATCTGATGATTCTGCAAGCGGAATATGGGAGATGAGAACTGGTAATACAGCTGATAGACACTTTCCGCATCCGGATTGGTTGCACAGACAGTTATCACAGCCTGCCGTTCCATCTTCTGCCGTAAAGCTTTACGAATCTGCGGATCATCAGAAATCATTTCCGCAATAATATCCGATGCGCCCGCAAGGGCATCCTCCACAGTTTCCACGCCCTTCTCCCCATCCAGATAATCTGCGGCAAGGGATGCGGGATCCGCCCCATCCTGGGCAAAGATCGCAAGCGCCAAAGGTTCCAGGCCTTTCTCCTTTGCTACCGTTGCGCGGGTGCGGCGCTTTTGTTTATAAGGCCGGTACAGGTCCTCTGCCTCTGCCAACGTCGATGCCGACTGAATCGCGCCGGCAAGCTCTTCGGTAAGCTTTCCCTGGGCTTCGATTGCCCGGCATATTTCCTCTTTGCGCGCCTGTAAATTCCGCAAATACTGCAATCTTGTTTCCAGGGCGCGCAACGTGGTATCGTCCATACTGCCGTGCATTTCCTTGCGGTAACGGGCAATAAAGGGAATGGTATTTCCCTCGTCCAAAAGCATTACCACATTGCTGACATATTCTTCTTTCTGTCCCAGTTCTGTTGAAAGAGTTGAAATGATGTTTTCCATAACATTCTCCTGTCCTTTGAATGAAAAAATCATAGCATATTTTACCTGTATTTTCAATGCATCCCGCAACAAAATAATTTCATCCTATTCCGGTGGCCTCTTCGGGCGAAATGGGGATGCGCGTTGTCGATGACCGCACTGACGCGCACAGGATGTAATTGACAAGTTCTCCGGCGGCTATTATAATATAGTTATGAAATTACACCAAAGGAGGTCATCTTATGGATAAGAAAATCATTACCATCAGCCGTGAATTTGGCAGTGGCGGACGATCCATCGGCCGAATGGTGGCAGACAAGCTCGGGATTCCTTTTTATGACAAAGAGCTTGTAGATCAAATTGCTATGGAATCCGGTTTCCCCGCGCAGTTTGTGGAAGAACACAGCGAACACGCGCCCGGAAATAATTTCCTTGCTTACGCTTTTGCGCCTCAGGGTGTTCCCGGTGTTATGAATGGTCTTTCCACGGCTGATTTCCTTTGGAGTATTCAGTGTAACGTGATCCTTCAGCTGGCGCAGAACGGCCCTTGTGTGATTGTGGGCAGAAATGCCGACTATATTTTGAAGGACCGCAAGGATGTTCTGCACGTATATATTTATGCGGACGATGCATTTCGTCAGGAACGAATTGTGCGTCTGTACGGAGAGTCAGAAAAGAGTCCGGCTGCCCGGCTTGCGGAAAAGGATAAGCGCCGCCGTGTGAATTACCAGCACTATACCGGATTGTCCCGGGGAGCGGCTGAAAACTATGATATCTGCCTGAAAAGCTCTGCTTTAGGTATTGAGCAATGCGTAGATATCATTATCAAACTGGCAGAAGAATAAAGCATCGGGGTCAGGCAAAACGCCTGACCCCGCTATTTTATTCGGAAGTCACAAGACATCTCCAGTTTTGAATGAAGTATTCTACACCGGAGTAAACCGTGGTAACCAAGATCACACCGTTAACAACGTATGCCACGATTTGCACAGTGGGAAATGCCATCAAAACGCACAAGCCAATCATCGTGCTTGCGGTCTTGATTTTACCGCTCATACCTGCCGCGATTACCGTTCCTTTGCCCACAGCGACCAATCTCAAACCGGTCACCGCAAATTCCCGGGCAAGAACAATCATCAGCGCCCATGCGGGAATCTGTCCCCACTGGCAGAATATACACATCACCGCAATTACCAGCAGCTTATCGGCCAAAGGATCTAAAAACTTTCCGAAATCACTAATTTGATTGAGCTTCCTGGCAATCATTCCATCCACAAAATCAGAAAGACTTGCCAGAATAAACACAGCCAGCGCCGCCCACATCCACACGCCTGCCTGACCGCCGCTGATATACATCAGCACCATCACCGCAGGGATCAGCGCTACCCGAAATAATGTAATTTTTGTTGCCAATGTCATAGCTCATTCCTCCGCCAGATAACCGGATAAATCCCCGTCAATCACGGCATCTATCTTTACTTTTACAAATGTTCCTTCCGGAATCGGCTCATCGGATGCGATCCAGACCCTGCCGTCAATATCGGGAGAATCCGCATAGGTTCGGCCGTAATATTGCTCAAACTCCTCGTCATATCCGTCCACGAGAACCTCTACGGCCTTGCCAAGCATCTGTTCATTGTACTCATCCATAATCTGAGACTGGATGGTATGCACCGTCTGCGCCCGCTGCTGGGCGACTTCTGTATCGGGGTAAGCCATTTGCGCAGCAGGCGTTCCTTCCTCAGCAGAGAACGGAAACGCTCCCACCCGTTCCAAACGCAGCTGCCTCAGAAAATCGCACAGTTCGGTAAACTCCGCTTCTCCCTCCCCGGGAAGTCCTGTAATCACGCTGGTTCGCAGAACCAAACCGGGAATTCGCTGACGAAGCTTTGCAAACAGTTCCCGCAGAAAGTTCCCATTGCCGCGGCGATTCATCAGCTTCAGTATTTTATCGTTGCAATGTTGAATGGGAATATCCAGATATTTGACAATTTTCGGTTCTTCCGCAATTACACGGATAAGCTCGTCATCAATTTCATCCGGATATACATAGTGAATGCGAATCCATTGAAATCCCTCGATACGGCACAGCTCACGCAAAAGCTCGGGAAGCAACCGTTTGTGTCCGGGAAGATCCGTTCCGTAGCGGCTGGTATCCTGCGCCACCACGATCAGTTCCCTGACGCCGCTGTCTGCCAGCATTCTGGCCTCATACAGCACATCATCCATCTGCCGGCTTCGGAACTTACCGCGCAAGTAGGGAATGATGCAGTACGCGCAGCGATTGTCGCAGCCCTCAGCAATTTTAATGAACGCGTAATGCTCCGGAGTGGTTAAAATCCGTCCGGTTTCCTCCTCAGGCGCGTCAATAGATCCAAAATCCACCGCCGCTTTGTCCTGCAAAAGCGCCTCGATTGCAGGAACAATCTGCGTATAACTGCCGGTACCGAGAATACCGTCCACCTCCGGGAGCTCCTGCAGGATTTCCTGCTGATATCGCTGAGAAAGACAGCCGGTTACCAGAATCTTACCGATAAACCCCTGAGTTTTCAGTTGTGCCATTTGCAAAATGTGATCAATGGCCTCCGACTTTGCTGAATCAATAAAACCGCAGGTATTGATTACCACAACGTCACTGCCTACCACATCCGGCTGTACAGTAAATCCAGCCTCCTGCACCCGGTACATCATCCGTTCGCAGTCCACCTGATTCTTAGCGCAGCCAAGAGAAATGAATCCAATATTTGCCATATTATTCCTCCAGGGAGGCTTCTATTTCCGCCAGCCCCCGCCGAATTTCGTTATAACTGTGGCCTCTGCGAATCAGCGCATCCACAGCCCGGCGCAGGCTCTTTTCATCATAACCCTCTGCCAATCTGCTTCGCAGAAAGGAAACGATATGCTCCTGCTGATCGGGATAGTCTGCCAGGGCCTCATCCCAATAGGACTTGGGAATTCGCTTTTCATAGAGCGCTTGCTTGGCGCGGGCCAGTCCATATCCCTTGGAAATACACCGCTCTACAATTTGTTGAGCGGTTTTTTGGTCGTCCAGTAAAGACATATCCGTCATCCACTGCACAGCCTGTTTTGCCTGTTCCGGGTCTTCCCCCTTGTGCACCAGACGCTGTTCCAGCTCTTTGCGGGAAATGCTGCTCATGGACACAATGCGTATCGCGCGCATTTTGGCAGACATCTGACCTGCGGCAGTACAAAGAGCTTCTCTCTCTCCTTCTGAAAACTCTTTGCCGGCATACAGGCCAAAATCCTGCACCGTCTGGCGGTACAGGCGCAAAACCGTACCGTCGGAGAATTTTACCGCATACCGCCCTGCCCTGTCCGGCTGGGCGGCAATCGACTCAATCCTCATCATTGAAATCATCTGCGCTGATCGCGATAGGACGTTCAGCCGCTTTAGCAGGCGCCTTAGCGCTGGACTGCATCTTCCACAAGTTTTCACGAACCTGCGCCTCTACCCGTTCGGCAATCTCCGGATTGCCCTGCAAGTAGGCCTTTACGCTATCTTTACCCTGACCGATGCGCTCATCGCCCATACCGAACCAGCTTCCGGACTTCTGAATGATGTCCATTTGAACCGCCATATCCACCAATTCGCCCCACTTGCTAATGCCCTCTCCATACATAATATCGAAGTAGGCCTCACGGAACGGAGGCGCAACCTTATTCTTAACAACCTTTACACGTGTCTTGTTGCCAATAACATTGCCGCCTTCTTTAATGGATTCCACACGGCGCACATCCAAACGAACGGAAGAATAGAACTTCAGCGCATTACCACCGGTTGTGGTTTCCGGATTACCGTACATAACACCGATCTTCATACGAAGCTGATTGATGAAGATGACCACGCAGTTGGTCTTGGCAATCGTTCCCGCCAGCTTACGCAAAGCCTGAGACATCAGGCGGGCCTGCAAGCCGACAAAAGTATCGCCCATTTCTCCTTCAATCTCCTGCTTGGGAACCAGCGCGGCAACAGAGTCCACTACCACCGCATCCACAGCGCCGGAGCGAACCAAGGCATCCGTAATTTCCAAGGCCTGCTCGCCGGTATCCGGCTGAGATACCAGCATATTGTCAATATCCACACCCAGCGCGGCCGCATAAACAGGATCCAGCGCCTGCTCTGCGTCAACAAACGCCACTTCGCCGCCCTGTTTCTGCGCCTCGGCCAAAATATGCAGCGCCAACGTGGTTTTACCGGAGGATTCCGGCCCGTAGATTTCAATAATTCTGCCCTTGGGGACACCGCCGATTCCCAATCCCGCATCCAATGCCAGAGAGCCGGTAGGAATGGCTTCCACATTCATCTCAGGTCTGTCGCCCAGGCGCATGACCGTACCCTTGCCGAAATTCTTTTCAATTTGAGAAATAGCAGTCTGCAAGGCCTTCTTTTTATCTGTTGCAGGGGTGGGAGCTTCATAAACTGTCTTTTTCGTTGCCATAGCTAATCTTCCTTCCTGTCATACCGGGCAATCACGGCCCGTTCTATGTCGTTATAATCTCTGGAGCGCTCCAGAATGGTATATCCGTTTGTCTCGAGAATTTCACATACCCCATCGCCCTGACCCATACCAAACTCGAAGCACAGAAAACCTCCTGGTTTTAATGCTTTTTTGTAGTTCTGGGCGATTGCCCGGTAAAAGTCCAGTCCGTCCTGTCCTCCGTGCAGCGCCAAGTGCGGCTCGTAGTTTCTGACGCTTTCCGGCAGCTGCTCCATTTCTTCCGTAGTAATATAAGGCGGATTGGAAACGATCATATCGAATTTCCCCAAAAACGCCGCCGGTTCCCCCAAAGCATCTGCCTGAACGCAGGAGACTCTGCCGCTTAATTTTTGAGAGGTGATATTCTTCTTTGCTACTGCCATTGCCTCTTTGGAAATATCTGCCAAAGTGACTTTCGCATCCTTAACGCGGGTGGCTATTGCCAGTCCAATGCAGCCCGAGCCTGTACATAAATCCAGAATCCGCGGGGTTGCCCCCAAAAACAGCGCATTTTTTATGGCAAGGGCGGTAACGGCGCAGGTATCATCCCTGGGAATCAGCACACTGTTGTTAACCTGCAGGGTCATTCCGTAAAAATCCCACTGCCCAAGTACGTATGCCAGCGGCTCTCCGTCCAATACCCGGCGCACTGCCGCATCCATAGCTTTGCAGGCATCTTCACTGGCATAGGTCCGCCCATCGGCGATTACGGCTTCACGGGATTTTCCCGTCACGTGGCACAGAAGATTTCTGGCCATTAAACTGGCGGTATGAGCGTCCTCCTGCGCCAGGAACGCCTTGCGGGCGTCCAAATACAATTCCGATAACTGTTTTACCACTTGTCCTGTCCCTCTTCTTCGGGGAGCACGGCCTGTACGGCGCAAATGCCGACTTCAATCATACTGTCATCCGGCTCGTTGGTGGTAAAATTCTGAAACCACATTCCCGGCGCAGTCAAAATTCTTGTGAACCAGTTGTCGTGCCGGCCCACCAGGCGGTTAATTTCATAAGCAATGGCTACTACCACCGGCAGCAGCAAAAGCTTAAAGCCAATCATAATCAGGTTATACACAACCTGCCCCCGCATAGCTGCCAGCGCGGGTGCCATTGCCAGCAGTGCAGAAGAAGCCACAGAAAAAACCAAAATGGACAAAATCATCACGACCAGCAAAAAGCTTGTGCCGCATCTGGGGTGCAATCTTGTCTGAATTCGGACATTTTCCACCGTCAAAGGTAATCCGGCCTCATAGCAACGGATTGTCTTATGCTCTGCGCCGTGATAGGCAAACACCCGTTTCATATCCTTCATACGGGATACCAAAACAATATACACCACAAAAATGCATATCCGAACAGCACCCTCAATTAGGTTCAGCAACAAATTGTTTGTAACATAGCCGGACAGCAGACTTCCTACCACCATCGGGAGCAGAAAGAACAGTCCGATGGACATAGCCAATCCCAGCACGACCGCAATACCGATGATCATTTTCTGAAACCCCTGGTCGCCCAGTTTCTTCTCCAGCCACATATCCAGTTTGGATGGCGTTTCCTCGGTTGCTTCTCCACTCAAGTCCGCAGACTGCATCAGCGCCTTCACGCCGGTAACCTGAGCATCAAAGAAATTCACCGCGCCACGAATCAGCGGCCAGGCAAGTACAGAATTTTTCGGATGAACTTTCCTTGGCTTCACATCCACGTGAATGCCGTCGGCATTGCGGGTGACAATCGCGTCTTTTTTCGGGCCGCGCATCATAATGCCCTCAATCAGAGCCTGTCCGCCAATCATAGTCTTAAATTTTTCACAGCATTTTTCCTTCGCCATAGGGATTACCTTCCTGTTACTGGGAAGCCGGAATGAAAACGGTGACAACCGTGCCGCCGCCCTCTGCGTTGCTCAGTTCCAGACTTCCGCCGTGCATCTGTACGATTTCGTCACACACCGCCAGTCCAATACCCGAGCCGCGGGCCTTAGAGCTTCCCTTATAAAATTTCTTTTTTACCAGAGGAATCTCATCCTCCGGAATACCCGGGCCGTAATCCCGGATACAAACCACCACGTTCCCCTGCTCCAAACGAATGGAGGCATCAATTTGCTTCCCCTCTCCGCCGTGCTTGGCCGCATTGTCCAAGATATTCAGAAACACCTGCCGCAGGCGTTTGGGATCACAGGAGATTTCCGGAATTTCGTCATCGGAGTCGGTATATATCAGGTCAATACCGTCCTGCTCCAGCCGGCTTCCGTACATAAACACCGTATCCTCAAATACTGCGCGAATATCGGCGTTTTCAATGTTCAGCGTCATTCTGCCGTCCTGAATACGGGTGAAATCCAGCAGCTCCACAACCATTTCCGTTAAACGGTTTGCTTCATACCGGATAACCTTCACGCCGCGCCGGGTGTTTTCATCCAGCTCGTCTCCGTTCAAGAGGGTCTCGCTCCAACCGGTAATGGCCGTCAGCGGCGTACGCAATTCGTGAGACAGTGAGGAAATAAAATCCGTTTGAACCTTTTCGTTCTCGTTGATTTTCAGCGACATTTCGTTGATGGTATCCGCCAGCTCGCCAATCTCATCGTTATACCGCTTCTGAATCTGCGTTCCGTAACTGCCGCCGGTGATTTTTTTTGCCTTTTCCACAATTTCGCCCAAAGGCACCAAAATAGACCGGATATAATAATTGCTGCTCAGCAAAACAATCAAAAGCACTACTGCCAGCGCGCCCAGCGCAATCAGCGCTGTGCCGGCAATCTGCAAATCCACAATGCGGGTGGACGTAACGTAACGCAGCACCCCGATTACCTCGCCGTTTTTGTAAATCATCGGACTGGAAACCGCCATAATCCGTTCTCCGGTCAAGGGATTTGTGCCCACATAGGTGCAGACGCCTCTTGTTTGCACCGCCTCAAAAATCTCCGGTGTGGACGGAGACTGCACCGCGAATCGGCCATACGAGGAGGCTACGATCTTTCCCTGCGCATTGATGAATTGAAGCTCAATGGTATTCTTCTCTTCAAAGGTCTGGGCGTAGGTGATACAGGACTGGTAATATTCATTATAGTTTTGATTTTGATAATCGGCAAAAAACTCTGTTGTGGTTTTTGCGCGATATTGCATATCTGACTCCATTGTGGAGTAGTAGTAGGCGGCAAAGGCCGCTGTCACGCCAAGTACACACACAAGGCCAAGGGCACTCAGAACGCCTACCGTATTAATCAGCCAGCGTCGTCGCAGGCCTCTGCCCTTCAACACGTTTTAAGCACCCCATTTATAGCCGTATCCCCAAACTGTTGTGATGAAGGTGGGATTGGCAGTATCGTCTTCAATTTTAATGCGTAAACGGCGAATGTTCACATCCACAATTTTTAATTCGCCCTCGTAATCTCTGCCCCAAACCGCAGACAGTATATCCTCACGGGACAGCGCTCTGCCAGGATTCTGCATAAACAGCTTCAAAATCGCATATTCCACCTGGGTCAGGCGAATCCGTCTACCGGCTTTTTCCAGGGTATGATTCCGGGTGTTCATTACAAACGGGCCCTGTGTCAGGTACTCAGAGGCAATTCCGTTTTCGCCGCCAAGACGACGGAAAAGCGCATCAATCCGGGCAGTCAGCTCTGCCGGGGAGAACGGCTTGGTCACATAGTCGTCCGCGCCTGTCATCAGGCCGGTAATCTTGTCCATTTCCTGTGTGCGGGCAGTCAGCATAATAATGCCGATCTGCTTACTGGTGGCCCGAATTCTGCGGCATACTTCAAAGCCGTCAATATCCGGAAGCATAATGTCCAGGAGAGCGACCCCGATGTCCGGATTGTCGCGCACCTTGTCCAGTGCCTCTTGTCCGGTGGCTGCCTCAATGGCATCGTAACCGGCACGTTTTAAATTGATGACCACAAAAGATCGGATATTTTCTTCGTCTTCCAGTATCAATACTTTCTTCATATACTACCTCTCAGGTTTCTCCTGTTTTCCAGTCCTCGTGAATCAGGTGGAAGCTGCGGATCACATTCTCAGCGGTCAGTCCGTATTCCTGCGCCTGTTCCTCCAGGAAGGCGGTATAAATCACAGAATCGGACTTATAAAGAACGACTGCTCCGTCCAGCAGGCTTTGCTCTTCCCTGCTTTGGCCTGTCAGTACGGATAATGTCATAAGTTTGCGGGAACTGTCTTGTTCGTCCCAAAGGTAAAAATCATAAATATTGTTTTTTCCGGTAACGGAAATCCGGGACACCAATGCGCTGTCCAGTTCCAGATACCAACCACCCAGAAAATTATGATAAGTGTACATCTTGTCCACTTCGCTTCCGTCCACGCACAGCGCATACCAACGGATCAGGTTGTGGGGATTCACGCCATCCGCCTGATGGATCGCGCGCATAGGCAAGATGCCGGGCAGCTCAATAACGCCGTCAGAATCAATGTCGTCGGCATATACATAGTAGTTATGCATGGTCTGTTCCCCGCCGGTAACAGACACGTTGGTCAGCAGACCCTCTTCCAGAATATACACATCTGTCAGGATTGTTTTATCATCTGCGGAACTGGCCACATACACGGCAGATTGTCCGCCATGAAGTTTTCCTACCACAATACGCTTTAAGCTCCCGACACTGCTGGACATATTGACAGAATTGGAGCGCAGAAGCGTGCCGTCCGTGTGGGTGTAAAGCTCTGCCTGCCCCGCCTCTGTTTCCGTCAGGCCGGGCCGCAGAACAAACAGTTCGGATATTCCGTCGGCATCCAGGTCTGAAGTAAGAAAATAGCTGTAGTTGGTTGTAACAAGCTGCTCGGCTTCTCCGTTGGACAGGCTGTATACCGCTACAGTACGCAGCACCTGGTCGCTGAGCATCCGCCCAACAACAATCTCCACGCCGCCATCCTTATCAATCTGCGCATACTCCACGCGGTCAAAGGCAGTGCCGTTGCACGTTACTGTGTCTGTATGGACAAAGGCACCGTCCACATTGGCAAAAATCAGAATTCGCAAAGGACGATCGTCATTGGCCTTGGCAAAGAGCAAATACTCCTGCAAGCCGTCGCCGTCCAAATCTGCCATCTGCACCGTCTGCTGGTTATCACCGGCAATGGGCGCGCAATACTCCAAATCGGCCATTGCGCTATTAATGGCGGATTGCAAGCTGTTGTAGGTCTCCGAACGCTTCGGCAGGCAATACATTTCGTCAGCCGTTCGCATCAGACAGCCGGAAAAGGCCACCGCAATCAGCGCAAAAAGCAATATGGTGAAAACAAGCTTTCTCATTGGGTGACTCCTTTCCGGTATTATAGCACAAAAGTTCTAAAATTGGAAATTATTTTACAATAACATTCTCCTGTCCCAGCACCTGCTCAAGCTCCCGGAGCATCCGTTGATCCAGGGCGCAACGGGTACCCCGCCGCTGCTTGGTGTCGGCAAAGTAGACGACAGCCGGCTGATCTCCGGGGAACATATTTAAAATTGCGCGAATCTTGGAAAACAGACCTCCCGCTTCCGTCGGAAGCCGCAGGTACAAAGTTCCCGTCAGAGCCGTTGCCTTTTCCTCCGGCTGGATATGTCCTTCTGTATAGTCTGATATGGGGCGGGCCCGATTGATAACAATCTGAGGGTCTTTATCGTCCCGCAAAGAGAATCTTCCGGTAACAACCACAGGCTGATTCTCCCGCAGATAGCCGCCATATTGACTTAGCACATTGGAAAAAGCAATCATTTCAATGGATGCGGTATCGTCTTCCAGCGTAATATACGCCATCATAGAATTGCTTCGGGTGGTCTTCATTTTCATATTCTGAACCACACCGGCAATACTGACAATTTCGTCATCCCTATAGGGACAGTCCTCTCCCACAAGTCTTCCAATGGGAACAACATGGGTATTTTTCAAAGCAGCCCGGTAATCGTCCATCGGATGGCCGGAAAGATAGATGCCGGTGGTTTCCTTTTCCATAAGCATCAGTTCTGCTCTGCTTTTTTCCGGCAATGTGGGAATGACCACCTGAGAAGCCGCATCATCCTGCTCCAGCATGGAGAACAGGCCCATCTGTCCATCCAGATTCTTCTTGCGGGAGGACGCAACGCTGTCCATCATCACATCGTACACCGCCAGCAACTCGCTTCTGCGGTGGCCGAAACCGTCCATTGCGCCGCACTTAATGAAGTTTTCCACAGCGCGCTTGTTCAGCTCGCCGCCATCCATTCTCTGCAGAAAATCCTCCAGAGATTTGAACGGACCGTCCTCGTTGCGCTTGGCAACCATACTGCGGATCAGTCCGCGGCCTATATTTTTCACAGCGCCAAGGCCAAAACGGATGGCCTCACCTTCCACGGTAAAGGTATCCTCGGAATGGTTGATATCCGGGGGTAACGTGGCAATGCCCAGCTCTTTACACTCAGAAATGTAGCCGGAAATTTTAGTCGCATTGTCCAGCACGGAAGTCATCAGCGCCGCCATATACTGCTTGGGATAATGGCACTTCAGGTATGCCGTCTGGTAGGACACCACCGCATAGCAGACGGCGTGCGCCTTATTGAAGGCGTAGTTGGCAAATTCCACGATTTCATCGTAAATGGATTGCGCGGCTTGTTCACTCACGCCGTTGGCAATGCATCCGGGAATCCCCTGGGCTTCATCGCCGTAGACGAAAATCTTTCGTTCGGATTCGATGACCTTCATCTTTTTCTTGGAGATGGCCCGGCGAATATTATCCGCCTGACCCATCGTGTATCCGCCCAGACTCCGGAAGATTTCAATAACCTGCTCCTGATAAACAATACAGCCGTAGGTAACTTTCAGAATCGGCTCCAAATGGGGCGTTTTATAGGTAATCTTCTTGGGGTCCTGCTTGTTGGCAATGAAGGTGGGGATGGAATCCATCGGGCCTGGCCGGTACAATGCTACGATAGCCGTCATATCCTCAATGGAGGTTGGCTTCATATTCACGCACACGCCGGTAATTCCTGCCGATTCCAGCTGGAATACGCCCTGGGTTTTGCCCTCGGACAGCATCGCAAATGTTTCCGGGTCATCGTCGGGGACTTTATCAATATCAAAGTCCGGCACGATTCGGCGGATCTGCTGTTGGGCATCTTCGATAACCGTCAGGTTACGCAGTCCCAAAAAGTCCATTTTCAAAAGACCCAGTTCTTCAATTGTCGTCATGGTATACTGGGTCACGATGGTATCATCGTTGCGGGATAAGGGCACATAGCTGCACACCGGGTCGGCAGTAATCACAACGCCTGCGGCGTGGGTGGACGTATTGCGGGGCATTCCTTCCAGAGACATTG
Organism: Faecousia sp.; assembly: GCA_045604565.1. Classification (GTDB taxonomy): domain Bacteria; phylum Bacillota; class Clostridia; order Oscillospirales; family Oscillospiraceae; genus Faecousia. The sequence continues at coordinate 21,981 of JAZUOF010000054.1, forward strand.
CGGTGTCGATCAACTGCCTGACCTTTTCATCGCCGTCATACATTTCCTTCAGCTTAGGCGAAACCTGCAAAGCCTCTTTCAGGGTGATGTGCAAAGGCGTTGTGGGGACAAGCTTGGCAACTACGTCCGTTTGCGCATAGGAAAAATTCAAGGCCCGTCCTACATCGCGGATTGCGCCGCGGGCAGCCATTGTACCAAAGGTTGCAATCTGCGCCACATGGTCGGTACCGTACTTTTGCATCACATAATCAATGACTTCTCCCCGGCGTTCCTGACAGAAATCTGTATCGAAATCGGGCATACTGACCCGTTCAGGATTCAGAAAACGCTCAAAAATCAGGGCATATTTCATCGGATCCACTTCGGTAATGTGCATACAGTATGCAACAATGGAAGCTGCGCCGGATCCACGGCCCGGGCCGACCGGAATTCCCGCCTCTTTTGCAAAACGGATGAAATCCCAAACGATCAGGTAATAGTTCACATAGCCCATCCGGCTGATTACGCCAATTTCATATTCCAGCCGTTCCCGGTAACTTTCCGGCCCATCGGGATATCGCTCCGCAAAGCCATCCATACACAGCTTGCGGAAGTATTCCTCATTGGTATATCCCTCCGGTACAGGGAATGAGGGCAAATGATACTGGTGAAACACAAATTCCAGATTGCAACGGTCTGCAATCCGCTGCGTATTTTCAAAAGCCTCCTGGCAATCAGGGAAAAGCTCCCGCAGCTCCGCTTCGCTTTTCAGATAAAACTCATCCGTCTCAAATTTCATCCGATTGGGATCGTCCACAGTCTTTCCGGTCTGTACACACAGCAAAACGTCCTGCATTCTGGCGTCTTCCCGGCGGAGATAGTGGGCATCGTTGGACACGATCAACGGCAGGCTCGTTTCCCGGGCAAGCCGCATAATTCCCTGATTGACCGGACGCTGTTCAGCAAGGCCGTGGTCCTGCAGCTCCAGGTAGAAATGATCCTCTCCGAAGATTTCCGCAAGCTTCAGAGCCTCCTTCTTTGCCGCATCGTAATCCTCTTCCATCAAACGTTGCGGAATCACACCCGCCAGGCAGGCAGATGTGGCAATAAGACCTTCGTGGTATTTTTTCAGAAGGTTTAAATCCACTCTGGGTTTTCCGTAGAAGCCGTTCATAAAAGCCTCAGATACCAACAGGCAGAGGTTTTCGTAGCCGGTACGGTCCTTGCATAAAAGGACAAGGTGGTACGGGTCATTATCAATGCCGTGGACACGGTCGTCCATATTACGCCGGGCAACATAAACCTCACAACCGATAATGGGTTTAATTCCTGCTGCCTTGGCAGCTTTGTAAAACTCAATACAGCCGTACATAACACCGTGGTCGGTCAGAGCAATGGCGGTCTGGCCAAGCTCCTTAACCCGATCCATCATACCGCTGATACGGCAGGCGCCGTCCAGCAGGCTGTATTCGGAGTGAACATGCAGATGTACAAAACTCATTGCTTCGCCTCCTGTGCCATTTGCACCAGTTTCTTCAGCCGGTGATTCATAGCCGGTTTGGTGATCGGCGGTTCCATCATAGCAGCCAGCTCGGTTAAGGAGGATTCCGGATTCTCTTCCCGGGCCAAAGCCGCCTGCTTAAGTTTCTGGGGCAGATGCTCCATCATCCCGTTCTCCCGCAAAATACGAATGGCTCCCAGCTGCTCCTGTGCCGCCTCCACCACCTTCGAGGTATTGGCCTCATCGCAATTGCAGCGGCGGTTAACCTTATTTTTCAGTTCCTTCTCCAGTTTGGCCTCCATAATTCCCATAGCCGCAACGGGCGCGCCCAGATAGGCAAGAAAATCGGATATCTGGTCACTTTGCTTCAGGTACAGAACCTGTCCGCCACCACGTTTAGCTGCTTTGGGATAAAAGGAGAGAACCTCCTGAATTAGGGTATATGCTTCTCTGGCAACGCTTTGATGAATGGTAGTCAACTCCAGATGATATCCCTTTTCCGGGTCTGTCACCGAGCCGCCCGCCAAAAAAGCGCCACGCAAAAAACTGACTTTACAGCAATCCTCTTCCACAATGGGCAGATTGATATGTAATGCCAGCGCATCCTTTACGTCAAAACCAAAGGACTCCATGATCTTAGCAAGTTTTTCCGGGTCGGTAATTTGAAAATTCAGCTTTCCGACGGCTTCATAATCCGGCTGCAAGTCAAAAGTAATGCCAAATGCCTTGCGGAAAGCTTTGGGCAGGCGCTGTGCCAATTCACGGCTCTCGGTGATAATACGAATACCGGTACTGCTAAAACTGTTGCAGAACAGCAAAATACCGAAGCATTCTGCCAACGCGCAGCAATGCTTTTGCGGGAAATTACGGCAAATTTCCGCTTTTGCGCTTGCAGAGAATGAACTTGCCACGGCCAGCGCCCCCTTTCTTCTTGTTATAAATTTGTTACCAAATACGAACCTCCGGTTCCAAGCGAATACCGGAAGCGGCAAACACCTTATCGGATACCTGCGTAAGCAGGTTCTTTACATCCTCAGCAGTTGCGCCGCCTAGATTAACCACAAATCCTGCGTGTTTTTCCGATACCGCAGCGCCGCCCACTTGATAGCCTTTCAGTCCGGCGCTGTCAATCAGCGCGGCCGCGTAGCCTCCCACAGGGCGTTTGAACGCGGATCCGGCAGAGGGCAAATCCAAAGGCTGTGAGTGTTTGCGGCGATTCATCAAATCCTGCATAGCACTGCGAATCAACTCCTCCTGCTTGGGAACAAGGCGAAATACTGCGCCCAGCACAATACCGCCCTCATCCTCTACACGGCTGTGCCGATAGGTAAAATTCATCTGGCTTCTGTTATAGGTAACAAGTTCTCCCGTGGCAGTCAGCACATCAACACTCTCGCATATATCCTTGATTTCACCGCCATAGGCACCGGCGTTCATATACACGCCTCCGCCCACCGTTCCGGGTATTCCGTGGGCAAATTCCATACCGCTCAAGCCAAGACCAGCCGCATAGACCGCCGCCCTGGTCATCGTTACACCGGCAGCAACATAAATCCGCGTATCGTCCAGCCGGCGCATACCGTTCAGGCAATCCTTCAGGCACACCACAATGCCATCTACTCCCCCATCCGGAGCAAGCACATTGGTTCCTGCACCTAAAATAGCAATATTACAGTCCAATAAAGAGGACGTTTTTAGAATCATACGAAGCTGCTGTACATCCGTCGGGAATGCCATCACCTCGGCCGGGCCGCCAATGCGGAATGACGTATGCTTTGCCATAGACTCGGAAAAGCGCAGCTCCACACCGGGTAAATAGGTGGCAATATTCCGTTGAAATTGGGTTAAATCAGTCATAAACGCCTCCGGGTGTATAGTTATTTACACTATATCACACTTATTATCAATATGCAATTGTTACAAAAGCGATTTTTTTGTAACTGTTGAATATTTTTTACAAAAAATCACCCGATACATCTTATGATGCGTCGGGTGATAATCCTCTATAAAAAAATAAGATTGTTTCCGAAGGGATTGTCATACTTTTCTTCCGTGTTTTTCCAGAGTAATGCCTCATTTGCGGGAAATAATACGGTTGTAAATACACTTTACAGGAGGTTTACTATGAAAAAATATGTCGCGTTTGCGCTGACACTGCTGCTTGCGCTTTCTCTTTGCGCCTGCCGCCTCGGCGGAAATACCGAAACCACGGTTGCGCCTACCACAACGCCTACCGTGCCCGCTACCGATCCGGTGGTAACTGAGCCGCCTATGATCGATCCCACTTTTGAGACCAACATCCCCGACGAAAACGTGGATGACGACCATCTTATGGACGAAACCACAGATGGCAGTCAGGGCGACGGGGGTTTGGCTGACAACGGCGACGATCCCATCAGCCGTATGCGGCGCGGGATGAGATAAGCCGTACGGGGCATCGCCCCGACTACATATCCCACTGCAGTGTAACCGAACCGTCCTGTTTCACAATACAGGGAATTCCGATTTTACCTTCTTTTTTAATCTGGTCAAACACTTCCTCGCGCTCCCGAATTTCCAGAAATTCCTTCAAATAGGACAGTTTTTCAGAAAAATCCAGGAACGTATAGGGAATGCTCTTGTTATCCAAATCTTCCCGGCATTTCACGCAGTCCGGGCAAAGCATAGAACCATAAATCTTCAGCATAAAAACTCCTTACCAAGAAAAAGCATCGGCATCTATAGACCGGGTCAGTGTAACCGGGTCAAAGCCATAGCGGATATGGACGTTTTCCGGATAATCCCCCGGCGCAAGGCGCAGGGATTTGCATCCTTTTCGGCGGAAATAGCTAAACGCGCAGCCTAAAAGTTGATCCGCGTAGCCTCTGCCTTCCATCCCTTTTTGCAGGCTTATCCCGCAGACAACGCCTTCGCTGCCCTGGGGATTTCCCAAGCATACCAGGCCTACCGGATTCCCCATTAAAATCCCTGCGTAGAGCTCTCCTTCTCCGCCGGGCAGGCGCAAGCCATGCGGCAAAGCCTTTTCTTCCTGCCAGGGAATAAAATACAGATTGGCTTTCCGGCGATTGTCGGTTTTCCTCCACCAGGACTGCAGGTAAAATGTGGATAATTCCTCGGGAATATGAGAGTTATCATTGAGATAATCGTAGGTAAATGTGCCGTTATCGTAAAACAGTCTGGAAACGCCGGCATTATCACTCAAAGGAAGTTTATCCGGCTCATCTGCAAAAAACAGCCGCATCAGCGTGCCACGCAGAACTGCGCCGTGAGAAAAAATCGCAATCGTACCGCCCTCATTTGCCTGGGCAGCCTCGGCCATCGCGGTTATGAACCGGTCGGTATAGTTCTCATACCGCTCCGACCCCTCCACAAACCAGTTCTTGGGGTCGTGGCTAAATTGCCGCATTTTTTCCGCGTGAAAGTTATCCAGATATCCGTAGGCCATATCCTCCCAACTTCCCACGTCCAGCTCCCGGAATCGGGAATCCAAATGCAGTTTCAGCCCTTTGGGAATATAGATGCTTCGAGCCGTCAGACAGGCTCGGGTCAAATCGCTGGAATAAACAGCGTCGATGGGAATCCGGTCAAAGCGCTCTTGCAGATACCGGCACTGGGTATAGCCGCGGGGCATCAAAAGCGAGTTATACTGCCCGTGGAGGCGGCGAAACACATTTCCTTCCGCCTCGCCGTGTCGAATCAGGTATATCTCCGTCATAGTTACAGCACCGTCACATACCGTGTCAGATTTTTCTTCATTCGCTCTGCGGCCTGAACAGCAGCCTGAACATAGTCCTCCTGCGTCCATTCCTCCCCTGTCCACGCGCCCACAATGCTGTTGCCGGCACAGACGACAGCTCCGTGGCCAAACCGGTCAAAGGCCACACTGCAGTTCTTTGCGTTGGCATTGGGATAGTCATATCCGTCAATGAGCAGGAACATAGTTTTGTATTTGGCGCGCAAATTGTTCAAAACATTGGCGGCGGATGCCGGGCCTACGCCGGCAATCCGGGAGAATCCGCTGCGTCCAAGATAGGGTTTTCCCAAACGGTCTGCCATATCCGCCTGCGCCAGGTGCACCAAACGGCTGCCGGTAAGAAGATCCTGCAATTCCGCCGCGCTGCGGTTGGCGGTACGAAGTACCACAAAAAGGTCCTGGTCACAGCTTTGCATCCCCTCGATATACGGCTTGATGCCGTCAGAACCGATATAAGAGGATAAAATATATCCATCGCAAACCCACTGGCAATCATCCCGGAAAAAACAGCTGGCATTGTCCGCGGCTCTTTGCGCCGACAAGCTGTCCGGAACGTCTAAGAAGACATAGTATCCCAGGCCTTTTGCATAATCCAACAACTTAGCCAGGGCGCACAGACCGTCCGTTCCGCGCAACGCCATTGCCGCAAACGAGAACCGGACCGCCGGAATAATGGAGCGAAGGGCATCCATCAGTTCCATACTCAAGCGCAAATAAGCCTTCACAAAGCTCCCCTCTTCTTTTAGCAACTGGGGCGGAATTTGCTGCTCGGTAATATCAAAATTGATTACGGAAGGATTCTTCAATTTTCTGATTTTATCCTGCAAACGATCAACCGACATATTTTTCACTCCTTTTTTCTTTGATTATAACACAACTTTTTCCAACTGCAAAGGAAAACCTTTTCTGTTGTCACATTTTCTGATTCGGGCATACTAAGAGCGGAAGGAGGGATTTTAATGGGTATGAAAGGATGGGCTCTGACGATGGGTCTGGGCGCTGTTGCCGGCGCCGTTGCGATCTTGATGATGCCCCGCAACAACCCCACAAGAAAGCTTGCCGCGAAGGCCGCTGACAAGGTAGAGGATGCCGCTTGGAGAATTTCCAACAAGCTGTCCAACGAATGGGATTTCTGAAAATAAAAACCGGCGAAGGGCCTATGCCTTTCGCCGGTTTCTATTATTGGGTTTGCACAACAATTTGCTCATCGTCCACGCTAATATGAATGGAGCAAATGGGTTTTTCAAAGGAGTCGATAATCCTCTCGCTGATTGGGTCTTCCAGTTCACGCTGAATGGTGCGGCGCAGATTACGCGCGCCATAGGTGATGGAATACGCCTTCTTTACCAAATAAGGACGGATATTTTCGTCCAGAGTAAGTGTCAGGCCCCGTTCTGCAAGATTCTGCTTCAGCTCCGCAAGCATAATATCCGCAATTCCCAGGAAATTTTCTTCGCTCAGGTGATTAAACGTAATGATGTCATCCACACGGTTAAGGAATTCCGGTCTGAGGAATTCCCGAAGCGCCTTCATCGTCTTCTCTTTGACCATATCCTGATCGGTACGTCCGAATCCAACGCCGCCTACACGGCCTTCGGAGCCGGCATTGGAGGTCATAACAATCACGGTATTTTCAAAATTCACCGTTCTGCCCTGGGCATCGGTAATTCGCACATCGTCCAACACATGCAGAAGGATATTGAGTACATCCGGGTGGCCTTTTTCAATCTCATCAAAGAGTACCACACTGTA
>JAZUOF010000055.1:0-6469 GCA_045604565.1 Faecousia sp.
TTGCCTTTTTATCAGCATTAGCGCCTTGATAATCGAAAATGCAAATACAAATACCGCTGCATAGGGTTGCTGACTTACAATGAAAAGGCATACTCCAACGGCACTTAATGTCAGCGACAAAATACTTTTGCTCTGAGTCCAAAGTCTTTGACGACAGTTTTGCAGGGCAAGGGTTATAATGCCCAACACTATCATAATACCTACAAAAGCAATGTACGCAGTTTTTAAGTATGGCTGAACTTCACTCAAAGCAAGGAGCGATATCTCTCTGATAACGCCATCCGCTTTTTGACCGAAGAAAGGTAGAAATAGCAACAAAGCCATACCGCAGTCAAGCATACCAAAAACCAAGTCTCGAATCGTTCGTTCTTTTTCCTTGTGGTCTTTTTCTGCAATGGCAAGAATTTCTTCGCCGGACAACAGTTCATCCAAGGAAACAGAGAAGAACTTTGATATTGCCTTCAAAGACTCTATGTTCGGAAACCCACGTCCTGACTCCCACTTTGAAATAGCGGTTCGGGAAACATAGAGATACTCCGCAAGTTCCTCTTGGGTAAGTCCTTTTTGCTTTCGGAGGTCCTGTAGTTTTTCATTGAATTCCATAACAACACTCTCTTGCTAATTCATATTTATCGAACTGATTATATCACGCTTTGCTGCGCTCTTCAATGATATATCGCTGGCGCAATATGATATACGGCGTTGCTGTATGATATACTTGCCTGCGGCAAGCATGATATAATATCCGTTCCTTCATATGCCGAAGGCATATATCATCGCACGAAGTGCGATATCATATCGAAGATATATCACCCGTTCCGACAGGAACGGATATCATTGTAAAAAACCTATTTTGTCAGGTAGACAAAAGAGGTTTTTACATGGGGTGGATGATGGGACTTGAACCCACGATCTTCAGAGCCACAATCTGACGCCTTAGCCAACTAGGCCACACCCACCATATATAAATGGCTGAATGGCACGCCAGGAGGGACTCGAACCCCCGACCTACTGCTTAGAAGGCAGTTGCTCTATCCTGCTGAGCTACTGGCGCATCTATGGAGCGGGTGACGGGAATCGGACCCGCGTATCCAGCTTGGAAGGCTGGTGTTCTACCATTGAACTACACCCGCAGATTCCGCATTCAGCCATAGGATTTTAGCATAAGAATCCGGCTGTGTCAAGGCTGTTTTGCCAGAATTGCCGGGATTTTTTCATAAATTACATCTGCCACGGCGCCTTCGGCGCAGCAGCAAACATTCTCATACCGATTGGCAACCGAGCCATCGCAGGGGCAGAAAGCATAATCTGCGCCGTCCAGCATGGTTAAATCGTTGTCCGCATCGCCTACGCAAACCAAAATATCCTTGCCCAACTCCTTTTGCAAATCCCGGGCGGATTTCAGCTTGGAAACGCCTTTGGCGTGGCAGTCAATAATTCTCGGACAAGCCCGAAGCACCTCCAGCCGGTCGCCGTAGGTGTCTTTCAGATAGGTAACAATCCGGTCAAACAGAGCAAACTCCTCCGGTGTTGCCTCATACATACTGGCCACAGTGGGAAAACGGAACTGTCCGTTCAGGGCAAACTTCAGAAACGGTTGGGGAATATTGTCTGCCGTGGTGTACCGGTAAGAACAGTGATTGCGGATACTGTAAGCCTCCCAACCGGCATCGGGGCGGAGCAAATAGTGGGCATCCACTGCCTGGATTTCTATGTGGACCTCCGGAAACCGGCGCTGAATATCCTCAAAAACCAGCTTGGCATCCAGTTCAATGGGCACATACCGGGTAAACTGCCCGGTGACCGTGTCGTAGGCGGCGCTGCCATTGTACAGCAGCAGGGGCGCATTGACCGGCACAGCCGGAATCAGATTGTACTGGGACATAGGAATGCTGCGCCCGGTGTTGACGGTGAACGCGCCGCCGTGCGCCATAAAGTATTCGATTGCTTCAATATTGCGCCTGGGAATGGTGGAGTCGGGGGCAGTAAGGGTCCGGTCGAAATCCACGGCAAGCAGTACGCGGCTGAAATCTGTCATTCAGAGCATCCTCTCCAGTTTTTCCAGAACTTCCTGAAAATATGCAGGCAACTGTGCGTGAACCATCACCGGACGCCCATCCCGGGGATGCCGGAAACACAGCGCGCCCGCATGCAGGCACTGACTGGTTTGCCCCAATTCAGGCTTTTTATGCCCGTAGACCGTATCGCCCAAAATGGGATGGCCGATGTGGGCCATGTGGACACGGATTTGATGGGTACGTCCGGTCTGCAGGCGGCAGCGAATGTGGGTGTAGCCTCTGTACCGGGCAACCACTTCCCAGTGGGTAACGGCAGACCGGGAATTGCGGGCGGTCACGCACATCTTTTTCCTGTCAGAGGGGTGGCGGCCGATGGGGGCATCCACCGTGCCGGAATCCTCCCGGAAACTGCCGCATACAATGGCCTCGTACGTGCGGGCCATCGTGTGGTCTTTCAGCTGGGAGGCCAATACGGTATGGGCAAGGTCGTTTTTTGCCACGGCCAAAAGGCCGGAGGTGTCTTTATCAATCCGGTGCACAATACCCGGGCGGAGCTGACCGTTGATGCCGGACAGGGAGTTGCCAAGGGCGTACAGCAATCCGTTGACCAGGGTGTCGTCCTGATGACCTGCGGCGGGATGCACCACAAGCCCCTTGGGTTTGTTGATCACCAGCACATCCTCGTCCTCGTAGACGATCTCCAAAGGAATCTCTTTGGCAACAATATCCACATTCTTCGGCTCGGGAACGGTAACCTCCACAGCATCATCCGGATTCAGCCGGTCGTTCTTTTTGCCGGGGCTGCCGTTGAGCATCACACAGCCTTCCTCAATCAGCTTCTGCGCCGCGGACCGGCTCATATTTTCCACGCATCGTGCCAAAAACGCATCCAGACGTTCTCCGGCGGTATCTGCGTAAAGAATCATTTCTTTTCATCCTTCCAGAATGGCTTGTTAAAGAAAATCAGGTGGAAAAGCAGAAATATGCTGCCGCAGGTAATGAAGCAGTCAGCCACATTGAAAACGGGGAAGTTTATGAAATCCACCGCAATCATATCTACCACATAGCCCAGCCGGATACGGTCAATCATATTGCCCAGGCCGCCGGCGAATACGGCGATGATGGCCCAGCGCTCGCACATAACAAGCGGCAGGCGTTTCTTGGAAAATTCCCATACAATTCCCGCGGCAAACACCAAAAACACCAGCGCAAACAGCCATTGCTGTCCCTCAAAAAGAGACCAGGCTGCTCCGGTATTCTGGGTGTAGGTCAGGTGGAACAAACCGTCAATGGCGGGAACTGTGCCGTACAGGGGAATTCCCTGCACGACCAGATATTTGGTGATTTGGTCAGCCGCCACCACCAGCACAGTGACGATTCCCATCAGTAAGTAGGTCATAGAAAACCTCCGAAATTTGGATAGTGCGAACATTTTACCACTACTTTCCTATAAAGTCAATTTGCCAAAAAATACCGCCTGCGGATACCCGCAGGCGGCAGAAGACGGCGTTATACCAAAGCGGCGGTAATGATTGCCATTTTGTAGACCTCGTCGGCATTACAGCCGCGGGAAAGGTCGTTAATGGGGGCAGCCAGACCCTGCAGAATAGGACCGTAGGCTTCAAATCCGCCCAGACGCTGGGCAATTTTGTAGCCGATGTTGCCGGCTTCAATGCAGGGGAAAATAAAGGTGTTGGCATAGCCGGCGACGGGAGAGCCGGGGAACTTCAGCTGACCTACTTCCGGAGCGACTGCCGCGTCAAACTGCATTTCACCGTCGATGGCAAGCTCGGGAGCCAATTCCTTGGCAACCACAGTGGCATCGTGGCTGAGCTGGACGGTGCCGCCCTTGCCGGAGCCGTTGGTGGAGAAGCTCAGCATCGCGACCTTGGGGTCAATTCCGAATACCTTTGCGGTCTTGGCGGTTTCAATCGCGACCTCTGCCAGCTTCCGGGCAGCAGAAACGGTTACGTTGCCTTCCTTGTCCACACTGTCCTCGTAGCTCAGGTTAATGGCGCAGTCGCCCATAGCAATCCGTTCATCACCCCGGGCCATAATAAAGCAGGAGGATACCAGATTGGCGCCCTTCCTGGTTTTCACCAGCTGGAGGGCGGGACGGACGGTATCGGCGGTGGAATAGGTTGCGCCGCCCAGCAAAGCATCGGCAAGGCCCATCTTTACCAGCATTGTGCCGAAGTAGTTGCCCTTGGACAAAGCCGCGCGGCACTCCTGAGGAGTCATTTTGCCTTTACGCAGGTCTACCATTACGGCGACCATCTCGTCCATGCCTTCGTATGTAAGGGGATTGAGGATCTCTATACCCTTGATATTAAAACCACCCTTGGCAGCATTGGCATTGACTACCTCGGGGTCTCCCACCAGGATGGGGGTCAGGAAACCGCCCTCTGCTAAACGGGCAGCAGCCTCCAAAATACGGGCATCGTGACCTTCGGTGAAGACGATTTTCCGGGGATTGGCTTTTAATGTTTCAATCATTGCGCTGAACATAACAATTCCTCCCAAAATACAGGGGATTTCCCCCAAATCTGCGAAATAATTATACATCACATTCCAGCTATTGGCAACCGTTTTCCGAAAAATTTCTTTCAACGAAAAGGGAAACAAAAAAGCAAAGGAGAAAGTTTTGTAATTGCCGAAAATATTGCACAAAAACGGAAATAAGAAATTTTGAAAATACGGAAAAAACCGAAATCGACGGCAAAAGCCGTTAGAGGTAGACGTTATTGTTTTATGTGGTTACGTGACCATTTCGGAATTTTTCATAGAGAAAAACGCCCAAAACGGGCGCAGAAAGGGAAATAACGCAATAATTCCATTAAAAATTAGGAATACTTCAATTTTATAGTGGTAATCGCAACTTTTTGGGCAAAAACTACTGGAAATTGAGCATTTTGTCAATGGATTTTTCCGAGGAAATCTGTTATGATTTTATCAGAACCCAATCCAAGGGAAAGGAGGATATTCACAATGAGTTGGTCAGATGCGGTTTGGTTCGTGCTGATGATCGGATTTGTTTTTGCGGAGGCAAGCACGGTCTCGCTGGTTTCTGTCTGGTTTGCCGCGGGCGCGCTGGCGGCGTTGATCGTGAGTCTGTTGGGGGGAGAGGTATGGCTGCAGATTACGGTATTCCTTACGGTTTCCGCGGTACTGCTGATTTCCCTTCGCCGACTTGCGCGAAAATACCTAACCCCGAAAATCACAAAAACCAATGTGGATTCCCTGATAGGTGAACCGGCAATGGTCATTACCGCCGTGGATAATCCTACGGAAACCGGTCAGGTGAAGGTCAAAGGTATGGAGTGGTCCGCAAGGAGCACCACCGGCGCACCCATTCCTGTACGGACGCAGGTCCGTATAGACCGGGTGGAAGGTGTTAAACTGTACGTATCCGTTATGGAAACTGTGTAAGGAGGAACAGTATGGAAGGATTTTGGATTCCCATTGCAATTGCCATTCTTTTAATTGTTGTTGTAGGCGCCAACGTAAAAATCGTTGAGCAGTCCAAAGCATTCGTCATTGAGCGTCTGGGCGCGTTCCAGGCGGTCTGGGGCGTAGGTCTGCACTTTAAGTTGCCCTTAATTGACCGGATTGCCCGCCGGGTCAACCTGAAGGAGCAGGTGCACGACTATCCGCCGCAGCCTGTGATTACCAAGGATAACGTTACCATGCAAATTGATACGGTTGTCTACTTCCAGATTACCGACCCGAAGCTGTACTGCTACGGTGTGGAGCAGCCGATGACCGCTATGGAAACACTGACAGCCACTACGCTGCGTAACATTATCGGCGACCTGGAGCTGGACCAGACGTTAACCTCCCGGGATGTCATCAATACCAAGATGCGGTCCATTTTGGATGAGGCCACAGACCCTTGGGGCATTAAAGTCAACCGCGTGGAGCTGAAGAACATTCTGCCTCCGCAGGACATCCAGAGCTCTATGGAAAAGCAGATGAAGGCAGAGCGCGACCGCCGTCAGGCAATCTTGCAGGCGGAGGGTCAGAAAAAATCCGCGATTCTGATTGCCGAAGGCGAACGGGAATCTGCCATTTTGCGGGCCGATGCGGAAAAGCAGGCCGCCATTTTGCGGGCTGAAGCGGAAAAAGAGGCTGCCATTTTGAAGGCAGACGGCGAAGCGCAGGCCATTCGCACCGTCCAACAGGCACTTGCCGATTCTCTGGGGATGCTGAATGAAAAAGCTCCCAACGAGCAGGTGATTAAACTCAAATCCATTGAGGCTATGGAAAAGGTAGCCGACGGTAAGGCCACCAAAATTATTATTCCCAGCGAGATGCAGGGCCTTGTGGGTCTGGCAAACGGCCTGGTGGAAGGCGCCAAGAACTAAGACCCCGTGCGATTCAAGGGAATTTACCCTGTACCAAACCGGCACAGCAGCAGGAATGCGTCTGCTGGATGTTTTGTTGTTAATATT
>JAZUOF010000056.1:0-9926 GCA_045604565.1 Faecousia sp.
TGGCTACGATCCGACTTGTATAAAGCCCCTCCCGGTTGGTCAGGGGCTTCACACCGAAATAAGCACGATTGATAACGGAATTGCCATCCAAAATCAGAAGTTTCATACTTTTCTCCACTTTGCGCCCTGGGGCGTATCAATGATCTCGATGCCACGGGCCTTCAGTTCATCGCGGATGCGGTCAGCTTCTGCCCAGTTCTTTGCTTTCTTTGCCTCGGTACGGGCAGCAACCAGCGCGTCGATCTCCGGATCGGCGGATGCGGCTTCCTCTTCCGCCTTTTTTCTGTTCAGCACTTCCGCTGCGGAAAGCAGATTCAAGCTCAGCACCTGAACAAAGTCGGCGATCAGCGCCAGCTTGGTGGCGTCATTGCACTTGGCCTTCAGCACGTCATACAGCGCGGTGACAGCAACGGAAGTGTTCAGGTCGCCATTGAGGGCGCCTTCGAAGCGGCTCTTGAGCTGGGCAAAGCTTTCGCTATCCACTTGCCCATCCTGCTTCAAGGTTGCGATCTTGGCAATCAGTTTTTCATAGGCCACGGTGGCATTGTCCAGGTTTTCCCAGCTAAACACCAGATTGCGGCGATAATGGCTCTGCAAGCAGAACAGGCGGTACGCCATGGGGTCATAACCCTTGCTTTCCAGCAGGGAAACGGTCAAAAATTCGCCCTTGGATTTACTCATCTTGCCGGTATCGGTATTCAAATGATGGACATGGAACCAATAATTGCACCACTTATGGCCCAGGAAACTTTCACTCTGCGCGATTTCGTTGGTGTGATGGGGAAAAGCATTGTCGATGCCTCCGCAATGGATATCCAGATCCTCGCCCAGATGCTTCATGGAAATGCAAGAGCATTCGATATGCCAGCCGGGATAGCCAACACCCCAGGGAGAATCCCATTTCAGCGCCTGGTCTTCAAACTTACTCTTGGTAAACCACAGAACAAAGTCATTCTTGTTCTTCTTATTGGTATCCTCTTCCACACCCTCGCGAACACCGGTAGCCAGGTCTTCTTCATCATGGTCATTGAAGACATAGTACTTTTCCAGGGTGGAGGTGTCGAAATATACATTGCCACCTACAAAGTAAGCCTTACCGTTATCCAGCAGTGTCTGCACCATGGCGATATATTCATCAATGCAGTTGGTAGCGGGCTCCACTACATCGGGCCATTTGATGTTCAGCTTACCGCAATCAGACTTGAAAGCCTCGGTGTAATAATGGGCAATATCCATGACGGTCTTGTTCTCACGCTTGGCGCCCTTGACCATCTTATCCTCGCCGGTATCGGCATCACTGGCCAGATGGCCTACATCCGTAATATTCATGACCCGCTTGACGTTATAGCCGCAATAACGCAGTGCCTTTTCCAGCACGTCCTCCATAATGTAGGTGCGCAGATTGCCGATGTGGGCATAGTGATACACCGTGGGGCCACAGGTATACATCTTCACAAGCTCAGGATTATTGGGTACAAACAGTTCCTTCTTATGGGACAGAGAATTATATAAATACATAAAGATTCCTCCAAATGTTGATTACTTCTTACCTGCAGGTTTTCTTTTGGTGCATAACAGTACGAGGAAAACAACCCAGCCGATTACCGGAAACAGCAGCCACAAATACACCTTTGCCGAATATCCGGCATCCCGGAATCGCAGCCAGGTGTTTCGAGCAATCGGTATGCACCACAGCACGGCCATTCCGCAGGCTACCCATTCACAGATCACACTCAGGCGTTCCGTGGAAACATCCAGTGTAACCGAGAGGATAATCACCATGATGATGACGGCACAAAGGTAGCCGATCAGTTTTAGGCCAAATTCCGTCCAGAACTGGCTCACGGTCATGGTGTCCTTAATGTTCAGTTTTCTTTTTAATTGCCGTTGATTCATAAACACTCCTAAAAAAACCGCCTCTTGCGCCAAAACGGTACAAGAGGCGGGTTAGTCCGCGGTTCCACTCTTATTTATCACTTTTTATGCACTTTTCCGCTCCCGGACGCACTTTCACGGAACTCACCTGACCGGGCTTCCAGCCAACGACCCGGGCTCTCTGATGGGAAGGTTTCCGTTACTCTTTCCGTTCTACGCAGTTTTATTCATTTTACCATGGAAAAAGGGGCTTTGTCAAGCATCTAAGCGCATAACTTCTTTGCGGTATCGGGCAATGCCCTTTTCCAGCAAATCCATGGCACGGGTTAGATCCTCCAGGCACAAAACATAAGCAATTCGCACCTCATTGATACCCTTGCCGGGGGTCTCATAGAAGGGGCCGCCGGGCGCAAACATGACCGTGTCGCCATTGTCATCAAAGGAAGTCAGCAACCAGTTCTGGAATTTGTGGGTGTCATCCACCGGCAACGCCGCCATAATGTAAAACGCGCCCTCCGGCTTTTGCACCAGCACGCCGGGAATGCGCTTCAGCCGATCATACACCAGATCCCGGCGGCGAATGTATTCTGCCCGGTTTTCGGCATAGTACTCCTCGGTGACAGAATACAGCGCGGCAGCGCCCACCTGGTCCATCGTGGCAACCGCCAGACGGGACTGGCAGAATTTCAGCAGTGCCTGCTGCAGATTCTTGTTCTTGGTCACCACACAGCCAACTCTGGCGCCACAGGTAGAAAACTGCTTGGAAACAGAGTCCGTAATGATCAGATTATCGGCGATCTCATCCATATAGGCGCCCATGGTAGGCACACCGGCATTTTCGCCATAGCAGAATTCCCGGTACACTTCATCAGAAATCAGATACAGATCATGCTCTTTCGCCACCTGGGCAATCATGTGCATTTCCTCTTTGGTCAGGGTTACACCGGTGGGATTACCGGGATTTGTGATCATAATCGCCCTGGTATTGGGGGTGATCAGTGCCTCGATGCGCTCACGGATGGCGTAACGGTAACCCTCCTCCGGGCAGGTGGGCAGCGCACGAATCGTGCCGCCGGCTGCATGAACGAAGGTGGCATAGTTGGGATAATAGGGCTCGGGAACAATGATTTCCGTATAGGGGTCCAGAATGCTCAGGCACACCAACAACAGCGCCTCGCTGCCACCGGTGGTAATCAGCACATCCGCGTTATTCAGTTCCACGCCAAGGCGAGCCTTGTAGTAGCCCCGAATGGCGTCGATCAGCACCGGCATACCGGGAGATGCGGAATAGGCCAGCACCTCCTGGCGGAAGTTCTGAATAGCATCATAAAACAGGGGCGGGGTCTTCAAATCCGGCTGGCCGATGTTCAGATGATAAATCTTTTTTCCCGCTTCCTTGGCCGCTACTGCCAGAGGATGGAACATGCGCATGGGAGAGGATTCGCAGCGATTGGCGTTGATGGAAATTTTCATAAGTCCCTCCGTGTAAATAACTTTTGTATAAATATTTCAGTTTGGGCGTCAATGCCCAAAGGGCAATCAAATTGGGAACAGCCATAAGCCCGTTGACAATCTCCGCCAGGAGCCAGGCCGTTTCAACACGCATAACGGCAGATACCAAAACCATAGCAATCTGCAGATAAACAAATTTTCTCCAGGCACCGTCGCCAAATAGATATTGCGCGCAGCGGATGCCATACAGCCCCCAGCCCAGCACCGTCGCCAGAGCAAACAGACACAGAGCCAAGGTAATCGCCACACTGACCCAAGGGCCCAGAACGGACGAAAACGCAGCAGTTGTAAGGCCGACACCCACATCGGTTCCATAAGGAATGGGTACGCCGCTGACGAGAATTACCAGTGCGGTAACTGTGCAGATCACAATGGTATCCAGAAAGACCTCCACAATGCCCATGAGCCCCTGCTGTGCCGGATGCTTGACGGCAGCGGAAGCATGGGCAATGGAAGCGGTGCCCATACCGGCCTCATTGGTAAAAACACCGCGGGATACACCTGTGCGAAGCGCAACCACGGCAGAACCCACAACCCCACCTGTAGCGGCTTTGGGATGAAAAGCACCGGTAAAAATAGCACAGAATGCATCCGCAACTGCATCATGCCGCAGAATGATCACCAAAACGCCCAACAGCAAATAACCACCTGCGGCAAAAGGAACCAACCATTCCGCAATGTGTCCAATACGCTTGGCGCCGCCAAGCAAAATCGCACCAATCAAGGCAGCCAGCAATGCTCCGAACAGCAAACTACTCCAATCGGGCAAAGGAATGCCGTATAGAGAGAAAGTCTCACGGGCGGCAGAAATCACGGTGTTGATCTGGGTTGCGTTTCCCACCCCAAAAGCGGCAACCACGCCAAAAAAAGCGTATATCCCCGCCAGGGAAGCATACCCTTTTGGCAGGCCATTGCGGATCATGTACATGGGGCCGCCCACCCATTCTCCGGCTTCATTCTTCTGTCGAAAATGAACCGCCAGGGTTGCCTCGGCAAACTTAATGATCATGCCCAAAATGCCGCAGATCCACATCCAAAACACGGCGCCGGGACCGCCAATGGCAATGGCGCCGGCCACACCGGCAAGATTACCGGTACCCACAGTTGCGGCCAGAGCCGTACAGAGAGCCTGAAAAGAGGAAACGCCTTGCCCGGAATCCTTCTTTCCAAACATTCTTCGAAAAAACAGCCGGCAAGCCCGCGGAAACAGCCGAAGCTGGGCGAATCCGGTTTGAATGGTCAAATATAGGCCCACACTCAGGATTAAAACCAGTGCAGGAACACCCCAAACCGTTTGATAAAGCCATTGCAGAAAATTCATCCGCATTCCTCCCATAGCGTAACATTTTTGCACACACTTTGCAAGATATTTTTCATGCAATTGTATGAAAGTCAGCAGTGAAATTTTCCTGAAAATGAAAGAAATCCGGAATGCATTCACATTCCGGATTATTGGATTATTCCCAGGTGGCCCAGACTTCCGGGCAGTAGCCAACGGTGGAGTGTTTTCCATTGCGGACAATGGGCGTTTTCATCAAAGAAGGATCGTCAAAGACTTTATCCTCTTTCGTCACCCGGTCATCCATATACTTCATGTTGGTGATTTCCTGGGATTTGTTTTCCCAGTCGATCAAGTTGTCGATACCCCCTACGGCCCGCAGGACGCTGTCAAATTCCTTGCCGGACATTCCGTATTTGATCAGGTCGATGCTTTGGAACTTGACGCGCCGCTCTTTGAACCAGCGCTCCGCCTTTTTGGTATCAAAGCATTTGCTTTTTCCAAAAATCTGAATATTCAATATTCTACCTCCATCAGGCAAAGGCCATGGGCAGGCGCAAGAAACCCCGCCTCACTGCGTTTGCCGCCAAAAAGGGCCGGTATACTTTCCGCAGTACGCGCTCCCCTGCCAACCTCAATCAACGTTCCCACCATAATGCGCACTTGATTGTGGATAAAGCCGTTTCCGGTAAATACCAAATGGATTTCTTCTCCGTAGCGGAGAATCTCCACCCTTCGAAGGAATCGCACCGCAGATTTCTTAAACTTCGGATTGCCACAAAACGCGGAAAAATCGTGTTCACCGCAAAGCAAATCCGCCGCTTGGCGCATGGATTCCAGATCCAGCGCCTCCGGCATCACTGCCACAAACCGGCGTTCAAATACACAGGGCATTTCAGAATTCCAAATGCGGTAGCAATAGGTCTTTTCCCTGGCGTTTAGGCGGGCGTGGAAACGGGGCGAACAATCCTTGCAGGAGAGAATGCCAATATCCTCCGGCAAATACCGCCGCAAATTTTCCAGGATCTCCACGCAGGGCATCGTGCTCTGGCAATGAAAATTCGCCACTTGGCCCCGGGCGTGAACCCCGGCATCCGTACGACCGCTGCCGGAAATCTCAATCGGCTCCCCCAGAATGCGGGAAAGAGCGGTTTCAAGTTTTCCCTGAATGGTGTCATCCTTATCCGGCAGCCGCTGCCACCCACGATAACGGGTGCCGTCATAGCATAAATCCAACCGAATATTGCGCATGGCATCTCCTTTCCAAGCCATTGCTCGGCAAAATACTCAGCCGATTACCTCGTATCCTGCATCCGTAATGGCCTTCTTCAGCGCTTCCACATCCGCCTCGCCTGTGACAGTGACCTGCTTCGCCTGCAGATCCACCACCGCGTCGGCAGTGCCGGGCACAGCTTTACAAACCTTTTCCACCATTGCCTTACAATGGGGACACATCATGCCTTCCACTTTGATAACAGTTTCCATCGTTTTCTTCTCCTCAATATTCATTATGTTTTCTTCTGCAGGTGCCGCAACGGCCCTGGGCTTAAAAAACCGTAGTCGCAACGCGTTGGTTACCACAAATACGGAGCTTAAACTCATGGCAGCCGAGCCGATCATCGGACTCAGCAGACCTAAAAATGCCACGGGAATTCCCAGGCAATTGTAGAAAAATGCCCAGAACAGATTCTGCCTGATATTGCGAATCGTGGCCTTGCTTAATTCCACGGCGCTGCATACGCCGGAAAGAGAGCCTGTCATCAGCACCACATCCGCAGATTCCATGGCAATATCCGTACCGGCTCCAATGGCCATACCCACATCGGCAGTCACCAGTGCAGGCGCATCGTTGATACCGTCGCCAACAAACAGCACCCTGCAGCCTTCCGCCTGCAATTCCTTCACAGCCCTTGCCTTATCAGCAGGCAGCACATCAGCGATCACCCGGTCAATGCCCGCGGAAGCGGCAATGGCCCTGGCGGTCTTTTCATTATCACCGGTGAGCATAATCACCTGCAGGCCCAGTTTTCGCATGGCTTTAACCGCCTCAACGGAATCCGGTTTCAGCACATCCGCTGCGGCGATTGCGCCTAAGTATTCCCCGGTTTCCGAGCCAAAGTACAGCGGTGTTTTGCCCTGTTCCGTAAGGGACGGATACTGGGGTACGGAAATACCGTTGGCCGCCATGAATCGGGCATTACCACCGAAATAACGCACACCGGACACAATAGCAGTAACGCCCATACCGGGTATTGTTTCAAAGGCATCCGCCTTGGGGTAAGAAATCCCGGACGCCCTTTCCAAAATCGCAGTTGCAAAGGGGTGCTCGCTCTTTTCTTCCAGCGCAGCAGCCACAGTTAGCAGCCGGGTTTCATCGGAAACGGGCAGAATATCCGTAACCACCGGTTTTCCGGTGGTCAGCGTACCGGTTTTATCCAGTACCGCTGTGTTTACCCGATGCACATTTTCAAGCGACGCGGCATTTTTGAAAAGCACACCCATACGGGCACCCCGTCCGGTACCCACCATGATTGCCACCGGCGTTGCAAGGCCAAGCGCACACGGGCAGGAAATGACCAGCACCGAAATCGCGGCAGATAGCGCAAACTCCAGTCCCCTGTCAGCAAACATCCAAACAGCAAAGCCACAAAACGCTATACCCATCACCACAGGTACAAATACGCCGGCGATCTTATCCGCCAGGCGGGCAATGGGCGCCTTCGAGCCGCCAGCCTCCTCCACCAAATGAATGATCTGGGCCAGCGTGGTATTCTCCCCCACCTTGTCCGCGCGAAATTCCAGGTAACCGGCGCTGATCACAGTGGCCGACATAACCGTATCACCCACCGTTTTTTCCACAGGTATACTTTCACCCGTCAGCGCACTTTGATCCACAAAGGCGTTTCCCTGCAGCACCACACCGTCCACCGGGATGCTGCCGCCGGCACGGACAATCACAGTATCCTCCAGACGCACTTGCTCCACAGGAATCTCCAGCACTTCCCCGCCACGGCGTACGGTGGCCATCTTAGGCCGCAGATCCATCAGCTGCCGGATTGCGTCACCGGTTTTTCCTTTCGCGCGGGTTTCCAGGAATTTGCCCAGCGTCACCAGCGTCAGAATCATGGCAGCAGATTCAAAATACAGACTGTGGCCGTATTTTTCCACAGCTTGCGCGTCACCGCGGCCCATGGCGTCTGCCAACAGGAACAAAACTGCAACGCCGTAAATCAGCGCTGCGCCGGAGCCTACCGCAATCAGCGAATCCATATTGGGAGACCGGTGCCATAAGGCTTTTAAGCCGCGGCTGTAGTACACCCGGTTCAGATACACTGCCGGCAATGTCAGCAAAAACTGCAGCAAGGCAGCGGTCATAGCATTTCCATGGTACCATTCCGGCAGGGGCAAGCCAACCATATGGCCCATTGTGAAATACATCAAAATCACTAAAAATACCGCAGAACCGATGATCCGGATTTTCATCTCCCGCAGGGGATTTTCCGCAGTCTGCTCTGCTTTATCCTGCTTTTCCGGGTGGGCGATGCCGTATCCGGCCTCCACCACGGCTTTTTCTATGGCAGCGGACACATCCGTGCTTGCCTCAACCTTTAATATGCCGGCCAGCAGATTGACTTCCGCCTTTTCTACACCCGCTACCGCAGCAGCAACCTTTTCCACTCTTGCCGAGCAGGCAGCACAGGTCATGCCGGTAACTGTAAACTTCAGCTGCATACGCTCCCTCCTTTCTTCCTCTATTATCCGGCAAAACCCTTAAAAAATCAACTGCGGAAATGAAAATTATTTGACTTTACGTTACAAATATGTTACTATTTTTCCAACATCCATTTGGAATGCAAAGGAAGGCTGAATTATGAATATCAAAATCGTGTCTGACTCCACTTGTGATTTGTCCCCTGACATACTGGAAGCTCACCAGATTTCTCTGGTGCCTTTGACCGTTGTAAAGGACGGTGTAGATTATAAGGATGGGGTTACCATCACGCCTGATCAAATTTTCGCTCACGTAGCCGCAGGTGGCGACCTGTGCTCCACCTCCGCCAATTCCGTGGGCGAGTATGCCGAGGAATTTGCCAAATACGCCGACAATTACGACGGCGTGCTGCACATCACCATCGGTTCCGGTTTCTCCTCCTGCTATCAGAATGCCTGCATCGCTGCTGAAGAGTTCTCCAATGTTCAGGTTGTAGACTCCCGGAATTTGTCCACCGGACAGGGCCTGGTGGTGCTGGAGGCCTGCAGGCTGGCCAAGGAATGCGCCAGTCTGGATGAACTGCACGATCGGGTGCAGGCCTTCACGGAAAAGGTGGAAGCCAGCTTCCTTATTGACAAGCTCAACTATCTTGCCAAGGGTGGCCGCTGCTCTTCCGCTCAGGCACTGGGTGCCAATCTGCTTAATCTAAAGCCCTGTATTGATGTTAAGGACGGTAGGATGGGCGTTTCCAAGAAGTACCGGGGCAAATACGCCAAGTGCCTGGCAACCTATGTCCAGGAGCGTCTGGCAGACCGGGATGACATCCGCCGGGATGTGCTGTTCGTCACCAAAACCTCCGTCACGGCCGAGGAATATGACGCCGTTATGGCTGCCGTAAAGGAATACGGTCATTTTGAAACCGTCTACGAAACCACCGCAGGCTGCACCGTTTCCTGCCATTGCGGTCCCGAGACGCTAGGCGTACTGTTTGTAAGAAAGTAAAGATCCTGCCGCCGGTTTTCTTCCGGCGGCATACTTTTTGCTTGCATTTTTCATGTCATGTGCTATACTGAATGAGTCTAATTTTTCGTAAAGAGGCATTCGTTATGGATCTCGATAAATTGTTGGATTTTGCAACCGATCTTGGCTATGAACTTTCCATGGCCGGCGCGGAAACTTTCCGCGTGGAGGACAGTATCACCCGAATTTTGCGTGCCTACGGCATGGAACCGGAGGTTTACGCCATTCCCAACTGTATCATTGTCAGTGTCACCCTGCCCGATGGCGAATCTCTGACAGAAATGCGCCGCGTCGGCTTCCACGGCAACGATCTGCACGCAGTGGAGTTGCTCTCCGCCCTCAGCCGCCGCGTATGCGCCGAGAGACCCGATGGCGACACCGCACACCAATGGCTGCGGGAAGCCAAAGCCAGCCGCCGTCAGTTCAACGGAATCGTCCAGTTGCTGGGCTATGCCCTGGCCGCCTTTGGCTTTACCATTTTCTTCGGCGGCAATCTGATCGACGGCTTCGCCGGTGGACTTGCCGGTC
>JAZUOF010000057.1:0-11839 GCA_045604565.1 Faecousia sp.
GTTTTCTTTATACAAAAAGGCGGGATCACACTTATGTGATGCCGCCTTTTTGAAATTATTTACCGCACAGTTCCTTAGCCACTTCCACAATGTGTTCTGCGGACAGGCCAAACTGCTTCAGCAAAGCTGCGGCAGGGCCGGAATGGCCATACTCATCGTTCACGCCGATCCGACGAACGGGCGTGGGAAGCTTTTCGGACAGGAGCGCGCATACCGCCTCACCCAGACCGCCGATGACGGAATGTTCTTCGCAGGTGATAACCTTGCCGCAATCCTTTGCGGCGTTGAGCACCATTTCCTCATCCAACGGCTTGATGGTTGCCATATTGATGACCCGGGCCTGAATTCCCAGCTCAGCCAGCTGCTCGCCAGCCTGAATTGCCTCATAGGTCATCAGACCGTTGGCGATAATCGCCACGTCTTTACCATCCCGGAGAATTTCGCCTTTGCCGATTTCAAACTTGAAATCATCTCCGTGGAACACAGGCACTGCCAGACGGCCAAAACGCAGGTACACGGGGCCCTTGTGCTCGTAAGCAGCACGGACAGCGGCTCTTGCCTCCACATCATCGGCAGGACAAATTACTGTCATACCGGGGATAGCGCGCATCAGCGCAAAGTCCTCACAGCACTGGTGGCTGGCGCCGTCCTCACCAACGGAAATACCGCCGTGGGTTGCGCCAATCTTCACGTTCAGATTGGGATAACCGATGGAGTTGCGGATCTGCTCAAAAGCGCGACCGGCGGCAAACATAGCAAAGCTGGAAACAAAAGGAACCAGTCCGGATGCCGCCATACCTGCGGCGGCAGCCATCATATTACCTTCGGCAATACCGAAATTAAAGTGACGGTCAGGATAAGCCTTCTTAAAGGTACCGGTCTTGGTTGCGCCGGACAGGTCAGCATCCAAAACGACCATATCGCTATGCTCTGCGCCTACTTCTACCAGACCGTTGCCATAGCTGTCGCGGGTAGCAATTTTCTTCATATCTGCCATATTATTTCGCCTCCACTTCTGCGAGCTGAGCCTTCAGCTCAGACATTGCCTGCTGATACTCAGCATCGTTGGGTGCTTTTCCGTGCCAGCTTGCCTGATTCTCCATAAAGGAAACGCCCTTGCCCTTGGTGGTGGACATTACAATGGCGGTGGGCATACCCTTGGTAGCCTTCGCATTGTTCATTGCCTTTTCAATGGCATCAAAGTCGTGACCGTCAATGGCGTGTACATTAAAGCCGAAGGCCAGCAGCTTATCCACAATGGGATAGGGACTCATAACATCCGCCACGTTGCCGTCAATCTGCAGACCGTTGTTATCCACGATCACGCACAGGTTATCCAGCTTATAGTGGGCGGCAGACATACAAGCCTCCCAGACCTGACCTTCCTGAATTTCGCCGTCACCCAACAACGTGTAAACCCGGTAGGATTTTCCCATGTACTTTGCAGCAATGGCCATACCCACAGCCGCGGAAATGCCCTGGCCCAGAGAACCGGTGGACATATCAATGCCGGGAACAGTATTCATATTGGGGTGACCCTGGAGGTAGCTGTCGATATGACGCAGAGTGGGCAAATCTTCCACAGGGAAGAAGCCGCGGTGCGCCAATGTAGCATACAGACCGGGGGCGGTGTGGCCCTTGCTGAGCACAAAACGGTCCCGGTCGGCCCACTTGGGGTCTGCGGGATTTACATTCATTTCCTTAAAATACAGATAGGTAAACATATCTGCGGCAGACATACTGCCGCCGGGGTGACCGGCCTTAGCGCCATAGGTGCCGTCAATCACGCCCATACGGACTTTACAGGCAGTCATCTGCAGCTGTTTCTTTTCGCTGGAAGTCATTGTGTTCCTCCTTGTGATACCGCGCCTTTCGGAAGCGGCATAATATATTTGCATCAGCCTTATTCTACCATCAAACCTGCTATGTTGCAAGCTTTTTACACGATTCTGTAAAAAGTTTTCCGCCATATTCCGGTGTTTGCGCAGGCGGCTGACCTTTCCCGCGGATTTCCCAGAAAAAAACCCGGACTGCACAGCAGCCCGTGCTTTATCATTGGGTATTAGTCCCACACATCATCGGGCAATTCAATAGGTTCGTTGCTCACGGTCCAATCCGGTTCCGGCTGGCCCTGTGTGGTGGTGGGGACGGTGGTAGCAGGAGGCTCCGTGGTCCCTGCGGGTTTTTGTGTTGTAGCAGGGGGATCCGTCGGGTCCTCAAACTCCTCCTCAGAAGCATCTTCCGATCCAAAGGGGATATCCTCACCGCCGCCGATGACTTCCTCAGGCAAGATGGATTCATTGGTATCCTCGGTAGTTTCTTCGCCCTTTGTATCTTCCGTTGTTTCCTGAATTTGCTGTGCAGGATCGGTTGTTTCCTGTACGTCGGGTGCTCTCTCTACGCATCCGCACAGCAATATGCTCACAATTAAGAGCACCGCCCAAATCCGCTTACTCAAAAGTCCTCCTCAGGAGTCCAGATACCACTAATGTCACCGGTATCGAAATCCGGAAAGTATTCTTCTGCAAACGGAGCTGCATATACTTCCTTTTTATTCATCTCGGTATCGCCTCCTTATCCTGTAATTGATGCCACGTAGGCCTTGGCTGCATCACCATAACGGAGCATTGCTGCCAACATTCTTCCGAGGGTGGTGGAAGTAAGATTGGTATCGGTCTTTGCAACGGTGTTAACATAGGATATCACGCTGTATCTCAGTCTGCTGCTCAGCGCAACATCGTTCGTCATATCCTCATCGCCGTCATCCTCTACGATGGTAAAGTAGATGGGTTCTTCCATCTGCATTACATTATAGTCATCGAAGAAGACATAGAAGCCGTACTGGGCTCTTACGAACTCATCCATATCCACATAGCCGGATATGCTGCCGTCCGCATTCGCGTACTTCATTCTCATGCCCTCAGTCAGGGTTGTGGTGATACGCAGACGGATACGGGTGGTTTCACGCAGGTACAGAGCGCCGCCCTTCCAGGTAACGGTTGCATTCTCCACCGCCTGATCCTGTGCAGTGTGGGTAGGAATGTTTGCATAGGTGTAGGTGGTTGTGCTGCCCCAGTTTTCCCAGGCAGTTCCTGCCAGCTTGGCAGTTACCAGAGCATCGGTGTTGTGGCCGGTGTATTCCTGCGCGGCTGCGCCGTAGTTCAGGACGTCTACCAGCAACGTTCCCATCTCATCCTTCTGCGGCGCATCATCGCCGTAATATCTGTTAAGAGTATTATAGCAGTAATCGCCCACGCTGTAAAGCACTTCTACCTTGCTGCGGTAGAGCACGCCGTCACGGTACGCAAACAACCAAGCCTCGATGTCATCATCCATCCAGTCCGGACGAATGTTATAGTAAGTAAATTCGTACATACCGGTGCTTTCGTTCAGCTCGCCGTAAACCACATTGTTAACGCCGTTCAGGCGGAACACCGCGTAAGGCGTATTGTAGAAGATCGTGTTTTCCAGGGTCGGATCCACAAACAGGCCGGGTTTTGCCTTAAACTTCACAGACAAGCCATTCTGAATCACCAGAGAAGCGCTGGAGAACTTCAGTTCTGCCTGAGGCGGAATTTCCCAAGTGGACAGTGTGCCTTCACTTGTTGTTTCGGAATAAGGAGAGCCAATGTGGATATCACCAAAGTAAATGGTAGAACCGACACTGTGATTGGTGCCACCGTATTTCTTTCTCAGGTGGAAATTCAGCTTCTCAAGATTGATAGAAGGTACAACTGCATCACCGTCTACCTTCTCGATATAGTTCGCGATAGGCATACCGATCCAGCCCTGGAATCCCTTTGCGATCGGAATCGTACCGGCTGTGCCATCTGCACTGCCAGCGGCGGGGTCATATTTGTCCAAAATTTTCTCTTCCAGATAGTAGCCGTTGGTAGCAGGGACAACAGTATAGTACACGTTATCATATTTTGCGTGGTCGCCATTGACACGAACAGTCAGGCAGCCATCGACCGTCAGATCTGTGCCATCTACCCAGAACCACAGCACATCATCAACAGATACATTGGTACCGCCGGTAATATTCAAGTCTCTGATCGCAGACGGCTCGGTCAAATTCAGCGTTGCCCAGCTTGTATACAGGCCTTCATTTCCTTCCAGGAAGGTCAGGTAGAATGCTTTGCCTCGCAAATAGCCCTTGCTGTTGATAATACCGAAGTCCCACTGATCCGTTGTTACATTACCAGACTGATTGGTTTCAAAGTAGTCCTTTGCCATCAAGCTGCCGGCATCAGAATTAATCAGATCAATATAACTGTCAGCCGTTTCAGGCGCCAACAGATGGCCATTTTCGGTGTGAGGCTCGTCATCTGTATAAAGCTGCGCTTCCTCAATAGTATAGCTTTCGATAACAGGCTCAGGCATCATCCAGATGGTAGTCAGCCAGAACTCATCGATCAACATACATTCTTCATCGGCAGTGCTCATCTTATACATATTGCCGTCCACGCCGTTGAAAATACGCATCTGCAGAGTGACTTCCCGAATCACATCGCCAACCTGAACTGTTTGACCGTTGGTTGTGTTTTCGTCCACGGCAGCTACCAGCATATTCAGAGGAATGCCTACCCAGCCGGACCAACCATTGGTGAACTTCAGCTGAGATACCTGGCCCTTATTGCTCCGGGAGGAGTTAACCAGGCCAATACCGTCTACCGTGGATCCGCAGGCAGTATGGTAAATCCGCTTCATCATCGGATCGCCATTTTCATCCTCTACGATAGTGTAGATGTAAATGTTCTTATTGACGGACATATCCGTGGGAGTGCTTTCCTCGAAACCACCCCGGATATACATATTGTTGATACCGGGCTGGATACGCATATTCAGGGACATATCGGAGTCAATCCAGAACCAGAGAATATCCGTCTTTGCCTTTGCATCCACGCCGGTCTTAAAGCCGTTGGCATTCAGAAGTTCTGTGTTCTCCAGCTTCAGGGTTTCCACCAGGTCACGGCGATACTCGCCTGTAGTATCCACAAGTTCTGTGATTTTATAGTTCAACGCATTGCTGTCGAACACACCGCCATTGGTTACGCGAGTAACGGATGCCTGGTTCCGAAGGGTATTGTTCAGCACAAACTCGGAGGTCAGCGCCGCGTTGGATTCATCCAGACTCCACAGTTGCGTCTGATGCTCCGTGTTGTAAGTGAGCTTGTAGGAGGACAGAGCGGGCATCATACCCGGTTCCGTCAGCCAGATTTCGTCAAAGAACACCTGCTCACCCACGAGGATTTCGTTCTTCGGGCCGTACAGACGGAACTGAACGGTCTCGATGTAGCCATAAGTCGGTTCCGCATCCAGGTTCAACATATTGGACATGGGGACGCCCACCCAACCGCACCAGTTGGCAGGAATCCGGACACGGGCGTACTTAAGCGGATCTTTCGTAATATCAATTTCGCCAGCAGTGTCGGCAGATATGCTATTGTACTTAACCAGACCAAGGGTGTCACCTTCAATCCAACCATTCGGATCATAGTTAATCGTTTGAATTGTGGGTACACCGTCCACATCTACAATGGTATAGATCTTTTCATCATACAGGTTTCGGCTATCGTTCAACTGCACGTGCAGCAGGCGGTTAACCGGCAGATCCGAGTCGATCCAGAACCACAGGATGTCGGAATTACCTACCTCATTGTTCTGAATATGAGCCTTTGTAAAGCTCAGCTCCAGCATATTGGCCGGTTTTTCCAGATCATCCTCATCCACGGACAACACAATGTCATAAGTGTTGGTGAAGTCTGTGTCCTTATAGGTAACGGTCAACGCGTTGCTTTCACCCACGCCGATATCACCGGTGATAGAAGCGCCCAGTTTCGCGCGCTCAGCGGAATTCGTATAGGGTACATCTTCCAGTTCCGTGCCATCAGCAAGATCGGAATCCTCAGCGTTCCAAATCATTACCCGGAAATCCACCATATCGGTCAAAGCGGGCATAGAATTGCTGTCGGTAAGCCAGACCTCGTCCAGAATCAGCGCGTCGCCCACCTTCTGATTTGCCACGGGATCTTCCGTATCGTACTGATACAGCAGTACGCTCAGGTAATTAAGGGCATCGCCGGACGCGATCTTCTCGTATCCGGTATCCGCGTACATACAATTCATCGGCAGGCCGATCCAGCCGTACCAGCCGGGCTCCAACTGAATCTGCGCTGCAGCTCCGTTATAGGCCATCAGGCTGACACCATCCACCGTATCCTCGCCGCCGTAAGGCAGTTTCACACGGACGGGTTCTCCGTCGCCACCGGACTGGATGGTATAGATATAGGAATCGGCAGAGTCCGCAACCAGGTTGTGGTTAAAGGAAATCTGCAGACGCTGAACGGTGGACAGAGAGGACTTTGCCCAGAACCAAATAACGTCATCGTCATTGACCACGGTGAAATCCGTGTCGAAGCCCAAAACGTCTTTGGTATTACCGGTAACCCAAGTATTGGTACGCTGATTGCCCTTGGTAACCAGCTCGTACTTCAGGCCCTGAGAGCCGTTAAAGCCTTCGTTGGAATCAATGCTGATCTTAGAGGTGTTTCTAGCCACTTCCCCAGTGTAAGCATTGTTGCCATTGATAACGTAGGCATCCATTTCCTGGCCGCTCCAGATTTGCTTCTGGTAGGTTGAGTGCCAGCTATCATATCTTACGTCAATGGCAAAAGGCAATGCGGGCAGACCGTCTTTATCATACAGGTTTGCCGTCAGCGTATGAGCGCCGTAGGCATAGGTCAGCATATTCGCAGGTGTGCCGGTGGGAACGGTGAGGGTTACCTGATTGGGTCCGGAAACCGTTGCCGTTAAGGTTACGTAGGATTCCCCATTCCACATGGAGAAGCCGTCCAGCTTATCCTGATAGAGCGCAAAGCCTGTAGAGTCGTACAGGTCTCCCAGCATATCATTAAGCGCAAGTTCGGCGCCGGCCGCGCAGGGGAAATTATCATAAGGCGGGAAGCTGCGTTCGTTGTCGGCTGTTGTCAGCTGAATGTACTGAATCTCCTGGTCGAAGGTAAGAACCAGTGTTTGGGAATCCTTCCACTTATAGGCAATGATCTCAGGACCGGAATAGGATTTTTCTGCAGCATCGGCAGAATAGTAGGTTTCCTTCGCGACCTGAATCAGTCGGTTCGCCACATCCAGCTTATTCAGAGGATGGTGGTCCGCAACCACAGAGGGCAGGTCATAGATGGGAACCAGCACCACATTGCCGCTTTGCTGCGCCGTGGCTACGCCCTCACGCATGGCCTCGTTTAACGCGGTATTCTTTTTCAGAGTAAGGTCCTTATAGCCGATTATGTAGCCACCCAGGTTCTTCGTTTTATCCGCCGCTAAATCCTCCGGAATAGTACCAGAGGTGGGATCCACATAGGGCGCAATCTGAACAGAGATCACATTCAGTCTGTTACCGCTCTCCGGATTCATGGTGAAGGTTCTGCTGAAGGTCTCTACCATAACATCATAGCCATAGCGCTGCAGATTCGGGTAGCTGCGGTCGTTTTCGCCCTGATACCAGAGCATACCGGCTACTTCATAGCCTGCCCAGGGCGCTACGGTGGTGTTGTAGAATCCGTAAGCGTGGTTTTGCGTGTTATCGGTTGTGAATCTTTCGTACTCTTCCAGATAACCGTAGAAGGTCGCATTCTTTTCCTGCTCGCTCACTTCCGGAGATACCCAGGTGGCAATACTTGTGCCGCCGCGGTTGGTGGAAACGATACCCACAGGCATATCCAGATGCTCCTGAAGCATCTTTGCATAGTGCA
Organism: Faecousia sp.; assembly: GCA_045604565.1. Lineage (GTDB taxonomy): Bacteria > Bacillota > Clostridia > Oscillospirales > Oscillospiraceae > Faecousia. The sequence goes on from JAZUOF010000057.1 coordinate 7,773, forward strand.
TACCCAAAGCCGTGGTGAGCTGTACTACGCCCCAGTCCTCGGCTGTGTGCCAAGAGCCGGTGGTATCCGTGTACGCGCCCTGAGTAATGTCGGCCAGCGCTGTGTAGGTAGAGAACACACGAATGGCTGCGGCCTTGGTAGGATTGTCGGTCAGATACTGCTGCAACGCCTGTACATCCGCAATGGAGTTAAACATATCGTTATATGTTTGGAAAATCTTGTACTGCATATTGGACTGGCCGCCGGCCACCCATACTTCACCAAAGACAATATTGGTAAGGGTCTTGGTAAGGCTGCCGTTGCAGGACACTACAATGCTGTAGGCATCGTAGGAGCCGGACATCGCATCCATCGTTACGGACCAGTTGTTATTGCTGTCGGCCGTGGCAGTCTTGGTCTGCACGGCAGTACCGCTGCTGTTTTTCAGGGTAACTGTTACGGTCTTGCCGGCAGGAGCAATACCGTGAAGCTTCCAGGCCTTATCCCGCTGGAATATCATATCGCTCTGATAACGCTCTGCCAGCTTCAGCTTTACGGACGGAGCAACAGTGAGAGCGTCGACGCCGGGATACTCGTTGGCGGAAGTCAGCCAGAATTCATCCAAATAGATGGCCTCATCGCCCACCTGGTTGTTGATATAACCGTCCGTGCCATTGGTCATACGCATAAGCAGCGTAATTTTTGTGATCCGATCGCCTGCAGCAAACGGTTGAAGTACTCCTTTGTTATCATGTAAAATGTTCATGGGAATGCCGATCCAACCGGACCAGTCTTCCTTCAGCTTAAGCTGCGCGTAATCTCCGGCGGTACCATTATTAACCAGGCCCACGCCATCGATCTGCCCATTGTAAGCCTGCAGGCCGATCTTTACCCGGCTTCCTGTCTCGTCAATCGTGTAGATGTAGACCGTGCTGGCATCGGTCACATCTGCCGTACCCTTCGGGTGCAGATCATTCAGAGCAATTTCCAGGCGCATATCTACGGACATATCATTATGGGCCCAGAACCAAAGAATATCGTCATCGCTGCCAATGGCCACATTGGTATTAAATCCATTGTTGGACAGTGTGGTTGCATTGGTGAATTGGGCGGTTCCCGTCATGTGCGGTTGATTGGCGTAAGAGAATGTGGTATCGCCTTGCCCTGCATTATAAAATTTAAGGTTACCTTCCAGGGATGCCAGACTGGTCTGACGGTATTCCATGGCGTAGCTGCCGTTGTAGCCGTATTGGTTGACCCGTTTGACGGTTGCCTGATTACGGTCAACACGGTTGCTGACAAGGCTTCCGCTAAGGGCAACGCTCTCAAAATCCCACAGAGGAGCCACGTCGCCATTGTAAAGCAGTTTCTCATTAGACAGACCGGGCATAGTCCCGGCAGGAGTCAGCCAAAATTCGTCCAGGTAGACGGCGTCGCCCACCTGCTGATTGGCAATAACGTCCTCAGAATCAAACTGATTAAATTGCAACCGGAAGTTTGTCAGCTGCGCGCCCGGCACAAACGTATTTCCCTCGGTATCATTCAGCGCATTCATGGGGATACCAATCCAGCCGCACCAATCCGGGTTCGTCAGTTTAATGTCGGCTTCGATTTCGTTCGTACCATAGCTATTGCGGTTAACCAGGTCAATGCCGTCCACTTCATCTGTGGGGGCGCTGGCAGAATCCGGAGTATAGGTAATTTCCTGTATTCTGGCAACGCCATTATCGGATACAATGGTATAAATCACAGCATCCTTTGCCAGATGCTTATTCATTAACAGGAATGTAACATGCTGGACAGTAGAAAGTTCCGCATCCATCCAGAACCAGAAAATGTCGTCTTCATTTTGGATGGTTGCCGCTTTTCCAGCATAATTCGCCCACGTAATGCTGACGGTTTCGCTCATGGATCTGGAAATGCCGGTTGAGTGCGTTTCCGTAACAACATCTTCCTGGGTCAGCTCATACTTCATAGCAGAAGAAGAACCAACACCGGTGCCGGAAACGTTGGTGGCCAACGTATCATTACGGTTATCGTGATCCGATACTGTTACATTGATTGTTGTATTTTCCACATCCCAGATTAAGGTGCAGTCGCCGTTATATAGCAGCTCGTCGTTGGACAGGTTGGGCATCTCGCCGGCAGGGGTCAGCCAGAATTCGTCCATATGAACTGCGTCGCCTACCTGCTGATTGGCAATGGCATCCTCAGAGGAATACTGGTTCAAAAGCAGGTTGAACTTCTCCAATGTAGCTCCTGCGGTGAGACCATTTTTTAACGCCTCAATGGGGATACCAATCCAGCCGCACCAATCCGGGTCTGTCAACCGGATATGGGCATGCTCATCAGTGTTACCAAATCCGTTGGCATAGACAAGATCAATGCCCTCTACCGTGTCAATGGGGTTCCGGGAATCCGGGCTAAAAGGAATTTCCTGGATGGCAGGAGTCCCATTGCTGTTGACAATGGTATAGATGGTAGAGTTTGCCGAAATCTCGCTACCTTGCAACTGGAAGGTAAAGCGCTGGATGGTGGACAGCTCCGCATCAATCCACATCCAGAAGATATCCGATGTTGCCTTGACTGTACCGGCGCGGCCTCCCGTTCTTGAACTCCACGCAAAATTGTCGTTCGTGTGTGTCATACTTCTGTCTACATCACCGTAGGGTTCACCGGGATGAGAGGATGTAACGGTTCCGGCCTCAGTTGCCTCGTACTTCACGGCAGCCGAACCGTTGACACCGGTACCGGCAGAATAGGTGGTCAGGGAGTCATTGCGTTCATTATGTAGTTTTTCAACAAGGTTAAAAGAGCCTCCCACATTCCACAGGTGGATACGGTCACCGTCCTCAAGCAGTTCCTCGTTGGTCAGGTTGGGCATAGTACCCGCAGAGGTAATCCAGAATTCGTCAAAGTAGACGCTGCCGGGTTGACGGTTATTGTAGTTAGTGTCGGCGTCGCGATAACCAAATATAATGGCCAGCTTGGTAATGGTGGCGCCTGCGGCAAGGCCATTTTCGCCAATAAACTGCACAGGAATACCTACCCAGCCGGACCAGCCATTGCGCATCCGGATACGGCTGACACCAGCGCCGCTATGTACATTCAAGGAAAGATCGCCGTGAGAGGATCCTACATTAATCTTTACCATTTCGGCATTGCCGCTGTTGTTGCGGTCAATGGTATAGATGTAGCCACTATTGGCGTATGTAGCACCGCCGTTTACTTCCAACTGCAACCGAGCATCAAAGTTCAGATCAGAGTTCACCCAGAACCACAGAATATCTGTGGTTGCCGCGACAGTGGCGCTGGTGGCAAAACCCAGATTAGTAAAATCGTCAATGGTCAGGGTGTCCGTTTGGGCAGCCGTGTTTGCATTGTTCGCGTCAACATTATACGCAAGAGCATTGGACCCACCGACACCACGGCCGGAAACAACCGAGCCGGAAACATCGTCACGGTCAGGTTTGTTAGAGGAGTTTGTACCAACGGCGGTGTCTGCCGCCAGGTCATCCAAATCCCACAACTGGGTCTGCGTCGTAGCTGCCTGCGCCAGCAAGGATGCCGCAGGCGCGCATACCAGGACTAAGGTAAGCGCCACCACAAGAACAGCTATGACGTTCTTCCAAATCTTCATAATCTTTCCCTCCAAATTTCTTTGCATTGAAAGTAAATCATTCTGTCTGCAAGGATGTTTTTCCTCCGAAAAATGCTAATTTCCTGCAGACAAAGCCGGGTGTGTTTTCCCCCGAAGGGGGCACTCCCCCAGATAATATTCCTTCTAACAGTATACACTTCTGACCCCCTTTCGTCAACCCAAGAGAAGGAAAATCACAAATTTTTATAAAATTTGGATAATATAAAATTTTTATTCCCGTAAATTTCCACATTATGCCGAAAATAATCTGAAATTTATCATTTCTCCTAAAAATTTTACAAGCCAAAACGAAGGAAAAACCCGCCCTACCACCGCAGATGCGGTTCGGTACGCACCGAAGGCCCCCTCTGACGAGGGGGCTGGCTTTTGCGAAGCAAAAGACTGGGGGAGAGAATTTGCGCTACTTGTTTCTCTCCCTCCGTCTTCG
>JAZUOF010000058.1:0-4904 GCA_045604565.1 Faecousia sp.
GATCCTGGACGGTCCCCAGAGAAAGGGCGACCTGCGCCGCTCCCGCGCTGGTGCTATCAACATCGTTCCCAACTCCACCGGTGCTGCTAAGGCTATCGGCCTGGTTATCCCCGAGCTGAACGGCAAGCTGATCGGCGCTGCTCAGAGAATCCCCACCCCCACCGGTTCTACCACCATCCTGAACGCTGTTTGCGCTAAGGCTGTGACCAAGGACGAGATCAACGCCGCTATGAAGGCTGCTGCTACCGAGTCCTACGGCTACAACGAGGACGAGATCGTTTCCTCCGATATCATCGGCATGACCTTCGGCTCTCTGTTCGATGCCACCCAGACTATGGTCTGCGCTCTGCCCGACGGCAAGACTCAGGTTCAGGTTGTTTCCTGGTACGACAACGAGAACTCCTATGTTTCTCAGATGGTTCGCACCATTAAGCACTTCGCTAACCTGCTGTAAGAAAAAACAAGGAAAAGCCTCTATCCGACTGGATAGAGGCTTTTTTATTGCAGATAGAACACCACCGGCGCCGCCGGTTAGGTTTCGATGATACCGATAACGCCGTCTTGCCGGAGGCCTGTGATTTTCACCCGGAGAATCCGGTTGTGACAATCTTCCCCTTTGGCGTAGACCTTTACATAGTTGGGGGCGTGACCGGTAAAAAAATCTCCCTCCGGTTCTTCAAATAACACCGGCTGAACGGTACCAATCAGTCCGGTACGGTACTGGACGGACATTTCCTCCGCCGCAGCGATGGCGGCGCGGCTGCGCGCTTCTTTGGTGGCATTATTGTGCTGACCGGGCATTTTGTCTGCCGGCGTTCCGGGGCGGCGGGAGTAGGGGAAAATGTGCATATCCGCGAAGGCGCATTTGCGGATAAAGGCAAGGCTTTCCGCAAATTCCTCTTCTGTTTCTCCGGGGAAGGCAACAATCATATCCGTGGTAATGGCGCAGTCGGGGAAGAAACGGCGTAAGAGGGATACGCTCTCATAGTAGCGGGCGGTATCGTACTTGCGCTTCATAGCGGCAAGGACTCTGTCCGAGCCGGATTGCAGGGACAGGTGGAACTGCGGACACAGATTGGGAAGCTTTTGGAGGGCCTTACAGAAATCCTCTGTGACAATGCGGGGCTCCAAAGAGCCAAGACGTACCCGCAAATCCGGAAGTTCCTGACAAATGGCGGTAATCAAAGCGGAAAGAGGGGGTTTTCCTGGCAGGTCAGCGCCCCAGGAGGCGATTTCGATGCCGGTAATTACGATTTCCCGATACCCGTGGGCGGACAGTTCCCGAGCCTGGCTGACTGCCAGCTCCAGGGGCGCAGACCGGACAGGCCCGCGTGTATAGGGGATGATGCAGTAGGTGCAGAAATTCACACATCCGTCCTGCACCTTCAGCATTGCCCGGGTGCGGCCTTCCATACCGCCGGGAGGCAGAATTTCAAAATTGCGGCGCTGCAGGGCGTGATCCAACACCTGGCGATGCTGCCGGCCTTCCACTGCCGCCAGCATCTGCCGAAGGAAATCTTCCCGGTTGCCGCTGCCGCCCAGCACATCTGCGCCCAAAGGCGCAATTTGCTGAGCCGCGTGCTGCGGGTAACAGCCGCATACACCCAGCACCGCCTGGGGATTCTCCTTCCGGCAGCGGCGTATTACCGCCCGGTTTTTCTTATCCGCCACGGCGGTGACGGAACAGGTATTGATGATGTAACCGTCGCAGGCGCTGTGGAAGGGGCATACCTGATGTCCCCAGGAAGTCAAAATCTGTTCCATTGCCTGGGTTTCGTATTGATTTACCTTGCAGCCAAGGGTATAAAATCCAAATTTCATTGTCAAATCCACCAATAATTAGGCTGTGTATTTGTGAAAATCGTCATATTCGTGTATTGAAATCCACAAAAAGAATGGATATAATAAGGACGCTGAACCTAATTATACTCTATAAATTTGATTTTGTACATAGGAGCGGGTCAAAATGCGTGAATTTGATATTGTGATCCGGTCTTTGAAGCAGATACAGGATTTTGTAGCGATTGCAACGGTCCAACCCTTTGAAGTTCGTGTGGGTAACGACCGGCAGAGCATCAACGGCAAGGATATGATGGGAATGATCAGCTTGGACTGCGCAAGACCTTTGCGCGTTCGGATGGTATGTTCCGAAGAGGAATTCGCGAACTTTCGTATGCAGGCGGCGGAATTCCTTTCTTAAATACGGCTCTTAGCAGCACCGTCGTGGGAATACCTGCGGCGGTTTTTTTAATGCCCGGGGTCATTCATTTTGTATATTTTGATGAAAAAAGAATAAAATTCCCCGTTTATCCACTTTACTTTTGTGGATTATTGCTTTATAATGAAGCTGATTATTGCAGAAGGGGGCGATATGACGTGGGTGAGTTGATTGCTGTTCTGTCCGGCAAAGGCGGAACGGGGAAAACCTCCGTCTGCGCAGGTGTCGCCTCTGCCCTTGCTCAGCAGGGAGAAAAGGTGCTGTGTATTGACTGCGATATCGGCCTGCGGAATCTGGATATTGCGCTGGGAATCAGCGATATGGGCACATTGAGCTTTTTGGAGGTGTGTCAGGGCGACTATGGCCTGGATAAGGCCGCCAAACACCCGGATTTTCCTTCCCTGCATTTCCTCACCGCCCCTATGCACTGCCCGGCGGAAGATATCAATCCGGAGCAGTTTGCCAATATGCTGCAGCAGGCCAGAGGAATGTATGACTACGTGCTTTTGGATGCCCCGGCAGGCATCGAAAAGGGGTTTGCCCTTGCAGCCCGGTATGTGGACCGGATTGTACTGGTTACCGGCCCGGACCCGGCTTCTGTACGGGATGCCACCCGGGCAGCAGAAATATTGGAACAGATGGGAAAAACCAATGTGCGCCTGGTGCTCAACCGTATCACCGGGAAAATGGCAAAGGCTATGAAGCTGACCGTAGATGACATTATGGATGAAGCCGGTCTGCCTCTGTTGGGACTGGTACCGGAAGACCCCAATGTGGTTTTGGCTGCCGCCTTTCAAAAACCTCTGATTTACCAAACCCGCCGCGGCGCGGCGGCCGCATGCAAGCGTATTGCAAAGCGCATCCGGGGCTTATGGGAACCGGTAATGATTTCATCGTAAAGGAGTGACAGTTGTGAATATTGCTTTTCTGGCCCACGACAAAAAGAAAGAACTGATGGTCCAGTTCTGTACGGCTTATAAGAGTGTACTCATTAAGCATAATCTGTTCGCCACCGCCACCACCGGCCGGCTGATTGCCGACAATACCGGCCTGCCGGTTACGCTGCTGCTTTCTCATAAGCAGGGCGGCCATCAGCAAATTAACGCCCGGATTGCCTACAACGAGATTGACCTGGTCCTGCTGTTCACCGACCCCAATACCACCGATCCCTGGGATGACAGCCAGATGATTGAAACCATCCGTCATTGTGACCGCCACAATGTGCCGATTGCCACCAATTTAGGCTGCGCCGAAGTGGCGATTATGGGTCTGCAGAGAGGCGATTTGGATTGGCGTGAAATGATGCACGCAAAACCTCATCACGTATGATAAATCAACCGCCCAACCATCGGTTGGGCGTTGCTTTTACAAAGGAGATTGTAATATGGAACGTATCAAACCGCGCACTTTGTCCGGTTTTATGGAGCTGCTTCCGGAAAAACAGACGAAATTTGAGCGTATGATGTCCATTTTGAGAGATACCTATTCCCTGTACGGCTTTGCCCCTCTGGATACGCCTGCCATTGAGGACGCCCAGATTCTGCTGGCCAAGGGCGGCGGAGAAACAGAAAAGCAGATTTACCGTTTCCAAAAGGGAGATTCTGACCTTGCGCTGCGGTTTGACCTGACTGTGCCGCTGGCCAAGTATGTGGCGCTGCACTACAACGATTTGGTTTTCCCCTTCCGTCGGTATCAAATCAGCAAGGTTTACCGGGGCGAGCGCGCCCAGAGAGGCCGCTTCCGGGAGTTTTACCAGGCGGATATCGACATCATCGGCGACGGGAAGCTGGATATTCTCAACGAGGCGGAAATCCCCGCCATTATCTATCGGGTATTCCGGGGCTTTGGCCTGGAGCGTTTTCAGATTCGGGTGAATAACCGTAAGATTCTCAACGGATTTTATGCTATGATGGGTCTGACGGAAAAAAGCGGCGATATTATGCGCACCGTGGACAAGCTGGATAAAATCGGCGCCGACAAGGTTTGCGCCATTCTGATTTCCGACTGTGGTCTGACGGAGCAGGAAGCAGGGGAGATTCTGCGCTTTATTTCCATCACCGGAACCAATGAGCAGGTGCTTTCCGCCCTGGAAGGCTATGCAGGAAGAAATGAAACCTTCGATTTGGGTCTGCAGGAATTGCGGGCGGTTGCTGGCAACTTAGCGGCATTCGGTGTTCCGGAGCGTAATTTTGCGGTGGATTTGACGATTGCCCGGGGACTGGACTATTATACCGGTACGGTTTATGAAACAACGCTGTTGGATCATCCGGAGATTGGCTCTGTCTGCTCCGGCGGCCGGTATGATGACCTCGCCGGTTACTATACGGAAAAGGCTCTGCCCGGCGTGGGTATTTCCATTGGCCTGACCCGTCTTTTCTACGTGCTGGACGAGCAGGGACTTTTGAATCCCGCGCTGCCAAGCGCGCCAGCAGATGCTTTGGTTTTGCCGATGACTTCCGAGTCCGCCCCGGCCATTGCCCTTGCGGAAAGTCTGCGGAGTAAGGGACTTCGGGTGCAGCTTTACAGCGAGGTAAAGAAGTTTAAGCAGAAGATGAGCTATGCGGACAAATTGGGCGTACCCTATGTGGTGCTGCTGGGCGAAGATGAGATCGCGCAGGGCAAGTGCTCGGTAAAGGATATGCGTACCGGCCAGCAGACTGCGCTTACCCCCGAGGAGGCGGCAGAA
>JAZUOF010000059.1:0-6309 GCA_045604565.1 Faecousia sp.
CGGCGGTCGTTACGGTCTGGGTTCCAAGGATACCCACCCCGCCTCTGTATTCGCTGTGTACGAAGAGCTGGCTAAGGATGCTCCCAAGCACGAGTTTACCATCGGCATTGTTGACGATGTGACCCATCTGTCTCTGGACGAGAAGGTCTCCCCCAATACTGCCGCCGGAGGCACCATTGAGTGTAAGTTCTGGGGTCTTGGCGGGGACGGTACTGTCGGCGCAAACAAGAACTCCATCAAGATTATCGGTGACCATACCGGAAAGTACGTACAGGCTTACTTCCAGTACGACTCCAAGAAAACCGGCGGCGTAACTGTTTCTCACCTGCGCTTTGGCGATCAGCCTATTAAGAGCCCCTACTACATCAACAAGGCCGACTTTGTTGCCTGCCACAATCCCTCCTATATTACCAAGGGTTTCAAAATCGTGCAGGATGTCAAGCCCGGTGGTGTGTTCCTGATCAACTGCCAGTGGAATATGGAAGAACTGGAGCACCATCTGGATGCCGCCTCCAAGCGTTACATTGCTGAAAATAACATCCAGCTGTACACCATTAATGCAATCGACCTGGCAATCAAGGTTGGTATGGGCAAGCGCACCAATACCATTCTGCAGTCTGCCTTCTTCTCTCTGGCTAATGTTATGCCCAGCGAAGAAGCTATTGGCTATATGAAGGCCGCCGCAGAGGCTTCCTACCTGAAGAAGGGCCGTGATGTGGTCGATGCCAACTGGAACGCCATCGATGCCGGCGCCTCTGCTTATACGAAGATTGACGTTCCCGCCGCTTGGGCCAATGCTCAGAGCAAGGCTGTACAGCTCGATCTGGAAGGCAATGCCGATACCATTGCGGTTGTTAAGAACATTCTGACCCCCGTTGGCAAGATGGATGGTTACAGTCTGCCTGTTTCCGCCTTTGAGCCTTATGCCGACGGTCAGTTCGCTCTGGGCGCCGCTGCATACGAGAAGCGCGGTGTTGCTGTCAGCGTTCCCCACTGGGATGAAGTAAAATGTATCCAGTGTAATAACTGTGCATACGTATGTCCCCATGCTACCATCCGTCCCTTCGCACTGACTGAAGAAGAAGTTGCTGCAGCGCCTGCCGGAGCACGTATCGTTCCCATTAAGGCCGGCAAGGGCAAGGGTATCTACTCCTACACTATGGCCGTATCTCCTCTGGACTGCATGGGTTGCGGTGTTTGCGTAGGTGTCTGCCCCACCAAGGCCATTACTATGGTGCCTCAGGAACAGGAAATGTCCGAGCAGGAAGTCTTCAATTATATGGTCGCCAAGGTTTCTCAGAAGCCTGACATGGAAGGCACCACTGTGAAGGACAGCCAGTTTAAGAAGCCTTTGCTTGAGTTCTCCGGTTCCTGCGCAGGCTGTGCCGAGACAAGCTATGCTCGTCTGGTAACACAGCTGTTTGGCGATCGGATGTACATCTCCAACGCTACCGGTTGTTCCTCCATTTGGGGCGGTCCTGCTGCTACTTCTCCCTACTGTGTCAACGCAGACGGCCACGGTCCTGCTTGGTCCAACTCCCTGTTTGAGGATAATGCTGAGCACGGTCTGGGTATGTACACTGCACAGGCTGTCATCCGTGAGTCCCTTGCCAACAAGGTTCGCTCCGTGATGGAAAACACCGCCTGCGATGAGCGTAAGGCTGTTTGCCAAAACTGGCTCGATTCCTTTAATAACGGCGAAGCCAATAAGGCTGCGACCAAGGCCTTGATTGCTAACCTGGAAGCTCACGTATGCTGCGATACTGTAAAGGATATTCTGGATAAGAAGGAATACCTGTCCAAGAAGTCCGTATGGATCTTCGGCGGCGACGGCTGGGCATACGACATTGGCTTTGGCGGTGTTGACCACGTTCTGGCTTCCAATATGGACGTTAACATCTTTGTATTTGATACTGAAGTTTACTCCAACACCGGCGGTCAGGCTTCCAAGGCATCCAACATCGGTCAGGTAGCTCAGTTTGCCGCATCCGGTAAGGAAACCAAGAAGAAGTCCCTGTCCGAAATTGCGATGTCCTACGGTTATGTCTTCGTAGCGCAGATTGCAATGGGCGCTAACCAGGCTCAGACCATTAAGGCTATCTGTGAGGCAGAAGCCTACAACGGTCCTTCTCTGATCATCGGCTATGCTCCCTGCGAGATGCACTCCATTAAGGGTGGTATGATGAACTGCCAGGCTGAGATGAAGAAGGCTGTCGATTGCGGCTATTGGAACCTGTTCCGCTTCGATCCTTCCAAGGAAACCGGCAAGTTCACTCTGGACTCCAAGGCTCCCAAGGACGGCTATCAGGAATTCCTGATGAACGAAGCCCGTTACAGCCGTTTGACCCGTGAGTTCCCCGAGCGCGCTACTGAACTGTTTGCAAGAAACGAAGCAGCCGCTAAGGAGCGTTACGAGCATCTGCTGAAGCTTGTTGATATGTACAAGGATTAAACCAATAAAAAAGAAGCCCTCATCTGAGGGCAGCTTTTATTAAGGAGAGAGTTTTATGCTCTGCACTGTTATCGATATCCGGGGAGATTATGCCTTCGTACAATATGATGACACCGGTGTTATCTCCGAAGTTGCCATCGCCCTGTTGCCCTTTGGCATTGATGTAGGCGACCGACTAAAATTTGAAAACTACGAGTTCACCCCGGCATAACCCAGTCCGGGAGCTTATTCCGCATCCCTGCCGTCCGCCGATTTCGGTTGGACGGCATTTTTCACTGCTTTTCTGTCGTTCCGCTTTTTTTGAGATCTTTCCCGTCTTTGCTTGAACTTGGATTGCAAAATAGGCGGTTGGGGAACAAGCTTGTCCGAATCCAATTCCCTTGCTTTTAAACGATTGGCGGTGTGCTCGCTCAGAAGCGTGTAAATAACAGAAGCAATGGGGATCATCAGGAACATACCGATCACGCCCATAACCTGACCGCCAAAAGCAACAGCCACGAGCACCCACATACCGGAAAGGCCGATAGATGCGCCCACTACACGGGGATAAATCAAATTGTTTTCAATTTGCTGCAGGACAACAAACATAATCACAAAGATTACAGCCTGCAAAGGATTCGTCACAAAAATAAGGAATGCGCCCACAATGCAACCAATCCACGCGCCCACCACAGGAATAAACGCCGTGACGGCAACAAGCACACTGATCAGCGGGATATAGGGCATTTGGAGAATTGCCATGGTAATGGCAAACATACTGCCCAAAATACACACTTCAATACATTGCCCGGACAAAAAATTGGAGAATGTAGAGTTCGTCAGCCGCAAAACGCGAACAATGGAATCGCTGACTCTTTCCGGAAGGAACGCATATAGAATACGTCTTCCCTGCCTTGCCAAAAGTTCTTTTTGATACAGCGCATAAACGGAAAAGACTACTGCAATGACTGCATTAACTGCTCCTGAGAGAACATTGCCGATGGTTGATACCATCTGCTGTAAAAAGGACGACATACCTGTTCCAACCAAACCAATTGCATTCTGAACCAAGGCGCCCCAGTCAAAGTTTTCCAGGTCGGTATTTTCCGTCAGCCATTCCATAATTTCCGGATGCTCTGTTAAAAACAGATCAATCTGCAGTTCCATATCCAGGAAAAAGGATTGCAGCCTCGGAATCAGCGACTGTGCAGTATCGATCAATGCCGGAATCAGCAAAAGGAACACGCCGGTCAAAACCAGCAGCAGACAAACGGAGGCAATACCAATCGCCAGAGTGCGACGAAGTTTTTCATTCTTAACGCCTTTAAGAACGTTTTCCAACGCCCGCGTAGGCACATTCAGAATAAATGCCAATACCGCGCCCACAATAAAGGGGGTCAGAATTCCCAGAATCCAGTCCAATACGCCCTGCACGCGCTCCGTCTCATTGATCAGCCAATAAATCAATATGCACACAATGGCACCGATCGCAATATGTTTCACGGTTTTCTTGCTCAATTTCAGTTCCATGGAATCACCTCCTGCACATTATAAAACAATTATATGATAAATTTGTGAATAAAATCAAGTTATTTTGAAAGATCTCGCAATAATTGACACAAATACTCCACATCTTCTCTGTTGGTTCCCCAGCTTGTGCAAAAACGCACGATCCGATGGTTCTGGTCAAATCGTCCCATCTCACAGAACATAACCGTCTTACCCAGCTCCTTCAGCAAGGAATCAGGGAGAATAGGAAACACCTGATTGGTTGTCCCCTTCACCCGCTGGGGATATCCCAAATCATCTAGGGTTTGTCGAATCAAATCAGCCAGTTCATTTGCGTGACGCGACGCCTCGAAATACAGATTGTCTTTTAAAAGCGCCTCAAACTGAACTCCCAGCAGCCAGCCTTTTGCCAACATTCCACCGTGCTGTTTAATGAGGTATCGAAAATCCTCGGCCAATACCGGATTGGAAATCACAACCGCTTCCCCAAAAAGCGCGCCCTGCTTTGTTCCGCCAATATAGAAAACGTCTGTCAGCATCGCAAGATCGCGCAATGTTACATCATTGTCTCTTGCCGCAAGACCATAACCAAGTCGAGCGCCGTCCATAAAAAGGTAATACCCGTATTTCTTACAAACCTCAGAAAGAGCCTGCAGTTCCGCCAGGGAGTATATGGTTCCCAACTCCGTAGGATTGGATATGTATACCATTTTCGGCTGGGCAGTATGCTCTTTATCTGCATCATCCAAATGCGCCCGGGCCAATTCTTCCACCTGTTTGGAAGTAATCTTGCCATCATCGCTTGCAAGGGCCAATATTTTATGCCCCGTAGCTTCTACCGCGCCGGTCTCGTGCACATGAATGTGGCCGGTATGGGCAGAAACCACTGCCTGGTGCGGACGAAGCGCCGCATCAATAACCGTCAGATTAGCCTGTGTGCCGCCCACTAAAAAATGGACTGCCAGAGTATCCTCCTGGCACAACTGGCGAATCCGTTTTGCCGCGGATGCACAACATTCATCCGTGCCATAACCAGGCATTGCCGTAGAAATCGCTTCTGTCAGTCTGTCCATCACCATAGGATGACACATCAGATTGTAGTCGTTTTGAAAATAATGCATATTGCCCCTCCACTATCTATCATAAAAACATTTTACAATCTTCATTCTCCTCTGTCAAGGTGGCATAACCAACTGCTTTTTATCATAAGTTTTCTTGGCAGCGCACACCAGGGAGGGGAAATTATGGCAGATACTATCGAGGAGAGAGCCTGCGAACTGGCTGTGTACATCATCGAAACAGGCGCGACCGTACGGACTGCCGCAAAACACTTCGGAATCTCCAAATCTACGGTACATAAGGATCTGTCTCAAAGACTTCCGCAGTGCAACCGACTACTATATACTCAGGCGCGTCAGGTGCTGGACTTAAACAAATCACAGCGCCACATCCGAGGCGGAATGGCCACACGAGAAAAATATCGCAAACAAAAGTAATCAATCAGCCCAACACTTGTTGGGCTGATTCTTATTTACAGGTCATCTGCATCCTGCACAGGTTTATCGTCTTTATCCACGGGTCTGCCGGTATAGCTTCCCTGCGGATCTGCAATGATCTTTTCCTTTCTCATATTATCACCTCCCATACTAGTTTCCCCCGGATTTGCAATTTATCAAGACATATGGTATACTTGCGTCAAAGGAGGCAATTTCGATGTTTAATATTACACTAATCTGTGTAGGAAAGCTAAAAGAACCCTTTTACCTGTCTGCCGCAGCTGAATACGAAAAACGTTTGAAAGGATACTGCAACTTTCAAATCATCGAATTGCCGGAATACAGGCTGCCAGACAACCCTTCCTCCACTGAAATCCTTTCCGGACTGGAAAAAGAAGCAGATGCAATTCTCGCAAGAATTCCAAGAAATTCTTGGTTGTGTGTACTCACTCCCGAGGGAAAAATGCTGTCCTCTGAAAAACTTGCGGATAGTATGAAAAGCGTAAAATTGTCCGGCAAAAGCAACGCCTGTTTTTTGATTGGGTCCTCTTTTGGTATTTCCAAAAGAATTAAAGCAATGGCAGATATGATTCTCTCTATGAGTCCTATGACATTTCCCCATCATTTGGCACGAATTATGGTGCTAGAACAGCTTTATCGGGCAGAAGCCATTCAGGCAGGAAGTAAATATCATAAGTAACGAAATGCACATTCTTCGGAATGTGCATTTATAATTTCGAGATACCTTGACAGGGGAGGTATATCATGATAATATGAATCCAACGAAAGAAAAAGGAGGATATGGTCAATCTATTGCCGGCGACCTGATTCGGGGCCACACGGATGCCATCATTCTGGCCCGGCTGCTCCGTG
>JAZUOF010000060.1:0-2220 GCA_045604565.1 Faecousia sp.
ATATCGTAGTGACCCATGTTTACCATGGTCTCTACGGCCAGGGCCTTGCCTTTGATCAGTCTCGGCCCTCTAGCGGGAGAACCATAATTCGGCACCTCCGGTTCTTCATGCAGCTTCGCACCTACGCCGTGACCCACGAACGTACGAACCACACTGAAACCGTTTTCCTCCACGTAGCTTTGGACTGCGTGGGAGATATCAGAAACCCGATATCCCTGTCGGGCGAATTTCAGGCCCTCGAAAAAGCTCTGCTTCGTGACCGAAATGAGCTTTTCTGCCTCAGGAGCAATGGCTCCGCAGGCAAACGTGGCAGCACAGTCACCATGAAAACCCTTCCAAAACGCTCCCACATCTACGCTCACAATATCGCCTTCCTGCAGCTTATAGCCGCCGGGAATGCCGTGGATCACCACATTGTTGACGCTGATGCAGGCACTTGCAGGATAGCCGTTATAGTTCAGGAAAGACGGTTTTGCACCCTGTGCCACGATAAAATCGTGGACTGCCTTATCGATCTCTTTGGTCGTTACGCCCGGCCTTACCATTTCGCCTGCCAAAGCACGCGCTGCCGCGGTAATTCTACAGGCCTGCCGCATGACCGCAAGTTCTCGCTCATTTTTGATTGGTATCATAACTTAGCACCCCAGAGCCGCCAGGATATCCTGGGAAATCTTCTCGATGGGCTGGTCGCCTTCAATCAACTTCAGGCTATGCAGCTCTCCGTAGAAGTGTTTCAGGGGTTCCGTCTCGGAATGGAACACCTTCAGGCGATTGCGGACGGTTTCGGGGTTGTCATCCTTCCGGATAACCAGCTCGTGACCGCAGTTGTCGCAGGCGCCTTCGACTTTGGGGGGATTCGCAACAATGTGGTAGCTTGCGCCGCAGCTGCCGCAGACACGGCGGCCAGTCATGCGCTTTTCAATCACATCGTCGCTGATTTCGATGGAAACAACGGCGTCGAAGTGGATGCCGCGTTCCTCCAGGGCAGCGGCCTGGGGAATGGTCCGGGGCATACCGTCCAGGATGTAGCCATCCTTGCAGTCTTCCCGGGCCACCCGTTCCTCGACGATGCCGATTACGACATCGTCAGGAACGAGCTGACCGTTGTCCATGAAGTTCTTGACCTTACGGCCAAGTTCCGTGCCATTTTTCATAGCTTCGCGGAGCATGTTGCCGGTAGAGATGGTCGGGATCCCCAGCTTTTTGCTGATGATCTCAGCCTGCGTTCCCTTGCCGGCTCCGGGTGCACCTAACAGAATTAACTTCATGAAAAGCGCCTCCGATTACTCCAGGAAACCTTTGTAGTGCCGCATCAGCATCTGAGCTTCCAGAGCCTTGACGGTCTCCAGAGCAACGCCGACCATAATGATGACGGAAGTACCGCCGATGGCCAGGGTGTTGTCCTTGATGATCGCGCCCAGGATGACGGGCAGCAGAGCCACAAAGGCCAGGTAAATGGCACCGAAGAGGGTAATCTTGTTGATCACCTTTGCAATGAAGTCAGCGGTGGGCTTACCGGGGCGGAAGCCGGGGATAAAGCCGCCGTTCTTCTTCATGTTGTTGGCGATCTCGATGGGGTTGAACTGAATTGCGGAGTAGAAGTAGCTGAATGCGATGATCAGCAGGAAGTATACCACGCAATACACCACGCTCTCACTGGAGAAGAAGTAGGTGTTCATGAAGCCCCAGAAGCCTTCGGTGGGCTCGCCAGTGAATGCCATGACGGTAGCAGGCAGGCTGGCAATGGACTGAGCGAAGATGACGGGCAGAACGCCGGACATGTTGACCTTGATAGGCAGGAAAGTGCTCTGGCCGCCGTACATCTTACGGCCAACAACACGCTTGGCATACTGCACAGGGATTCTGCGCTCGGAATTGGTGATGAAAACGATAACGATCAGCAGAGCGGCAACACCGATGAGCAGCAGCAGAGCCAGGTACCACTTCAGGGAACCTGCAATCAGACCGCGGATCATGGAGCCGACCTGAGAAGGAATACGGGAGATAATACCAGCAAACAGGATCATGGAGATACCAAGTCGGAGGCCAAGCGGGCTTAGGAAGACAAATAAGGCAGTCAACTCCTTGGCTCACAGAACGACATGGCTACGATCCGACTTAGGTACCACTTCAGGGAACCTGCAATCAGACCGCGGATCATGGAGCCGACCTGAGAAGGAATACGGGAGATAATACCAGCAAACAGGATCATGGAGATAC
>JAZUOF010000061.1:0-8090 GCA_045604565.1 Faecousia sp.
ACCATTCCATCACACCGGCAGGTGCTTGAGTATTATACACTACCTTTTGGAAAATAGCAAGGGGAAAAATCAATTTATTCCCTTAGCATTTCCGCGACCAGACGCACGCCGGTTTCGATACATTCTTCACACCGCCGGAGCATTTTTCCGGTGCTGACGCCCTTGATTTCCTGGCAGACGGATGCGCCGCATTGCTGGGCAAAGGTATTGCACAGGCCCTTGCAAACGGCATAGGTTTGCCGCTTGGAAACGGGGTTGTCCAAATCCCCGCAGCTATGCTGGATGCCTGCTAGGTAGATGGCGGCGGACAATGCGCCGCAGGTCTGCGCCATACCGCCCATTCCCAGGCCAAAGCCTTCCATCGCACGCATTGTGGTCTGCGGGTCCAAATTCATTTCTTCACAGAAGGGCAAGGCTACACACTGCGCACAATTAAAGCCTTGGCGATGAAGGCGAAGGGCTTGTTCCACCTTTGTCTGTGCCATTACTCGGATTCCTTTCGTTCTTTGATTTTTAAAAATATTAACATAAAACAGCGAAAAAAGCAATCCCGGGGTACGCTGGTTAGGAAATGTAAAAAAATCGTGAAATCTTACAAATTTTCATTGATGTTTCCCTCGGGAGATTGTAAGATAGAAAATCATATATCGTACGAATTGTTTGCGTAACAGGGAAGGAAAGCTCATGCTTCAAATTAAGGATATTCACAAAAAATATGTGACCGGCGATCTGGTACAGACGGCTCTGGATGGAGTCAGTCTGAACCTGCGGGATAATGAGTTTGTTGCCATTTTGGGACCCAGCGGTTCCGGCAAGACTACCTTGCTGAACGTTATTGGCGGCTTGGACCGGTATGACAGCGGAGAGGTGGTCATTAACGGAATTTCCACCAGAAAGTATGCCGATCGGGACTGGGATTCCTACCGCAACCATACCATCGGTTTTGTATTTCAAAGCTACAATCTGATTCCGCACCAAACGGTGCTGGCCAATGTGGAGCTGGCGCTGACAATTTCGGGTATTTCCCGCGCCCAACGGCGTAAACGGGCCATTCAGGCCCTGAAAGATGTGGGACTGGCAGACCAGCTTCATAAAAAGCCGAATCAGATGTCCGGTGGACAGATGCAGCGGGTTGCGATTGCCAGAGCGTTGGTGAACAATCCCAGTATTTTACTGGCGGATGAACCCACAGGCGCGCTGGATTCGGAGACGAGTCTGCAGATTATGGACCTTTTGAAAGAGGTTGCCAATGACCGTTTGGTGGTGATGGTCACCCATAATCCGGAGCTGGCGGAGAGCTACGCCAACCGCATTGTCCGGGTCAAGGACGGACGTATCCTCGACGATACCAATCCCTTTGAAGTGGAGGAATCCTCCGAGCCGCCCAAGCATAAGAATATGGGAAAAGCGGCGATGTCTGTTTTTACTGCGCTTTCCCTGAGCTTCAACAATCTGCGCACCAAAAAAGCCCGCACGATTTTGACGGCTTTTGCAGGCTCTATCGGCATTATCGGAATCGCGCTGATTTTGTCCCTGTCCACAGGCTTTCAGCGCTATATTGACAAAATCCAGGAAGATACATTAGCCAGCTACCCCCTTACCATTCAGTCGGAAACGGCGGATATGAGCGCGGCGCTGATGGCTATGGGCGCCGCCATATCGGATGCCAAGAATACGGAAGGGGAGGTTGTGCTGGAACAGCAAACCATTTCCCGGATATTCGCCCAGGTGGGCGCCAATGATTTGGAATCCTTCAAGGCGTATCTGGAGAAGAACTATCCTGCGGTTGAGGATGTTATCCAGACCATACAATACGATTACAACATTACGCCCCTGATTTTCTCCGCCGATACCCAGCAGGGGGTCACCCAGGTCAATCCGGGCAGCCTTTTTGAGAAAATTACCGGAAATTCCATGATGGCCGCTTATATGGATACGGACGTGTTCCGGGAGCTGCTGGACAGTTCGGAAATGGTGCGATCCCAGTATCAGCTGCTGAAGGGACGGTTCCCGGAAAAGTGGAACGAGGTTGTGGTGATTCTGCCGGATGCTCATATGATGACAGACTATATGGCATATACGTTGGGATTGCGGGATATGGACGTTTTGGACCAGATGATTCAGCAGGTGATGAACGGGGAGGCGGCAGAGCCTTTGGACGAGGCTATGCAGTGGACCTATGATGAGCTGATGAAACTGCGGTTTAAGCTGGTGAACGCGTCGGATCAATACCGCTACAACAGCGAATACACCGTATGGGAAGATATGTCCGACGACGGGGAATATATGCGCAATTTGGTGGAAAACGGCGAAACCCTGGAGGTGGTGGGCATCCTGCTTGCCAATGACGGCGCCACCGGCGGCATCGGCTATACCGTAGAGCTGACCTACCGGGTGATGGAAATGGCCGCCCGGTCGGATATTGTGAAAAGCCAGCTCGCGGATGAGACCGTTGACGTTTTTACGGGAAAACCCTTTGGTTCGGACGAACAGTCTGATTTGAACTTTGAAAATATGATTACCGTGGATGGGGATATGCTTTCCTCGGCCTTTGGCATAAACATCAGTCAGAAGGCCATTGCCAACCTGCTGGAAGATGCCATGGAGGATCTCCGGGATGCAGTCAGCGGGGATATTGCCGAGGCAAGGCAGACATTCGCGGATACCTTGGGCGCGTTGGCGGAAGATATGCTCTTGCGCTACATTGAGGCGAATGCAGACGACACCGGCGCGGCAACCATCACCCTTGGAGAGGTGGAAGGCATTGTAAGCGGCTATCTTGCCACCGATGCGGCCGCCGGACTGATTGCGCCGATGAGTGAAAAATATGCGATGCAGAGCGATGCGTTCGTGCAGGTGTACGATCCTCTGCTTATAGGGATGCTTACCGGCTACGTGGCAAAGGCGATGGAATTGCCGGAAAGCTCCACGGAGGAAGAACCCGAGACGGAGGATGCCGTTTCCCCAGACCCGTCCGGATACTCTGCGACCATTACTCGGGAGCAAGCGCAGACCTTGGTGGCGGAGTACACGGCTTCGTCTCTGGTCACCGGTACTGCCGGGGTGATGGCAGGCACGATGACCCAGCAGACCGTACAGAAGGAAATCGGCACCTTGATTTCCCGCTTTGAGAGGCGGATTGTGCGCTTGTTTGGCAACGCGATGTATGTGGACGAGGAAAAAATTGCCAATGCACTTCAGTTTAATATGACGGAAGAGGAACTGCGTCGGCTGATGAGCGCAATGGCCACTTCCGGTACGCAGTCCAGCAGCAACAATCTTCAAAAGCTTGGTTATGGGGAGCTTGCCAAGCCGTCGTCGATGTCTGTGTATTTGAAGGATTTTGCCGGAAAAGAGACCTTTATGGGTTTCCTTGACGACTACAATGAGCAGATGGAGCGCGCCGGCAAGGAAGAACAGGTTATCAACTATACGGACATCACAGGCATTATGATGTCGTCTGTGCGTGTCATCATTGACAGCGTCAGTTATGTGCTGATTGCTTTCGTGGCAGTATCGCTGATCGTGTCGTCCATTATGATTGGCATCATTACCTATATTTCCGTGATGGAACGCACAAAGGAGATTGGCGTACTGCGCGCCATTGGCGCTTCCAAGCGCAATATTTCTCAAGTATTCAATGCGGAAACCTTCATCATTGGACTGATATCCGGCGTAATTGGCATCGGGGCCACGTTGCTTTTGATCATTCCCATCAATGAGATTATCCACTTCCTGACAAACAGCACGGATATCAACGCCCAGCTTCCTGTGGAGGGCGCTGTGATTCTGATGATTTTGAGCGTAATTCTTACCCTGATTGGCGGCTTAATTCCTTCGAAAAAAGCGGCAAAAAAAGACCCGGTGATTGCCCTGCGAACAGAGTAAAATAGGGTTGCAGGAATACCGGCGGCAGGGGAGAAGCAAACACAGGTTCTTTTTAAAAAGCGAAAAAGTGGAGCGGACTTAGTCCGCTCCACTTTTTTAATATAAGCATTCTCCGCATTTTTCACAAGCAACGTTCTTGGCCGATTGTTTATAGCCGCAGGCATAGCACGTCTTCTGACTTTTGGGAAGGTCATTCTTGGGCAACACAGCCTTGGGAGCGCTGGACTGAGGAGCTTCTTCAACTTCGTTGTTCTTACTGCTTTCCAAAAGCGCAATATTGGCGGAGATCATGGTATGCTGTGTGATGGAGGCCAATGCGCTGATCAGCAATGCTATCACATGATAGGCGCAGTATTCGATAAAAGCATAGAGGCCCCACGTGATTATCGAGGTAACAATAGTGGGGAATATCATATCTTCGTTGACGTCGACTAAGGCTGCAGCCTCTATAATGGTGGCAATTACACCTACAACGATGAGGATGACAAATAAGGTTTCGCCCCACCGTTCCAGCCGTTCGGCCCAGGCATGAAGGTTGGATACCGTGCTGTCAGTCCGAATACATTCATTAAGCGTTTTGGGAATTTGTTTATCGCTTTTTCCTGAAAACATATTTGCCATCTCAATAATCCTTCTTTCTGTGAAAATAAAAAGAGTGTATTTTTGAAAACAAAGCCGCGCAAAGCACTTTGCTTTGTCATAAGAATATTATCACAACGGCAATGCCAAGTCAAGGAATCGGTGGATTTCGTGGGAGCCCTAAACGACCTCGCGATTGAATCTGCGCTTCGCGCATGGGATGAGGTCGCCAGTTCTCTCTCAAAACAAACAAAAAGAACTCCAATCCCAAATGGAATCGGAGTTCTTTGGAGCTGCTAGCCAGATTTGGTTGCATTTGAAGGACGCTTACATTCAATGAAATCCTTCGCTTCGCTCACGATGAAATCCGTGTGATCACGGATGAAATCTGCTTTGCAGATGAAATGAAATCCACCCTTCCGCCGTCGAGGCGGATTTCATCTCCGCAGGAGATTTCATCATCGAAGATGATTTCACCCACCCGCCAGGGTGGATTTCGATGAAAAAAAGAACTGTTGAAACAGGTCGTTTTTTCTGGAGCTGCTAGCCAGATTTGAACTGGCGACCTCATCCTTACCAAGGATGCGCTCTACCGGCTGAGCTATAGCAGCATTTTGCACAGCTTTGGTATTATATCGCAGGGCAAAGAAATTGTCAAGGGCTTTTCGAGAAAATATGCGTGTTTTTTCGGGGCGCGGCGATTACAGGGTTTTGCCTTTTACCAAAAAACATTTTTGCGCCGAACCCTTGACAGATTTTTCATACGGTGGTAGTATAGACAAAAATTGAATCGCTTAGGTAGAGGCGCGGGATTCATCAGTACCTTTCGGCAAGGCCAGGCAGCCGCCGTTTGGGAAAGGGGAGACCGCCGAAGTGGAAAATGTGCCTGAACATTTTCTGCTGGGTCGGCAGAGAAGATCTGCCGGACTGTCACAAGCAAACTTGTGAAGCGCTATCGGAGCAGGTGTAACATGGATATTTGCCGTGCTATTTCTGTTGGGTCGCTTTGCGTAGCGACTCAATTTTTTTATTGTGCGATACTCGCAAAAATGAAAGGAAGAAAAGAAAATGAAAAGAATCGTATGTATCGTATTGGCCCTTGCGCTGGCCCTGTCCCTGTGTGCTTGTGACGGAACGCAAGCCGGAAAACAGTATCCCGATGTTCCCGGACTGGAAGACGGCATACTGACCGTTGGTATGGAGTGCAGCTACGCACCCTACAACTGGACACAGGCTACCGATGCCAATGGCGCTGTTGCCATCATCAACAACCCCGGCATGTATGCTAACGGCTATGATGTGATGATCGCTAAGAAGATCGCAGAACACTACGGCGTGAAGCTGGAGATTATGGCGCTGGAGTGGGGCGGCCTGTGCCCTGCGCTGGGCAATACCATTGATGCTGTGATTGCCGGCCAGTCTATGACCGAAGAACGCCTGGCAGAAGTGGATATGGCAGGTCCGTATT
Organism: Faecousia sp.; assembly: GCA_045604565.1. Classification (GTDB taxonomy): domain Bacteria; phylum Bacillota; class Clostridia; order Oscillospirales; family Oscillospiraceae; genus Faecousia. The sequence continues at coordinate 5,936 of JAZUOF010000061.1, forward strand.
TCTATGCTTCTATTGTCTGTCTGACCAAGGAAGGCTCCGCCAATGCTTCTGCTACCGGTATCTCCCAGCTGACCGGCTCCTGCACCGCGCAGTCCAGCACCATTTGGTACGATAGCTGCCTGCAGCAGTTGACCGGCGTGGAGCTGCTGCCTGCCACCGAATCTGCCACCTCTATGGTTATGGCGGTCGTCAGCGGCACTGCAGATTTCATCTGCACCGATATGCCCACCGCTATGGGTGCCTGCGCAGCTTATGAAGGCCTGAAGATCCTGGACTTCACCAACTCGGAGGATAACTTCGCCGTTGACCAGGGTGAGATCAACATCGGCATCTCCGTCAAGAAGAACAACACTGCCCTGAAGGATATGATGGATGCGGTTCTGTCTCAGATGACGGCAGAAGATTTCAGCAACCTGATGAACCAGGCCATCGCTGTCCAGCCTGAGGTCTAAAAACCACCTATGGATAAGTTTACAAAGCTGATAAACGATATCGGCAAGCTACTGGAGACTTACCTGCCCACTTACCTCAATGGTATTCAGAATACGCTGATCCTTGCGGTGGCAGCGACCCTGGTGGGCTGCATTATCGGCTTGGCCTGCGGTGTGCTCAATACCATTCCCTACACCCGGCAGGATTCGATTGTCAAGCAGGTTTTTCTGAAGCTGATCCGCGTGATCGTCCGGATCTATGTGGAAGTTTTTCGCGGCACACCTATGGTGCTGCAGGCAGTGTTTGTATACTACGGCTTGCCTTATTTTACCGATGGCCAAATCGCATTTAAAGGCATGGTGGGCCTGTGGGCGGCGTCGCTGATCGTCGTATCCATCAATACCGGCGCCTATATGGCAGAGTCCGTCCGGGGCGGGATTGTTTCCATTGATCCCGGCCAGACAGAGGGCGCAAAGGCCATCGGTATGACCCACTGGCAGACTATGACCAAGGTCATTCTGCCCCAGGCCATCCGGAATATCATTCCTCAGATCGGCAACAACTTTATTATCAATATTAAGGACACCTCTGTGATGTTCGTCATTGGCTTTGTGGAGTTTTTTGCAGTCCACCGGAACATCGTGGGTATCAACCTGCTGTATTTCCCTTCGGCGGTCATTGAGATGGTGGGCTATCTGACCTTAACGCTGTTGGCATCCTTTGCTCTGCGGTGGGTGGAGAAGAAAATGGACGGCGCAGACAACTATGAGCTGGTGCAGACCGATGCTTTGGTTATGTCCGCCGGTACTTACAGCCATCCCCGTCGGGGCAGCAACTTTGACGAGCGAAGCGAGGAATTCAAGGGAAAGGACGGCCACTGATATGGAAAACATTCTGGAAGTGAAGCACCTTTCCAAAGCGTTTGGCAAGCATCAGGTGCTCAAGGATATTGATTTTTCCGTCAGCCACGGCGATGTGATTTCCATTATCGGCGCGTCCGGTTCCGGCAAGTCCACGCTGCTGCGCTGCATCAACCTGCTGGAAACGCCGTCTTCTGGTGAGATTTTGTATCACGGCGCCAATGTTCTGGACCGGTCTGTGAGGGCCCATGAGTACCGCGCCCATGTGGGTATGGTTTTCCAGTCCTTTAACCTGTTTAACAATATGACTGTGCTGGAAAACTGCATAGTGGGTCAGACCCAGGTCTTGAAGCGCACCAGGCAGGAGGCGCGGGAAAAGGCGTTGCAATATCTGGACAAGGTGGGTATGACTCCCTATATCAATGCCAAGCCCCGCCAGATCTCCGGCGGTCAAAAGCAGCGCGTAGCCATTGCCAGAGCCTTGGCTATGGACCCGGAAATACTGCTTTTCGACGAGCCAACCTCCGCCCTGGACCCGGAAATGGTGGGAGAGGTGCTGGCGGTTATGAAGCAGCTTGCCCAGGAAGGGATGACCATGCTGGTCGTGACCCACGAAATGGCATTTGCCCGGGATGTGAGCAACCGGGTGGTGTATATGAATGAGGGTGTTATCTGTGAGCAGGGAAGTCCCGACGAGATGTTCGGCAATCCCCAAAAGCAGGAGACCAGAGATTTTTTGGCAAGATTTCGCAGGACTTAACCATAGAAGAATTGCGGCGTGTTTCTTTGGGAAGCGCGCCGCAAGTTTGCTAAAAAAACATCCCAGATGCTTCCCCGGGAAGCATCTGGGATGTACGCATTTT
>JAZUOF010000062.1:0-7590 GCA_045604565.1 Faecousia sp.
TTGTCAACGGCCCCGGAGAAGCCCGGGAGGCCGACATCGGCATAGCCGGCGGCGATGGCTGCGGTATGCTTTTTGAAAAGGGACAACAGGTTGCCAAGCTGCCCTATGACCAGCTGCTTCCTGCCCTGTTAAAGAGAATCCAGGAACTTTGAGGTAACTATGAACAAACCGGTACTCCTTTTGCAAATGTTTTCCAATTATGCGCCGTCTGAGTCCCTCCAAGGGGCATTTTCTCAGGCGGCCATTACTGCTGCGGATATTGACCCCAATACCCGCCGTGTCAGTGTCGCTTTTTCTGCACCGGAGTACATTCCTCAGGGTAGAATTGACCAGCTTTGTACCGAAATTTGCGATGTTTACGGTCTGCGTGAGCTGGAATTGAACGGTGTTTATCCGGCATCCCAACTGCACCAAATTCCGCCGGAGGAGCTGATGGCGCTGTTTGTGGCGCAGGACTCCCTTGCCAGAGGAATCCTCGCAGGCGCTCAGTGGACTTGGGAAGATACGACCTTGCACATCCATTTGAAAAACAACGGAAAGGACAATCTGAATGAGTGCGCGGCCGGCGTAAAGAAAGTTCTGCAGGAGCGGTTTGGTACGTCCGTTACATTTGCCATTCATAGCGCGGACAGTCTTTCCGGACAGGCTTTGTTCGATGCGATGGAAAAGATGCGCGCATCTATGATCGAGGAGCTACCCAAGGCGAATTTTGTGGACAAGAAGGTCCAAAACACCAAAGAATCCGATGTATTCTACGGTAAGCGCTTTAAAACTGCAGCTACGCCAATGAAAGACATCTCTATGGATACCGGCAGTCTGACGGTGGAAGGCCGTGTGTTCCGGGTGGACCATAAGGAACTAACCAAGCGCAATGCGGTGGTTGTGAACTTCGATATGACGGATCATACCGGAGCAGTGCGCGTAAACCGCTTTATGGAAGCGGCGGAAGCCAAATCGATTCTTGACAATGTACGGGTTGGCTCTATATTGAAAGTTCGCGGCAAGATGACGGAAAACCGCTTTGATGGTGAACAGGTACTCAAGCCGGAGGATATTATGCCGGGCACGATGCCCGGCAGGGAAGACACCGCGCCCAACGGCAAACGAGTGGAACTGCACCTGCACACGAAAATGTCCAATATGGATGCGCTGACGGATACCAATGCGGCAATCCGGCAGGCGGCTGCCTGGGGACATCGGGCCATTGCTATTACGGACCACGGCTGCGCATATTCCTTCCCCGATGCCATGCATACCGTTGAGGACCGGGGCAAGCCCCCTCTGGTTGCCGGCACGGATGAACCGATTAAGGTTCTGTACGGCTGCGAAGGGTACTATGTCAATGATGTGGATGACCGCATTGTTGTCCACGGCAATTTGGACATACCGCTGACGGAGGAATTCGTAGCTTTTGACCTGGAGACCACCGGACTGTCCTCGGCAAATGACCGGATTATCGAAATCGGCGCGGTACTTATTAAGGACGGCAAGGAAATTGACCGGTTCCAGACCTTTGTAGATCCCCGGCGGAAGCTAAGTCCCCGGATTGTGGAGCTGACAGGCATCACCGATGAGATGCTCAATGGCGCGCCGGGAATAGAAGAAGTATTCCCTAAATTTGTGGAATTTGTGGGAGACAGACTTTTGGTTGCCCACAATGCGGATTTTGATACGGGATTTATCCGCGCGGAATGTAGCCGGCAGGGAATCCCCTATACCTTTACTTCCGCGGACACGCTGATTCTTGCCCAGAATATGATGCCGAATCTGAACCGGTTTAAGCTGGACATTGTGGCAAATGCATTGAGTCTGCCGGAATTTAACCACCACCGCGCGGCAGACGACGCCGTGACCTGCGGTATGATTATGAGCCGGTTGTGTGCTATGCTTCGGGAAAAAGGCATCGACACCTTGCAGAAAATCAATCCGGAAATGGAAAAAATGCGTTCCCTGGGGCACATCTTTGACCGAAAGGCAAGGCATATCATTCTTTTCGCCAAGAATCAGACCGGCCTGCGGAATCTGTATCATCTGATTTCAGATTCCAACCTGAAGTATTTTAAACGCGTACCCAGGATGCCAAAATCTGAGATTATGAAGCTGCGGGAGGGCCTGATTATCGGTTCTGCCTGTGAAGCGGGAGAATTGGTTCAGGCAATACTGGAGAAGAAGGGCGACGATGAATTGAAACGCCTGGCTTCTTTCTACGATTTCCTGGAAATCCAACCCCTGTCCAATAATCGCTTTATGATTGAAGACGAAAAGCTGGATATCCACTCAGAGGAGGATTTGCGGCAAATTAACCGCACCATTGTCCGTCTGGGCGAAGAGCTGGGAAAACCCGTTGTGGCTACCGGTGATGTGCACTTCCTGAATCCGGAGGATGAGATTTTCCGGCACATCCTGCTGGCATCCAAGGATTTTGCTGACTGTGATGCGGAAAATCCCCTGTATTTGCGTACGACTGATGAGATGCTGCAGGAATTCCGTTACTTGGGCGAAGAAAAAGCCTATGAAGTGGTTGTTACCAATCCCAATCTCATCGCAGATATGTGCGAACGGGTTCGCCCGGTGCCCCACAATCTGTTTGCGCCGTCCATTGAGAATTCCGTGGAGGACCTGAAGGCGCTTGTCTACGGAAAAATGCATCAGCTTTACGGAGAAACTCCTCCGGAACTGATCGTAAAACGGGTGGAAACAGAGCTCAATGATATTATCAGCTGTCACTATGATGTGATTTATATGTCTGCCCAGAAGCTTGTGCAGAACTCTCTGGAGAACGGCTATCTGGTAGGCTCCCGTGGCTCGGTAGGCTCGTCCATTGTTGCTTATTTGTCGGGCATTACGGAAGTGAATTCCTTCCCGCCCCATTACCGTTGTCCCAATGAAGCCTGTAAGTACACCACCTTTGATGTACCCTCCGGATATGGATGCGGCGCGGACCTGCCGGATGCGGTCTGCCCCCGGTGCGGTACGTCTTTTGCCAAAGAGGGCTTTAATATCCCCTTTGAGACCTTCCTGGGATTCGGCGGCGATAAGATACCCGATATCGACCTGAATTTCTCCGGCGAATATCAGGCAAGAGCGCACGCATACTGTACGGAGATGTTTGGCAGAGATAATGTTTTCCGCGCAGGTACCATCGGTACTGTGGCGGATAAGACTGCCTACGGCTATGTGAAGCACTATTTGGACGAACGGAATCTTCATGTAGGAAAAGCTGAAGAAAGCCGCCTGATATCCGGATGCGTAGATGTGCGCCGTTCCTCCGGCCAGCACCCTGGCGGCCTGGTGGTCATTCCTGCGGAGAATGAAATCTGGGATTTCTGCCCGGTACAGCATCCGGCCGATGACCCCAATTCCGACCAGATAACCACGCACTTTGAATACCACTCTATGGAAGAAAATCTGCTGAAGCTGGATATGCTGGGCCACGATGATCCCACCATGATCCGTATGATGGAAGATGAAACCGGGGTGGATGCCAAGACCATACCGTTGGATGATAAGGACACCATGTCCATTTTTACCTCATCCAAGGTGCTTGGCTATGAAAATGACCCCATATTGGGGCCCACCGGCGCGGTTGCAGTTCCGGAATTCAATACCCGTTTCACCCGGGGCGTGTTGCTGGACACCGTACCTACCCGGTTTGATTTTCTGGTGCGGATTTCCGGATATACCCACGGTACGGATGTGTGGCTGGGCAATGCCAAGGACCTGATCGTTTCCGGAACAGCGCAGGTAGACCAGACCATTGGCTGTCGCGATGACATTATGATTTACCTGATCGCCTGTGGAATTCCCGAAAAGCGCGCATTTAAGATTATGGAATCTGTCCGTAAGGGCAGAGGACTTCCTCCGGGCGCGGAGGAGGAAATGCGGAGCGCCAATGTTCCCGAGTGGTATATTGAATCCTGTAAAAAGATTAAGTACCTGTTCCCTAAGGCGCACGCAGTTGCTTATGTAATGATGGCATTCCGGATTGCCTGGTTTAAGGTCAACCATCCTCTTGCCTTCTATGCGGCATATTTTTACCGCCGCAGTCAGAAGGGCGGCTTTGATGCAGACCTGATGACCCACGGAATGGATATGGTCAAGGCAAATATCCGCGCCATTGAGCATAACGATGCGGCGACGGATAAGGACAAGGACCTGCTGGTTACCCTGGAGGTTGCCTACGAGTATTATCTTCGCGGGTTTGATTTTCTTCCCATCGACTTGTATAAGAGCCACGCAACCAAGTTCCTCGTTGAGGACGGTAAGCTGCGTCCGCCTTTTGTATCCATCTCCGGATTGGGAGAGAGCGCGGCGTGGGATTTGTGCGAGGGCAGAAAAGGCAAGCAGTTCCTGTCTGTGGAGGAAGTGGCGGAGGCCTGCCCCAAGGTGTCCAAAACCCATATTCAGATGCTTAAGGCATCCGGTGCGTTCGGCGATCTGCCGGATACCAGCCAGGTAAGCCTGTTTTAAGGAATAAACAGACCAAATCCTATGGTTTGGTCTGTTTTTTCTTGCAAATATATGGGATGTCTGCTATACTGAATTTATCATTTTGGGGAGGTTCTGTTATGCAGGATATTGGTATGCAGTTTCATATCCACTGTAAGGAAGGGGATGTGGGCAGATATTGCTTTTTGCCTGGCGATCCCGGTCGGTGTGAGGCCATTGCCAGTCATTTTGATAACCCTGTACATATCGGAATGAACCGGGAATACAACATTTACACCGGCACATTGTTGGGTGAAAAGGTATCGGTGTGCTCCACGGGTATCGGCGGCCCCTCCGCATCTATCGCTATGGAAGAACTGGCGGCAATCGGCGCAGATACCTTTATCCGCGTGGGCACCTGCGGAGGTATCGACCTGGATGTTTTGCCGGGAGACGTGGTAGTGGCAACCGGAGCAATCCGCTATGAGCATACCTCAATGGAATATGCTCCCATTGAGTTTCCGGCAGTTGCGGACTTTGATGTTACCGCGGCGCTGAAAGCTGCCAGCCAGTCGCTGGGTTACCGCACCCATGTGGGCGTAGTTCAATGTAAAGATTCGTTTTACGGTCAACACGCGCCTCACAAGAGCCCTGTTCAATACGAATTGGAGCAAAAGTGGGAATCCTGGAAGCGTCTGGGCGTCAAGGCAAGCGAAATGGAATCTGCAGCGCTGTTTGTGGTAGCCTCTGCGTTGGGAGTCCGGTGCGGAAGCTGCTTCCACGCAGTTTGGAATCAGGAACGGGAAAAGCTTGGCTTGGCAATGCCGATGAGTGAGGATACCTCAGGGGCAATCGCTGTAGGTATTGAAGCGATGAAGCGGATTATTGCCATGGACAAATGATATCAAGACGGCTGCAGATGCTCTGCGGCCGTTTTTTGCTGAAATTCTCCCAGCCCACAGCCGGAAAAGGGGAATTGAAATTTTTACCGATTGTGTTATAATAAACAAAAAACATTCAGGAGGGAATTCCAATGGATGATATGAACAAAATCAGAAAGCGCTCTGAGATCCCTGTGGAGGACACCTGGGCTATCGAAGACCTGTACGCCACGGACGAGGCCTGGGAGCAGGAACTGGCTACTTTGGAGCAGGATAAGGATGTTTTGGCTTCCTACGCAGGACGGCTGTCTCAGTCCCCGGAGGAGCTGTATGCCTATTTGGAAAAGATGGAGCAGACAGATGCCAAAGCGGAGCTGCTGGGCAACTACTGTATGCGCAAGGCGGATGTGGATACCCGGGATGCAACCTACCAGGCAATGACCGGTAAATTTATGAGTGTGGTGGTTGCGCTGGGCGCTGCCTGCGCGTTTGAAACGCCGGAGATTACCGCCATTTCCGACGAGACAATGGACAAATTCTATGCCGCCTGTCCGAAGCTGGAACGGTATCGCCGTTATCTGACCAATATGCGCCGCCGCAGAGAGCATACCCTGTCTCCTGCGGAAGAGAAGCTGTTGGCCTCTGCCGGTGAAATGGCGCAGGCTCCGGACAGTATCTACGGTATGTTTGCGGATGCAGATATCAAATTCCCGGACGCATTGGACAGCGAAGGCAATCCCCATCCCATTACACAGGGAACCTTTGTGCCCTGTGAAGAAAGTCCTGACCGGGTGCTGCGCAAAAATGCCTATGAAAGCATGTATCACAGCTTTGGAGCATTTAAGAATACTGCCGCAAGCATCCTGAACGCGCAGAACAAACAGCTGAAGTTCTTTGCGGAAGCGCGCAAGTACAATTCCGCTTTTGAGGCATCCCTGGACCGTACGGATGTACCCACCTCGGTGTACCTGAATTTGATTGATGCTGTTCATAAAAATATGGACAAGATGCACCGGTACGTCCGCCTGCGTAAGAAACTGCTGGGAGTGGATGAGCTGCATTTTTACGATGTCTATACACCCCTTGTGGCTGACGTGGATAAGAAAATTCCCTATGAGCAGGCGAAAAAGACCATTTATGATGCCCTTGCGCCTTTGGGTGAGGACTATCGGAAGATCCTGCAGGAGGGATTTGATAATCGCTGGGTGGATGTCTATCAGAATGAGGGCAAGCGCAGCGGCGCGTATTCTGCAGGCGCAGCGGTGCATCCGTTCGTGCTGATGAACTATTCCGGCACACTGGACAGTCAGTTCACCCTGGCGCACGAAATGGGCCACGCGCTCCATTCTTACCATTCCAACAAGTATCAGAATCCCATTGATTCCGGATACGTGATTTTTGTTGCGGAGGTTGCCTCCACCTGCAACGAGGCTTTGTTGATGGAATACCTGCTTGGAAGAACTACCGACAAGCAGGAGCGGGCATACCTGATCAACCACTTCCTGGAGCAGTTTAAAGGTACCCTGTACCGCCAGACGATGTTCGCGGAATTTGAACTGAATATTGGCCGTATGGTCCAGGAGGGCAAGACCCTGACAGCCGATGTGCTGTGCGCGGAGTACCGCAGACTGAACGAACTGTATTTCGGACCGGATATGGTTGTGGATGATGAAATTGCTATGGAATGGGCGAGAATTCCCCATTTCTACTATAACTATTACGTGTTCCAGTACGCTACCGGCTATTCCGCTGCGATTGCTTTGTCCCGCCGGATTCTGACTGAGGGAGAGCCTGCGGTGAAGGATTATATCCGGTTCTTGTCCGGCGGCTGTTCCAAGAGTCCCATTGATCTGCTGAAGGATGCAGGCGTGGATATGACTGACCCTGCGCCTGTTGAGCAGGCCTTGCAGCTGTTTGGAGAATTGCTGGACGAAATGGAAAAGCTGATGGAACAATGAGCATGACAGAAATCTATCTTCCCACATTGCACACCTTCGCTATGGACAATGTATTTACAGGCTCTTTGGGTGCGTTCCGTTTCCGGATCCTTCCCAATGTGGTGAAAAAGTCTTCCAAAGAGGTGGATATGCAGGCAAGCTCCATAACTGCGGAGTACTGGCACGGTCCTTTTTGCTATGAAAAGAGCCAAATGGAGGGCAAGGAGACCTTTCCGATGAGTCCTGAGGGAAGGTCTGCTATGAAAACCTGGCTGGAAAATCATATCTGAGAAAATCCGCCCGAAGGGCGGCCTCACATAGGGAGTTATACGCTCCAAATCGGA
>JAZUOF010000063.1:0-10844 GCA_045604565.1 Faecousia sp.
ATTTGAAGCAAGTGGATGCGGTTTGTGAGATTCTGGATGCCAGAATTCCCATTGCAAGCCGCAATCCGGATATTGATTCCATCTGTGGCAACAAACCTCGAATCGTAGCTTTAAACCGCGCAGACCTGGCTGATCCGGAAGCAACCAAACGTTGGATTGCATACTTCCGGTCCAAGGGTATGGCGGCCATTTCCACGGATTGCAAAAGCAGGAAAGGTATTTCCGCTTTTCAGCCGGCTGTGAGAACAGTTTTGAAGGAAAAAATTGAAAAGGATATGGCAAAGGGGATGAACCGTCCGCTTCGTGTGATGATTGTGGGGATTCCCAACGTGGCAAAATCCACTCTGATCAACCAAATTTCCGGCAGGAAGGGCGCAAAAGCGGAAAACCGGCCGGGCGTGACCCGGGGTAAGCAATGGGTAACGGTGGACAGCAGTTTGCTTTTGCTGGATACACCGGGTATTCTTTGGCCGAAATTTGAAGACCCGGAAGTGGGAATGATGCTGGCTTATACCGGCGCTGTAAAAGAAAATGTGATTGACACCGAGGAGCTTGCCTGCCATCTGATGGAAGTGCTGTGGAAATACTATCCGCAGACTGTGCGTGAACGGTATAAGGTGGATATGCCTGAAAACACGCCCGGGTATATGCTTCTGGAGGAAGCCGGCCGAAAGCGGGGGTTTCTTCTTGCCCGGGGTGAAATCCATACGGAACGGATGGCTAAAGTGCTTTTGGATGAGTACCGTTCCGGCAAGTTGGGTTGTTTTACACTGGAGGACCCGGAGGATATGCGATGAGCGAACGGAATATGTGGCAGATCGAGCAAGAATATTTCAGTAGGGGAGTCCAGGTCATTTGCGGCGTGGACGAAGCCGGACGCGGTCCGTTAGCAGGTCCTGTTTGCGCTGCTGCTGTAATCCTACCCCCGAATCACGAAATCGTCGGTCTGGACGATAGCAAGAAGCTTTCCGACAAACGACGCAGAGAACTGTTTTCTGTGATTCAGCAGGAAGCGATTGCTTATGGAATCGCCTTTGCGGATCATAAAGAAGTCGATGAAATGAATATTCTCCAGGCAACTTTTTTGGCTATGGAACGGGCACTGCAGAAGCTGTCTGTCAAACCGGAACTGGCACTGATTGACGGTAACCGGGAAAAGGACTTTGGGATTCCCGTACAAACGGTTGTGCGCGGAGACAGCCGTAGCGCAAACATCGCTGCCGCCTCTATTCTGGCAAAAGTAACACGGGATGACTATATGATAGAAATGGCAAAGCAGTACCCCCATTACGGCTTTGAAATTCATAAAGGATATGGTACAAAGGCCCATTATACTGCGCTGTCCGCTAACGGACCGAGTCCTATCCATCGTATGACCTTTCTGAAAAAGCTCTATGGGACGGAATAATCTTTCGGGAGCCTGGGGCGAGGCCCTTGCAGCGCAGTATCTGAAAAAGAAACACTATGATTTGCTGGCTGCCAATTATCGATGCCGATTTGGAGAGATTGATCTGATTGCCAGCAATAAAAAATTCTTGGTCTTTGTGGAAGTAAAGCTTCGCAAAACCAATGCTTTTGCGGAAGCGAAGGAATTTGTGGATTTTTATAAACAGAACCGCCTGCGTACTACGGCATCCATTTACTTATCGGAATACCCCACACAGCTCCAACCTCGGTTTGACGTGATTGAAATTTATGCGCCGGAAGGCACGGCAACCAAGAATCCTGAAATTTTTCATTTGGAAGGTGCTTTTGAATGAATTTTCCTGTATTTGACCTGCACTGCGATACAGCGCTGGGTCTTTTGGGCAAAACAGGCGCGGAATGTGGCAGCCTGAGAGAGAACGAACTTCATATTGATTTGAATAGGGCAGGAAAGCTGCCGGGATACGCCCAGTGCTTCGCCTGCTTTACAACTCCATATATGGAAAAGTGGATGAATATTTCACCGGTGACAGTTTTTGAACGGGAACTGGCCTCTGTTTTGAGGGAAGTGGAGAAGAACAGCGACGTCATTAGCGTGGCATATTCCCCAGAGGATATCAAGTCGAATTATCAAAACGGAAAAATGTCTGCGGTATTAACGATAGAAGGTCCTGCAGGCTTTGACTTTGATCCGGCGCTCCTGGAAGACCTCTACAACGTGGGTTTTCGGATTACAAGCCTGGGGTGGAATGAACAGAACCCCCTGACCGGCTCACATATAACCGGCGGCGGACTGACCGATTTAGGCAAAGAATTTGTAAAAGAAGCGCAACGGCTGGGTATGCTCATTGACGTAAGTCATATCAGCGATGAGGGCTTCTGGGATATTATGAAAATTACTCAGGCGCCGGTAATTGCGACCCATTCCAACAGCCGTTCGGTGTGCGCGGTCAGCCGAAACCTGACAGATGATATGTTCCTGGAAATTTGCCGAACCGGCGGCGTCGCCGGCTTCAATCAATGCGATGAATTTGTGGGAGAAAACCCGGATCTGGATACTGCCTGTGATCATTTTCTGCGCTTTTTAGAGCTGGATCCCAGCGGGAAGCACATTGCCCTTGGCGGAGATCTGGACGGCTGCGATCGCCTTCCGGAAGGATTCTGCGGCGTACAGGATTACCCACTTTTGGCAAGTAGATTGATGAGCCGCGGCGTAGATGAAAACACCGTACAAGACATTTTTTGGAATAATGCAATAGGAGTGATGGAACGTGCTATACCAGTCCAGCAGAAGTAAGACCGATTCGTTTACGTCCTACCGTGCCTTGCACGAGCAAGTGGCTCCGGATGGCGGACAGTTTATGCCTTTCCGTCTTCCGTCTTTTTCCGAAACGCAAATATGTGATTTAAAAACAAAGAGTTTTGGACAGAACGTTGCACAAATTCTTAATTTGTTTTTTTCCTCGGAGCTGACCGGCTGGGATGTGGATTGCCTGATTGGAAAGAATCCTGCCGGCATCACTTCCATGAGCCAGCGTGTGGTGGTTGCCAAGCTGTGGAACAATCCCCAATCTCATTACCGGTATTTGGAAGATTCGCTTTTTCAAAAGCTCTCTGCAGTACCGGGCGTGATACCCGGTATGTGGGCAAAGCTGGCCATTCGTATCGCTATTTTATTTGCAGTGACAGGAGAATTGGCCAAGATTGGCGTGGAGAAGTTTGATATTGCTGTTCCTGCGGGGGATCTTGAAATTCCGGTAGCAGCATGGTACGGAAAGAAAATGGGACTTCCCATTGGAATGATTATATGCTCCTGCAATGAAAACAGCGCAATTTGGGATTTCATCCACCGGGGAGAACTGGATACCGGTCTTCCGGTCATCCAAACCGCGTTGCCTTTGCTGGACGTGCAAAATCCTTCCGGCTTGGAGCATCTGATTTCCGGCAGCCTGGGCATTGATGAAACCCTGCGATATCGACAATCGGTCGAGCAGAAAAAGACCTATCGGATACATCCGGAATTTCTGCCGGAACTGAATAAAGGATTATTTGTTTCTGTCGTAGGACAAAAACGAACCGAGCCGGTTATCAACAGCGTATATCGGTCAAGCGGACTAATATTGGATCCGTATGCCGCTGTGGCATACGGCGGCTTGCAAGATTACCGGGCAAAGACGGGGGAAAGCCGCACGACTTTGCTCATCTCTGATGTAAGTCCTATGGAGTATGTCAATATGATAACGCGCGCTACCGGATTAACACGGGAAGAAGTCAGAAAATACATTTAAGGAGTTGGAAGATGGCTCTTTATGCAATCGGAGATCTTCATTTATGCTTAGGCGCACCCAAGCCGATGGATATTTTCGGGGGCGCATGGACCGGCTACATGGAAAAGCTGAAAGAGGGCCTGTCTGTCATTGGGCCGGAGGACGCCACTGTTTTACTGGGAGATTTGTCATGGGCGCTTGATTTGGAGCAGGCTAAAGAGGATTTCGCCTGGATCAACAATATCCCGGGAAAAAAGATTATTCTGAAAGGTAATCACGATTACTGGTGGAGCACTGCCGCCAAATTTTACGATTTTATCAAACGGTGGGATTTTTCTGACCAGTTTATTCTCAATAATAATCACTACGTATATGATGGCGTTGCGCTTTGCGGAACGCGGGGTTGGTTTTTTGAAGAAAGTCGCAGCGGTGAACACGATGAAAAGGTGTTTCGGCGGGAATTGATGCGCCTGGAGGCATCTTTGAAGTCAGCCGGCAATCTGCCGAAGATTGTATTTTTACATTACCCGCCGTTGTATAAAGGATATTCCTGCCCTGAGATTTTGGAGCTTCTGCATAAGTATGAAGTTCGGCAATGTTTTTACGGTCATTTGCACGGTCAAAGCCACGGACTTGCCATAGAGGGCGTTTGGGACGGAGTGGAATATCGCCTTGTTTCTGCGGATAAATTGAACTTCCGGCCATATTTGATAAAACGATAATTTATTTTAGAAAAGTGTGGACATTTGTGGCATTATCTGCTAAAATAATTCGGATGCAAAATTTGTAAAATGAGGACCCTGCTTTAGGGTCTGAATTTCAGGAGGATATAAAAAATGAACGTAAAGAGCATTGAAAGAAACGGAAATCAGACAACGATCGTCGTAGAGATTGACAGCCAGCTGATGGAATCCGGTGTCAACAAGGCTTATATGAAGGCCCGTAAGAACATTATGATTCCCGGCTTTCGCAAGGGAAAGGCCCCCCGCAAGATGGTGGAGGCTATGTACGGCGCTCACGTGTTTTATGAAGACGGCCTGGAAGAAATTTTTCCCGAGGTTTACGAAGAGGCTGTTATTAAGCAGGATATTAAGGCTGTGGGCCGCCCCAGCCTGACGGATATGCAGATCGGCGAAGACAATGTGGTTACCATTACTCTGGTGACCGATGTTTACCCTGAGGTCACTTTGGGCGAATACAAGGGTCTGACCGTAGAAAAGACCAAGGTAAGAATTACTGAGGCGCAGGTACAGGCAGAGTTGGACCGTATGGCTCAAAATGTTGCCTCCACCGAAACTGTGGACCGTGCTGCCCAAATGGGTGACACTGCCAACATTGACTTTGAAGGCTTTGACAATGGCGTTCCCTTTGACGGCGGCAAGGGCGAGAACCACGATTTGAAACTGGGTTCCAAGTCCTTTGTTCCCGGATTTGAAGAGCAGATTGTCGGTATGTCTGCCGGTGATGAGAAGGATATTGACATTACCTTCCCGGAAGACTACCACGCCGAGCTGGCTGGAAAGGCTGTTATTTTCCACGTGAAGCTGAACAAGGTCAGCGCCACGAATGTGCCTGAGCTGGATGATGAATTTGCCAAGGACGTTTCGGAGTTTGATACACTGGACGAATTGAAGGCAGATATTCGCGCCAAAGCTAAGGCTGAGGCACAGAAGCAGGCGGAATCCGCTTTTGAAAATGCCTGTGTGGAAAAGGCTGCCGAGAATACCACGGTAGATATGCCCAAGGGCCTGATTGAAGCAGAACTTGACAGCCAGATGGAGCGCTTCTCTTATCAGTTGCAGATGAGCGGCTACTCTATGGAGGCCTATGCCAAGATGATGGGCGGCGATCTGAATACTATGCGTAATGCGTTCCGCCCTGCTGCTGAAAAGCAGGCCAAGATCAACGTTACCCTGGCAAAGATTGCTGAAGTGGAAGGCGTTACCGTATCTGATGAGGATTTGGCAGCCGAGTATGAGAATCTGGCAAAGCAATACGAGCTGGATGTTGAGAAGATTAAGGAAATGGTTCCTGCCGATGAAATCAAGACCAGCCTGGAGACCCGTAAGGCTGTAAAGGTAATCGTGGACTCCGCGGTTGCCGCTCCTGCCAGAAAAAAAGCTGCCTCCACTACCAAGAAAAAGGCCGCCGCTGAGGAATAACCGCTAGGTGAAGTGGTTAGAATGTTTCAAAGCTTGAAAGGAGACATAACCATGAGTTTAGTACCTTATGTTGTGGAACAGACCAGCCGCGGAGAACGCAGTTACGATATTTTCTCCCGCCTGCTGAATGACCGCATTATCTTCCTGTCCGAGGAAGTCAACGATACGACAGCCAGCCTGATTGTGGCGCAGTTATTGTATCTGGAGGCGCAGGACCCGGATAAGGATATTCAGTTTTATATCAACAGCCCCGGCGGCAGTGTAACTGCCGGTATGGCCATTTACGACACAATGAAGTACATCAAATGTGATGTGGCGACGATTTGTGTGGGTATGGCGGCATCCATGGGTGCATTTCTGCTGGCGGCCGGTACAAAGGGCAAGCGTATGGCGCTTCCCAATTCCGAAATTATGATTCATCAACCTTCCGCAGGTACAAAGGGCCAGATTACGGATATGGCGATTCATATGAAGCGCCTGGAAACCATTAAAGCCCGTATGAATCAGATTTTAGCGGATAATACCGGAAAGAGCGTAGAAGAAGTTACCGATGCCTGTGAGCGCGACAATTTTATGACCGCGCAGGATGCGGTTTCCTTTGGCCTGATCGACCGGGTTCTTGACCGCCATTAATAAACGCAGAGGAGGTACACAGCTATGGCAAAAACAGACGAGAATGTCATTTGCTGTTCCTTTTGTGGAAAAGGAGAAACGCAGACTCGGCTGATTGCCGGTCCCGGCGTATATATTTGCAGTGACTGTGTACAGGCTTGCTGCGACTTGCTGCGGGATAACCACGATGTTGCAGATGCCCCGGAGCATCTGCCTACCCCCATGGAAATCAAGTCCTATATGGATGGGTATATCATTGGCCAGGACGCAGCAAAAGTTGCGTTGTCCGTTGCGGTTTATAACCACTATAAACGGATTTACCTGGCGCAGGAATCCGATGTAGAGCTGCAAAAGAGCAATATTCTTTTGATTGGCCCCACCGGATCCGGCAAAACGCTTTTTGCCCAAACACTGGCCAAGATCTTGGACGTACCCTTTGCCATTGCCGATGCCACAACATTGACAGAGGCTGGCTATGTGGGCGATGATGTAGAGAATATTTTGGTTCGCCTTTTGCAAGCATCAGACTTTGATGTAGAAAGAGCCGAACGCGGCATTATCTACATTGATGAAATGGACAAAATCGCCCGAAAGAGTGAAAATACCTCTATCACCCGGGATGTGTCCGGCGAGGGTGTTCAGCAGGCGCTTCTGAAAATTCTGGAAGGCACGGTTGCTAATGTTCCCCCTCAGGGCGGCAGAAAGCATCCTCAGCAGGAGACAATTCCTGTGGACACTACAAACATCCTATTTATTTGCGGCGGCGCGTTTGACGGACTGGACAAAATTATTGAAGCAAGGACGGATAAGTCCGCGATTGGCTTTGACGCGCCTGTGGAAAGCAAAAAGAATCGTGATTTGGGCAAACTTTTCGCACAGGTTCAGCCCCACGATCTGCTCAAGTACGGCATTATCCCGGAATTGGTTGGCCGTATGCCCGTGATTACTGCTTTAAAAGACCTGAAGAAAGAGGATCTTGTCCGAATCTTGGTGGAACCCAAAAATGCGCTGACAAAGCAATATGAGGCGCTTTTGGGTATGGATAATGTGAAATTGGAGATTCAGCAGGAAGCGTTGGAAGCTGTAGCGCAAAAGGCCATTGAGCGCCAAATCGGCGCTCGCGGATTGCGCGCGGTTATGGAAGAGACTATGACTAACGTGATGTTCCAGATTCCTTCCGACCTGACCATTCGCAAGGTGATTATCACCCCGGAATGTATTGCCGGTGGAGAGCCTGTCATTATTCGAGACAAAGCAAATCCCAGAGCATCCCTTGGCGCAAGATAATAACTTTGACAGGGGGTAGAAGTCTACCCCCTGTGTTGCTTTTTTGAAAAGGAGTACCCTATGAGCGAGCAATATACCAACAGCAGCATGCCGGTTTTGGCCTTGCGCGGTATGGTTGTATTCCCGGATCAGACTGTGCATTTTGATGTGGGAAGGATGAAATCCGCGTTGGCTTTGGAAGCGGCTATGAAGAAGGATCAAATCCTGCTGCTTGCCCCCCAAAAAAATATTATGGATGACGATCCCGGACTGAAGGAGCTGTATCCCATCGGAACGGTGGTTAAAATCAAGCAAATCCTAAAGTCCCAGGGTGAGAACATTCGTATACTGGTAGAGGGAATGTACCGGGCGCATCTGGTTAAGCTGAACCAGTTTGATCCATATTTGACCGGCGAAATTCAACCGGCTGAAGATTTGGCGTACACGGAAAATATGCGTACCCGGGCCCTACGCCGAGAGGCGAATAATCTGTATAACGCATATATGGAACTGGCAGAAAAACCGGCTCAGACGGTACAGCTTCGTATGTTAGCCTCCAATGACTGTGGTTTTTTGGCAGATATTATGGCGCAGAACTCCGGAATGGATTACAAGGATAAGGCAAAGCTCCTGTGCCAGATGCATCCGGTACGCCGCCTGGAGCACGTGCTGATGCTGCTTCGCCAGGAAGTGGAGTATCTTCAGCTGGAATCGGATATACAGGAAAAAACAAGAGCCTATATCGACCAGGACCAAAGGGATTATTACCTGCGTGAACAAATGAAGGCCATTCGGGAGGAATTGGGCGAGGGAGAAGAAAACTCCGAGTTTTCCGATTATGAGAAGGGGATTCGCAGCCTTAAATTGGGAGAAGAAACACAGAAGAAACTTCTCAAGGATGTGGAACGCCTGAAAAAACAACCCTTTGGCTCTGCAGAAGCATCCGTTCTGCGGAACTATCTGGATACGGTATTGGAGCTTCCGTGGAATAAGTATACAAAAGAGCGCGTAGACGTTCAGATGGCCAAAAAGATTCTGGATAAGGATCATTTTGGATTGGACAGGGTTAAGGAACGTATTTTGGAAACAATTGCAGTTCGTCAGATTGCTCCGGAAATGCCTCCTCAAATCCTGTGCCTGGTGGGCCCCCCTGGTGTTGGTAAGACTTCTGTGGCTTATTCCATTGCCAGATGCTTAAATCGGAAAATCGCGCGGATTGCATTGGGCGGCGTCCACGATGAAGCCGATATCCGCGGCCACAGAAAAACCTATGTGGGAGCTATGCCCGGACGGGTATTAAGCGCTATGATACAGGCGGAAACGATGAATCCCGTTCTTTTGCTGGACGAAGTGGATAAGATGGGATCCGACTATCGCGGCGATCCCAGCGCGGCGCTCTTGGAAGTGCTGGACAGCGAGCAGAACAAGACATACCGGGATCATTTCCTGGAGATTCCTTTTGACCTGAGCAATGTGATGTTTATTACGACTGCCAACACGGTAGATACAATACCCACACCCCTTATGGATCGCATGGAAATCATTGAGCTTGGCTCCTATACGGACGAGGAAAAGCTGATGATTGCCAAAAATCATTTGCTGCCAAAGCAGATGATTCAACACGGCCTGAAGAAATCCCAGATGCGGCTTACAGATGATGCCGTACGGGAGATCATTCAGTGTTATACACGGGAATCTGGCGTGCGCAGCCTGGAACGATTAATTGCACAGATTTGCCGCAAGGTTGATATGCAGATTCTTAGCGATTCTCAGAGTAAACGAATTATCATTTCCGGTGCCAATGTGGAGAGCTTTTTGGGCGTCCGCAAGTATTTACCGGACCGTCTGCCGGGCTTTGACCAGGTAGGATTGGTCACAGGACTTGCCTGGACCTCTGTTGGCGGCGATACTCTGGAAGTGGAAGTGAACGTGATGGATGGCTCCGGAAAGCTGGAGCTTACCGGAAATCTGGGAGATGTTATGAAGGAATCTGCCCATGCCGCGCTGAGCTATATCCGTTCCAATGCCCAAAAACTGGGCGTTCAGTCAGATTTCTATAAATCCAAGGATATCCACGTGCACTTTCCGGAGGGCGCGATTCCCAAGGACGGACCTTCTGCAGGCGTGAGTGTATGCACTGCGATGGTTTCTGCGCTGACGGGAACAACTGTGCGGAGAGATGTGGCTATGACCGGTGAAATATCCCTGCGTGGCAGAGTTCTGGCAATTGGCGGTTTAAAAGAAAAGACAATGGCAGCGCTGCGCCACGGTATCCGCACTGTCATAATACCCAAGGACAATGAGCGGGACTTGGAACGCATTGACCAGACTGTGCGCAGCCGTCTGAATTTTGTATTGGCAGAGACTGTGGATACGGTTTTGGATACGGCGCTGAACCGCCATACCGAGATTTCCTCTGTGATTTTACAGGACATTCCCGGAGACGTTAAGACCCGATCCCCCAAACCGGGCATCCGCCAGTGAGGTGCAGATGATGAATTTTAATAATACAGAATTTCTGATCTCAGCCGCTGGTACAAAAGATTTCCCCCATAACCGTTTACCTGAGATTGCGTTTGCGGGGAAATCAAATGTTGGAAAATCCTCTGTTATTAACCGAATTCTAAATCGAAAGAATATGGCGCGCGTGGGAGATAAACCGGGTAAGACCATTCACGTCAACTACTTTACCGTGGACAAGAAATGTTATTTTGTAGATTTGCCGGGTTATGGCTATGCGAAGGTCTCTCAGGCGGAAAAGGACCGTTGGGCAAAGCTGATGGAGTCTTATTTTGCCGCGGAACGTATTGATTTGGGTGTTCTGATTGTTGATGCGCGCCATGCTCCGACCAATAATGATATTACCATGGCGCGATTTTTCCTGGAAACCGGTTACCCATTTGTTGTTGTGGCAAACAAGCTGGATAAGCTGAAGAAAAGTGAAATTGAGCCTAATTTGCAAACAATTACCCGGGATCTTGAATTACCGGAGGATTGTCCTGTTATTCCGTTTTCCGCACAGAAGGGAAACGGACGGGAGGAACTGATTTCTCTTATCAGGCAAGCAGTAGAAAAATAAGCAAGGGCGTGTTGCAGAATCCTGCAACACTCC
>JAZUOF010000064.1:0-14933 GCA_045604565.1 Faecousia sp.
GAACCATCCGGCAGGGAGTCAGGACAGTTAGAAAGACCCAGTCCGTACGCGGAGAAATGGCAAGCCATCCACGCCAATCGGGGCGGCAAAGCGTCGCAACCGGCAATTTCTGCGGAAGTCATGGCAAGATAAATGGGAAAATCCATAGACAAATCCCTCCGAATATGATATAATTTGCTTAAATTGCGGCAATGATTTGCCATATCTTATGAAGGAAGACGGCAAAGATGACCTTTCCATTGTTGCCTTCGTGGCTTGCGGAGGATGTGACCCGGTTAAAACCCCGGTTTTTTCTGGATGCTGGCATTGAGCTGGTGATGTTGGATTTCGACAATACGTTGATTCCTTATACCACCAATGAGCCCTCAGCGGAGGTATTAAACTGGCTGACCCAAATAAAGGCTGCCGGTCTGACCCTGTGTGTGGTGTCCAACAGCTATCAAAGCCGGGTGACGGACTTTTGCCGGACCTATCAGATTGACTGTGTGACCGGTGCAAAGAAGCCTTTTTCCAAAGGCATCCTGGAATGTCTGAAAAAGTATGGCAAGGCCAGGGAGAAAAGCGTTCTGATTGGCGACCAGATATATACAGACACCCTGGGAGGCAACTGCGCCGGTGTGCGTACAATCCTGGTGCGCTCCATTCATAATCATACGTTTTGGCTGAAGCTCCGCCACGTGGCGGAAAAGCCTTTTATTTACTTAGCGAGAAAAAGGAGAATGAAACTGTGAACAACCTGAACAAATATCTGTCTTTGCTGACCGATGAAGTGGACGGCCTGCTGCTGACCAGCCGGTACAGCCGTATGTACGGTGCGGAGTTTGATATTGCCGAAGGCGTGGCAATCGTCACCCGGGGCGGCTGCCGTTATTTTACCGACGGCCGGTACATTGAATCCGCGCAGAACAACATCAAGGGATTTGAGGTGCTGGAAGTCAACCGGGAGAATCCCTATTCCAAGCGGTTAAACGAGGCCATTCACGAGTTTGGCGTGACCGCATTGGGCTACGAAGAAAATTATCTGACAGTGGCTGAGTTGATGGGCTACGAAAAACGCCTGAACGCGAAGCTGGTGCCGTTCAATGAAAAAATCAGCAGTCTTCGCCATGTGAAAGAAGAGTGGGAACTGGACCGTATGCGTAAAGCGCAGGAGATTACCGATCGTGCCTTTGCGGAATTGCTGCCGAAAATCAAAACCGGTATGACCGAGCGGGAACTGCAGGCGGAGCTGATTTACTGCCTGTACAAAAACGGCGCCGATGCCCCCTCTTTTGACCCCATTGTGGTATCCGGACCGAACACCAGTATGCCTCACGGCGTTGCCGGCGACAGGGTGATTGAAGACGGCGACTTCATTACTATGGACTTCGGCGCATTGTACAACGGCTACTGCGCGGATATGACCCGTACCGTAGCAGTGAGCTATGTGACCGATGAAATGGAGAAGGTATACAATATTGTGCTGAAGGCACAGCTTGCCGGTATCGCCGCCTCGAAGGCGGGCGTTATGGGCAAGGATGTGGATGCAGCCGCGCGGCAGGTCATTACGGATGAGGGTTACGGCCCTTACTTCAGCCACAGCTACGGCCATAGTCTGGGTATGGAGATTCACGAGAATCCCAACTGCGCTCCCTCCGCGGAGACAGTAATGCAAACCAATGTAGTCACCTCTGCTGAGCCCGGCATATACCTGCCCGGAAAGTTCGGCGTTCGCATCGAGGACGTGGTGATTTTTAAGGAAGACGGCTGTGAAAACATCACCCACAGTCCGAAAAACCTGATTGTTGTGTAAAAAGAGCAAAAATATTTGGTTTTCCTATTGCAATCAGGGCGAATTTCGGTTAAAATATTTGCGCTAAAGCCATATATCATATCTGCCTTAAATGAGGCGAATTTTCAGGAGGATAAAGAAATGATTTCTGCAGGCGATTTTAGAAATGGTATTACCTTTGATATGGACGGCAAGGTTATGCAGGTTATTGAATTCCAGCACGTTAAGCCCGGCAAGGGCGCGGCCTTTGTCCGTGTGAAGATGAAGAACGTCATCACCGGCGGCGTAACGGAGACCAGCTTCAACCCCTCTGCCAAGTACCCCACCGCTTATGTTGAGCGCAAGAAGATGGAGTACTCCTATAACGATGGCGAGCTGTACTACTTTATGGACCCCGAATCTTACGAGCTGGTACCCATCGACTCCAGCGTACTGGATGATTCCTTCAGCTTTGTCAAGGAAAACGATACCTGCACCATTATGAGCTATAAGGGCAGCGTATTTGGCGTAGAAGTTCCCAACTTTGCTGACCTGGTTGTTACCGCTACCGAGCCTGGTTTTGCTGGCAACACCGCTACCAACACCCTGAAGCCCGCCACTCTGGAGACCGGCGCTGAGGTGAAGGTGCCTTTGTTCATCAACGAGGGCGACAAGATTCAGATTGACACCCGCACCGGTGAATATCTGGGCCGTTCCAAGAACTGAGAAGGAGACCGCTATGACGATTTCTGAGAAGGCTGCATACCTGAAAGGCCTGATGGATGGCCTGAAGCTGGACCAGGAGAAACCCGAGGGCCAGATGATTGCGTCCATCGTGGACTTGCTTGGAGATATCACCCGTCGGCTGACCGATGTGGAGGAGACCACTATCGCAATTTCTGACGAGCTTGACGAAATTGAAGAAGATCTGGATGCCATTGAGGACTACATCCTGGACGACGATGAGTACGAAGACGACTACGAAGACGACTACGAAGACGACTACGAAGACGAGGATTACGACGAAGACGAAGACTACGAGGAAGGCTTCGACTATGGCGACGAGGAAACCACTATTTACGAAGTGAAGTGCGCCTGTGGTAATATCATCGACTTTGATGAAGAGACTCTGGAAGCCGGCTCCATTGTCTGCCCGGAATGTGGCGAGACGTTGGAGTTTGATCTGGACGAAGACGAGGAATTCTGATATGACTGCCGTGGGAAAACCACGGCAGTTTTTTTGTAAAAAGATGGTGCAATTTTTCCCTGTGTGTGCTATGATAGAAAAAAAGAAAGGAGCGGCGTATGTATCAGCCTTTAGCAGAGCTTTTGCGTCCAAATTCCTTGGATGAAGTTTTTGGTCAGGAGCATATTCTGGCAGAAGGCGCGATTTTGCGCCGACTGGTGGACTCCGGCAATATCCCCAATATGATTTTCTACGGCCCGAGCGGCACAGGCAAAACCACAGTTGCCAAAATTATTGCCAAGCAGACGAACCGCACATTATACCAGCTAAATGCCACCACGGCATCCACCTCTGATATTAAAGACATTGTGGCGCAGCTGGATACCTTTATGGCGCCCAACGGCGTGTTGCTGTATTTGGATGAGATTCAGTCTTTCAACAAAAAACAGCAGCAGTCCTTGCTGGAGCATATTGAGAACGGGAAAATTACCTTAATTGCTTCTACCACGGAGAATCCTTATTTTTATGTGTTCAATCCCATTTTAAGCCGTTCTACCGTGTTTGAATTTAAGCAGATTACAGCGCAGGCTACATTGAAAGCAGTTAAACGGGCGGTAGCATTCCTGGAAAAGCGCAATGCACTGCAGGCGGAAGCGGAGGAAAACGCGCTGGAATATATTGCCGGCGCTTGCGGCGGAGATCTGCGTAAGGCGATGAATGCGGTGGAAGTGCTGTTTTCTGCCGGCAAGCCGGTCAACGGCAAGATAACACTTACCCTGGAGGATGCCAAGGCGGTGTCCCAGAAGAGCGTCCTGCGCGCTGACCGGGATGGTGACAATCATTATGATTTGCTGTCTGCCTTGCAGAAATCCATTCGCGGCTCAGACCCGGATGCCGCCTGCCATTATCTTGCCCGGCTCCTGGAAGCAGGACAGATGCAGTCCGCCTGCCGCCGCCTGATGGTGATTGCATCGGAGGATATTGGCCTTGCCTATCCTATGATTATTCCCATTGTAAAATCCTGCGTAGATATGGCTTTAATGCTGGGTATGCCGGAAGCACGTATTCCATTGGGCGATGCGGCGGTGCTGATGGCAACCTCACCTAAGTCCAATTCCGGGCATATTGCGCTGGAGATGGCGCTGGAGGATATTCGGAAGGGAAAGGGCATCGGATTCCCCAGACACCTGCAGAATGTCCACGCCGATTCCTTCACTATGGAACGGGAGCAGGGATATCAGTATCCCCACGATTACAAAAATCACTGGGTCAATCAGCAGTACCTGCCCGACGATTTGAAAGATGCCAGGTATTATGAATTCGGCCCGAACAAGGCGGAGCAAGCCGCCAAACAGTATTGGGCGGCAATCAAGGGGGAATAGGGATGGATGTTCGCGTAGGGGATACGCTGATTATGAAAAAAGCGCACCCCTGTGGCCAGAAACAGTGGAAGGTACTTCGTACCGGCGCAGATTTTCGTATGAGATGCCTTGGCTGTGGTCATGAGATTATGGTGGAGCGCATCAAGGCAGAAAAAAATATTCGGAAGATTATTCGCCCCGAGAATTTATCGACAGATACAAACGGCAGCTGAGTGCTTCAGCTGCCGCTTTTTTTGTTTCTGCTGTGGGCAAGGCAGAAAAGGGGACAGGATGTATCGTTTCTTGCGGCCAAAAGGCATCGACCTTGCGACGGGATTTTCTCATAGGGGCTCGTATACTGATGCCACGAGCTTCAATCCAAGGAGGTGCAATCATTGGAAAAGTACATACTTTTGGCAGTAATCTTCAACTTTATTGTGGATTTTCTGTTACTTTTGGGGACAAACCGATTATCCGGCTGCATGGGTCAAATACCAAGAGCAGTTTTGGGGGCGGCCCTTGGCGCGGTGATGACGGCAGCAAGTTTTTTACCGGGTCTGGGGTTCCTGAAGAACTTCCTGTGGCGTTTGGTCAGCCTGGCGCTGATGGCCTCTGTGGCCTTTGGATGGAACGCAGGAAGTTTGCAAAAGGGATTTCTTTTTGTGCTTTTGAATATGGCGCTTGGTGGTATGACCCATGGATTGGCCGGTAATCTTTTTTGGTCGGCGGCAGGAGCTGCCGTTATGCTGGGCATCTTGTGCCTGTTTGGATTTCAGGGAAAAATTGGCGGTAGGTCTATAATTCCCGTAGAACTGTCCTATGGCAGCAGCCGGGTGCAGATTCAGGCATTACAGGATACGGGAAACACTTTGTATGACCCGATTACGGGACGGCCGGTCCTGGTGATCGGCGCGGAGACGGCAACGCAGCTTACGGGTCTTACGGCGGAACAGCTGCGCCGTCCCGTGGAGTCGGTGGGAGCGTTGCCCGGCTTGCGTCTTGTGCCGTACCGAACGGTGGGGCAGTCTCACGGACTGCTGTTGGCTCTGAGATTTCATAACGTGAAAATCGGAACGTATCGGGGGAGCTCTCTGGTAGCCTTTGCGCCGGAGAATTTGGACGCGCAGGGCGCGTATCAGGCATTAACGGGAGGAACGGTATGAGGAAAAAAATGTTGGCATTGTGGAAAAGAATGTTTCAAGCGCACCAGGGAACGGTGCATTATATTGGCGGCAGCGATGTGCTGCCTGCGCCTTTGAAGGGCAAAGAGGAGCAGGAAGCGCTGGAAGCGCTGGAGCAGGGGAATGAAGAAGCAAAGCAGCTGCTGATCGAACGGAATTTACGTCTTGTGGTTTTTATTGCCCGCCGGTTTGAGAATACCGGTGTGAATTTGGAAGATTTGATTTCCATTGGCACCATCGGGCTAATCAAAGCGGTGGGAACATACCGCCGGGATAAGAATATCAAGCTGGCAACCTATGCTTCCCGCTGCATTGAAAATGAAATTTTAATGCACATCCGGAAAATATCCAATCAAAAAGCGGAGGTTTCTCTGGATGAGCCTATCAATATGGACTATGACGGCAATGAACTGCTTCTTTCCGACATTTTAGGAACGGATGAGGATATGATTCTGCGGCCTATGGAAGACGATGTGGACCTGTGTTTGCTGCGCCAGGCGGTGCAGGAATTGCCGGACAGGGAGCGGGAGATTGTCATTATGCGCTTCGGACTGAACGGAAGACAGGAATTGACGCAAAAAGAGGTGGCGCAAAAGCTGCAAATCTCCCAATCCTATATCTCCCGACTGGAAAAGCGGATTATGCTCCGCCTGCGGAAGGAAATTCTGCGGCAAACCAGCTGCGTTTAGTCCCGTGATTGTCTTGCAATTTCTCTGCGTGTATGGTACAATCGATATGATTTTATATCGATATAAAATTGTATCGAAAGAAGGACGTATTATGGAACGCAAGGATATTTCCAAATCCGTTTTAAAGCGGCTGCCCGGCTACTTAAACTACTTACGCAGTATTCCCGACGGCGGCTCCTCCTATATCTCCGCTACGGCCATTGCCAATGCATTGAGTATGGGAGAGGTGCAGGTTCGCAAAGACCTGGCAATGGTTTCCAATGGCGGGCGTCCGAAAATCGGTTATCTGCGGGAAAGTCTGATTGAGGATATCAGCCAGTTTTTGGGATATGACAACACCACGGATGCCATTTTGGTCGGCGCGGGAAAGTTGGGACAGGCCTTGCTTGGCTACGGAGGCTTCAAGGATTATGGACTGAATATCCTGGCGGCCTTTGATACAGAACCTGACCGGACAGCAGACGGAAAACCGATTCTGCCTATGGAAACGCTGGAAAAATTCTGCCGTTCCAACAAGGTGCTAATGGGGATTATTACCGTACCTGCCCAGTGCGCCCAGCAGGTTTGCGACCGACTGATTCAATGCGGAATTAAAGCCGTATGGAATTTTGCGCCTACCCACCTGGACGTTCCGGAGAATATCCTTGTTCAGAACGAAAATATGGCAACCTCCCTGGCAGTGCTGAGTATGCATCTGCAGGCGCACATAAAAGAAAAGAAATAAAAATTCCCCCGGACTGGCGAAACAGTCCGGGAGAAATTGTTATTTGGAAGGTTTGAAGCTGTCTTTCAAGCTGACGGAACGGTTGAATACCAGATGTCCGGGTTTGCAGTCTTTGCTGTCAGGACAGAAGTATCCCAGCCGCATGAACTGATAAGAAGCCGGTGCTTTGGCATCTGCCAGGGAGGCTTCCACTTTACAGCCGGTAAGCACCTCCAGGGAATTGGGGTTCAGGCAGGACAAAAAGTCCTTGCCGGATGCATCAGGATCGGGGTCATCAAACAGATTGTCATACTGACGGACTTCTGCATCCACGCAGGTATTGGCATCCACCCAATGGATGGTTGCGCCTTTGACCTTGCGGCCGTCGGCAGGGTCGCCGCCCCGGGAATTGGGGTCATAGGAGGCCAGAACTTCCACCACATTACCGTTTTCATCAGTAACATAGCCGGTGCAGGTTACCAAATAGGCGCCCTTCAGGCGGCATTCCGGTCCGTTGGGATACAGACGCTTGTACTTGGGAATGGGTTCGGCAAGGAAATCGTCTGCTTCAATCCACAAATCTCTGGAGAAGGACACGGGCCGGGTACCGGCGTCGGGGTCATTGGGGTTATTCTCCACCTGGAAGATTTCAGACTGGCCTTCGGGATAGTTGGTAATGGTAAGCTTAATGGGTTTGAGGACTGCCATGACGCGCTGAGCCGTCTCATTCAGGTCCTCCCGCAGGCAGTGCTCCAAAAAGCCAAATTCAATGGTATTGGGACTCTTTGCCACGCCTACGCGGTCGCAGAAATTGCGAATACTTGCGGGGGTATAACCACGGCGGCGCAAACCGCACAGAGTTGGCATACGGGGGTCATCCCAGCCGGAGACGCGTCCTTCCTCCACCAGCTGACGGAGCTTCCGCTTGGAGAGCACCGTATGGTCGATACCCAGGCGGGCAAACTCAATCTGCCGGGGATTATGGGGAACGGAAACGTTCTCCACGACCCAATTATACAAAGGTCGGTGGTTTTCAAATTCCAGAGAGCACAGACTATGCGTAATGCCCTCCAGAGCATCTTGAATGGGGTGGGCAAAGTCATACATGGGGTAAATGCCCCTCTTGTCACCCTGTCGGTGATGGTGCATGTGGCGAATCCGGTAAATAACCGGGTCACGCATATTAAAATTGCCGGAGGCAAGGTCGATTTTTGCGCGAAGGGTGTAACGGTTGTCCTCAAATTCACCGGCGCGCATCCGGCGGAACAGGTCAAGGTTTTCCGCGATGGGTCGGTCGCGGTAGGGGGAGGTTGCGGGGGTATTCAAATCGCCGCGATTTTCCTTAAATTGCTCGGGGGTCAGCTCGCATACGTAGGCAAGACCCTTTTCAATCAGCTCCACAGCGTATTCGTAGTCTTTTTCAAAGTAGTCAGAGCCGTAGAAAAAACGATCGCCCCAATCAAAACCAAGCCAACGGATATCTTCCTGGATGGCGTCCACAAACTCCACGTCTTCCTTGGTGGGGTTGGTATCATCCATACGCAGGTTGCATAGTCCGCCGAACTTTTCGGCAGTGCCGAAGTCGATAATCAGCGCCTTGCAATGGCCGATGTGCAGGTAGCCGTTGGGCTCCGGCGGAAACCGGGTATGCACAGTCTGCCCGGCGTAACGTCCGCCCGGAGCAATGTCTTCTTCAATAAATGCGTGGATGAAATTCTTGCTTTCGGTGATTTCAGCCATCGTATCGCATCCTCTCTTTTGTAGATATTCTGAGATATTATAAACCATCAGGCAGGTTTTTGCAACCACATTCCTACGTAAATCTTGCGGCAAGGAATAAATTTCAGGGACTTGCAGGTGCGCTCTGGCCCGGCAAAGGCTGTCAGACCTCTCACGGCAAACCTATAAAGCAACAAAATTTTCTTTTTGCAGGAGAAAAAATCGAGAAAAGTAAAAACATTTTAAGAATTCTTTATTTTTATGGTTGTCAATTTGGCTGTCTTATATTAAAATAGGGTAAGATAAGGAAGGAGTGGATCGACTTGCCTGAAATCAAGTACAAGCGAATTCTTTTGAAAATCAGCGGAGAGGCCCTGGCGGGGGATGCCCACAGGGGTCTGGATTTTTCCATTATCCATTCTGTATGCACCGTGATTCGCCAATGCCGTGATATGGGTGTCCAGGTTGGCATCGTAATCGGCGCCGGCAATTTTTGGCGCGGCGTAAAGGATGGCGCAGACAAGATGCAGCGCTCCCACGCAGACGCAATGGGAATGTTGGGTACGGTGATGAACTCTATTGCGGTGGCGGATGCTCTGGAAAAACAGGGTGTGGATGCCCGGGTGCTCAGCGCTGTGGAGATGAACAAATTTGCCGAGTACTTTACCCGCGATACCGCAGACCGTTACCTGAACGAAGGCAAGGTGGTTATTTTTGCCTGCGGCACAGGTCATCCCTATTTCTCCACCGATACCGGCGCAGTTCTTCGCGGTGTTGAGATTGAGGCGGATGCCATCCTGATGGCAAAGAATGTGGACGGCATTTACTCTGCCGACCCCAATCTGGATCCCACCGCGGTGAAATTTGATACCCTTACCTACGATGAGGTGCTTGCGCGCCATCTGAAGGCCACGGATTCCACCGCAATGACCCTGGCGATGGACAACCACGCCACGCTGGTGTGCTTTGCGCTGAAAGACCCTGAGAACATACTCCGCGTAATTCGCGGTGAAAAAATCGGAACAATTGTCAAGGAGGACTGAAAATATGGCAGTGGATTTTAAAGAATACAGCAGAAAAATGGAAAAGACGTTGGACGTTCTTGCAGATAACTTTGGCGCCGTTCGTGCCGGCCGGGCAAACCCCAAGGTTCTTGACCGCATTACTGTGGAATATTATGGACAGGAGACTGCCCTGAACGGCGTGGCTTCTATTTCCACTCCGGATGCCCGTACACTGGTGATTCAGCCCTGGGATACCCATTTGCTGAAAGATATTCAGAAAGCCATTCAGATGTCTGACTTGGGCATCAACCCCCAAAATGACGGCCGTGTCATTCGTCTTGTTTTCCCCCAGCTCACGGAGGAACGCCGTAAGGATTTGACCAAACAGGTCAAGCGCTACGCGGAGGATGCCAAGGTGGCTATGCGTAATATTCGCCGTGACGGTATGGATTATGTGAAGAATCTGAAGAAGAAGTCCGAGATTACCGAGGACGATCAGAAGACAGCAGAAAAGGACTTGCAGGATCTGCTGGATAAGTACATCAAGCAGGTTGACACAGCGCTGGCCGCAAAGGAAAAGGAACTGATGGCGATTTAAGCCGGTGTTATGGGGGCGTTCGCGCCCCCATTCTTGACGCAAGAGGTGGTACGCTTTGACACAGCAACAAAATGTGAATACACCGCCTGTCCCACGCCATATAGCTATTATTATGGATGGAAACGGACGTTGGGCAAAAAACCGGGGATTGCCCCGCACGGCAGGTCACGCCGCCGGCGCGGAAGCGTTCCGCAGGATTGCCAACTATTGCCGCAGATTAGGTGTGGAGTATTTGACGGTTTATGCCTTCTCCACAGAAAACTGGAAGCGCTCCCAGGAGGAGATATCCGGGATTATGAAGCTTCTGGGCGCTTATCTGAAGGAGGCGCTGCGGGATATGGAGAAAAACCACGTCCGCTTCAAGTTCTTTGGAGATTTGTCAAGGCTGTCACCGGAGCTTCGCCGCCTGTGTCAGGAAGCGGAGAATACTTCTGCGAACTATCACGATGTACAGGTGAATTTCTGCCTGAATTATGGAGGCAGGGATGAGATTGTTCGGGCGGCAAGGGCGTTTGCCCTGGATGCGGCCCAGGGTAAGTGTGAACCCGATGCGCTTACGGAGGAAGGGTTTGCCTCATACTTATATTCCGCAGATATCCCTGACCCGGAATTGGTAATCCGCCCTTCCGGGGAAATGCGGATCAGCAATTTCCTGCTGTGGCAGTCTGCTTATTCGGAATTTGTGTATATGGATGTGCTGTGGCCTGATTTTGGCCCGGCAGAACTGGACGAAGCAATTTTGCAGTATCACCGGCGCAATCGCCGGTTCGGAGGTGTTTGACCTTGAAGAAACGTATTTTAACAGCAGTGGTGGCGTTGCCTTTGTTGCTGACAATTTTGATTGTTCTGCCGCCGGTATACACCAACGTTCTGCTTGCTGCCGTATCCGCGCTTGCGGCCTATGAGCTGCTGTGGGGTACAGGCATGGTGAAAGAGCCCCGCCTGCTGTGGTATACAATGATTGCGGCCGCGCTGGTGTCTGTTTGGTGTTATATGGGTACCAGCTATGCCTGGGGCGTTGCAGGAATCCTGCTTTTCACCGGACTGCTGTTTGCGGAACTGCTGATTTCCAAAGCGCAGCTCCATTTCAATAAGGTTATGTTGTGTGTGGCAGGCGGTGTGATGATTCCTTTCCTGCTCACAGCCATTGTTCGCATCCGCAATACGGAAATGGGACAATTTATGGTGCTTTTGCCCTTTATCTTAGCCTTTGCTTCGGATACCGGCGCGTACTTTACGGGCATCAAGCTTGGAAAGCACCCTCTGGCTCCGACGATTAGTCCCAAAAAGACCGTGGAAGGTATGATTGGCGGCATTGTAACGACTATTATCGTAGTGTTGCTGTTTGGCTTGGTTTTGGATAAATGCTTCTTCTTCCAGGTTAATTACAATTATGCGCTGATTTACGGTGTTTTGGGCTCTATTGGCTCTGTCTTTGGCGATTTGGCCTTTTCCGCCATTAAACGGCAGACCGGCATTAAGGACTATGGCTGGATTATCCCCGGCCACGGCGGAGTGCTGGATCGGTTTGATTCCATGACGGTGGTTGCCCCTATTACGGAAGTGTTGTTGATTTTGATTCCCATTGCGGAGATGGTTACAAATGGTTAAATGTGTAAGTATCTTAGGCTCTACCGGCTCTATTGGCCGGCAGAGCCTGGACATTATAGAACACCTGCAAATTCCTGTTGCGGCCCTTACTGCCGGCTTCAATGCAGAACGGATGGCGCAGCAGTGCCGAAAATACCGCCCCAGACTTGCGGTGATGGCAACGGAGGAGGCAGCCCAGGAGCTGTTGTCAAAAATCCGGGATCTGCCCATCCGGGTAGCCTATGGCACAGAGGGTTTGATTGAAGCGGCTACGATGCCGGAGGCCGATTGCATCATCACGGCCATTGTGGGTATGCTGGGATTGAAACCCACACTTGCGGCAATCCGGGCGGGAAAGCGGATTGGCCTTGCCAATAAAGAGACCCTGGTGTGCGCCGGGGAACTGGTTATGGCAGAAGCCAGAAAATACGGGGCGGAGATTATCCCTGTGGATTCGGAACATTCCGCCATTTTCCAGTGCCTGATGCCATCGCTGGACTGCAGACAGGTACAGCGTTTGATTCTGACCTGTTCCGGCGGACCTTTTTACGGGATGACCCCCGAACAGCTGAAAAAGGTTACGAAAGCCGATGCATTGCGCCATCCCACCTGGAAAATGGGCGCAAAGATTACCATTGACTGCTCCACCTTGATGAATAAAGGCCTGGAGGTAATTGAGGCGATGCGGCTTTATAACCTGCCGGTGGAAAAGGTGGACGTGGTGATCCACCGCCAGAGTATTGTGCACTCCATGGTCGAGTTTACCGACGGCGCGGTTATGGCGCAGCTTGGTGTACCGGATATGCGTCTGCCTATTCAACTGGCGATGACCTACCCGGAAAGATTGCCAAGTCCGGTAGAAAAACTTGACCTGCTTAACAGTCCGCCCCTGCAATTCTTTGCGCCGGATATGGAGGCGTTTCCCTGCCTGAAACTGGCGAGGCAGTGCGCCAAAGCCGGCGGTACCGCCTGCGCGGTTATGAACGGTGCGAATGAGGCAGCGGTTGCGATGTATCTGGAAGACAAAATCGGCTTTTACGATATTTACAAATTGGTCTCCAAGGCAGTAGATGCTGTGCCTTATGTGGCAGAGCCTTCTTTGGAGCAGATTTTGGAAGCAGACCGACTTGCCAGAATGACGGTTATGGGATAATTGATTGAATCGAGGAATTTTATGGACTTTGTTACCATTATTCTTGCTCTGCTGCTGTTTAGTTTTTTGATTTTTGCCCACGAGTTTGGGCATTACCTTGCTGCAAAACTATCCGGTGTGCAGGTAAATGAATTTTCCGTTTTTATGGGGCCGGCCCTTGTGAAGTGGCGAAGAGGGGAGACGCAGTATGCCATTCGCTGTATTCCCTTTGGAGGCTTCTGTGAGATGGAAGGCGAGGATTCCCAAACGGACAATCCCCGAAGCTTTCTGCGCGCCGCCTGGTGGAAGCGACTGATTATTTTGGTGGCTGGCGCCGGAATGAATCTGATTATGGGTTTTCTCTTAATGGTGATTTTCTTCTCTCCCCGGACCACCATTGTCCAGCCGGTAATTTCCTATGCGGAACAGGGGTGTACGGTTGTGCGGGAAGATGCGCTCCATGAGGGAGACCGCTTTCTGGAAGTGAACGGGGAAAGAGTATATGTTTCTTCAGACTTCTCGATGTTGACCAGCCTGGGCGGAAGCACCTGTGATATTGTGGTGGAACGCAACGGACAGCGGGTAGAAATTCAGGACCTGGAACTGGAAACCCACCTGTTTACCGATCCACAGACCGGATTGACCAGCGAACGGCTGGGATTCATCCTGCTTGAGGAAGAAACAAATTTGTGGCGCCTTTTGGAACACAGCCTTCTTCAAACGGTCAATGTTGTGCGGAATGTCCGGCTGAGCCTGCAAATGCTCATTAGCGGACAGGCGGGCCTTCAAAATCTGACCGGACCGGTGGGCCTGGTTAGCTCAATGGCGCAAACAGCGCAGCAGACGGAAACCTTCGGCGCGGCGCTGCTGGTGCTGATATTCTACGGCGCATTTTTGTCTGTTAATTTAGCGGTTATGAATATGCTGCCCATTCCGGCTCTGGACGGGGGGCGCGTGGTGGCGTTGCTGGTGACCACCGTTATTGAAAAAATTACCGGCAAAAAAGTCAACCCCAAGTACGAAGGCTATATTCATGGAGCGTTTATGATTTTGCTACTGGGATTGATGGCGGTCATCCTGTTTAAAGATATTTTTACCATTGTGAAGGGGTGAATGAAATGACAAGGCAAATTTGCGTAGGCGGCGTTCTGATTGGCGGAGGCGCACCGGTAGTGATTCAATCTATGCTCAATACCAAAACTACGGACGTGGAAGGATCGTTGGCGCAGATTCGTCAGCTGAAGGATGCGGGATGTGAGATTGCCCGCCTGGCCGTGCCGAATATGGAGGCGGCTGAAGCCTTTGGCCGAATTTGCCAGGCCTCGGAATTGCCTTTGGTGGCAGACATTCACTTTGACTATAAGCTGGCGATTGCTGCCGCAGAGGGCGGCGCAGCCAAGATTCGGATCAACCCCGGCAATATTGGTGGGGAAGATCGGGTGCAGGCAGTTGTGGCGGTATGTAAGGAACGGGGAATCCCGATCCGCATCGGCGTAAACGGCGGCAGTCTGGATAAAAGATTGTTGGAAAAATACGGACACCCCACTGCCGAAGCGCTGGTGGAAAGCGCTTTCGAGCATTTGGCCCTTTTGGAAAAGTACGAATTCTATGATACCTGTGTATCTATGAAATCGTCTGCAGTACCCACTATGGTTCAAGCTGCCCGGCTTTTCCGGCAACGGTGCGACTATCCCATCCATATCGGTGTAACGGAAACCGGCCCTGTTCGGATGGGACTGATGAAGTCCGCGATGGGAATCGGCGCTCTGCTTATGGAGGGCATCGGAGATACCGTCCGGGTGAGTCTTACGGATGATCCGGTGGAGGAGGTTTACGCCGCAAAGGATATTCTGAAAGCGGCGGGTTTGCGCCGGGAAGGTGTGAATATCATTTCCTGCCCCACGTGCGGACGAACGAAAATTGACTTGATTGGCCTTGTCAATCAGGTGGACGAGGCTCTGAAAGACTGCTGCAAACCCATTACGGTGGCAGTTATGGGCTGTGTTGTCAACGGCCCCGG
>JAZUOF010000065.1:0-8850 GCA_045604565.1 Faecousia sp.
GGCACGGAGGAACTTATCGGCTACGGGCGATACCATGAACACATCGGCACGGGTAATGACATGCAACTTGCGATCATGGAAAGAGGTGACTAGTCCTAGAGGGTCGTTCATACAGTTTTGATGGTTGCTGGCAATCAGACAAGGAATGCCCTCTGCAGGAACCGCCTCGGGATTCACCACATACGTTTCCTTATAATAAATCTTATCGTGCAAGAAGCGGACGTATGCCTTGAACATGTGATACAGGCATCCCGGTTTCTCTATCTTCTTTGTTCCTTTATTCATCTTTTCTTAATACACAATTACGCAAAATTTGCGCAAAGGTACGACAAATTTGGTAGATATTCAATTTTTACCAGCGACTTTTACTCAAAACCAAGAATTTGCGACACGGAATCTGACAAAAAGGAAAGTCGGGACCACCGAGATAGACCCCGACAATCCCAACCTACATAGTTATTATTCTTTCAGTCAATTGCTGCCGCCACCCAAAGCTTGATACAAGCTGATTACACTCTGGATTTCGGCAAAGCGGTTTGCCACTTGTTGCAACTGCGCATTGAGATACGACTGCTGGGCAGTGAGCACTTCCAGATACGTCGTATTTCCGTGCTCCATGAGGAGCGACGTACTGCGATAGGCATTTTCCAGCGAAGCTACCTGTTTCTGGTACAGTTCAGACTTTTCACGGCTAGACTGGCAAGCCACCATCGCTTCGTTCACTTCGGCACCGGCATTCAGCAAAGCCTGGCGGAATGCCAACGACGCCTCTTCCTGACGGGCCTTCGCTATCTTGTACTGGGCACGTAACTTGCCCTGAGCGAACAACGGCTGTGTGAGCGAACCCAAAGCAGAAGCCAGAAACTCGCCTGTATCGAGGATGGCACCACCTGCCGAATTGGTCCAACCGGCACTACCGCTCAATGTGATGTTGGGATAGAAAGCCGAACGGGCTGCATTGGTATTATAAAAAGCCGCTTCGAGTGCACGCTCTGCCGAACGGACATCCGGACGGTTGTCCAGCATCTGCACCGGAATGCCAGCCACCAGCACCTGAGGAGCCGCAAACGACACTTCCTTGGCACGGACGATGGCCTGCGGGCTCTTGGCCAGCAACAGGGACAACGTGTTCTCTACCTGGTTAATCTGCTCTTTCAAGCTGAGCACCGATGCCTGGACACCATAATGAGCCGCCTCCATCTGAGCCACAGCCACCTCGTTAGCCATACCCGCATTCATCAATGCACGGGTGGAGCGCACGCTTTCGCCCCAAGACTTCTCGGTAGACTCACTGATGGCCAACTGGGCATCAAGCATCTGGAGCGTGTAATACGTGTTGGCAATTCCGGCTATCAGCCCTGTCTGCACAGCCTGTTCGTAATCCTTGCTTTGTTCGAGCAGTGCCTTAGCCTGCTTCTTGGCATTGCGGATGCCTCCAAAGAGGTCGAGTTGCCAGCTGGCCGTCAGCGGCAAATTGTATGATTTGGCTGTCACGCCATCCATCCGGGCAATGGTTCCCTGTGGAGCCAATGCAAACGACGGCAAGTAAGCCAGCTTGGCAGAGAGCAGGGTAGCTTCGGCCTGTTCCACCCGCAGACGGGCTGCCTGCATATCGGTATTGTTCTGCAAGCCTTCTTCAATGAGTGCCTGCAAGGTAGGGTCGGTGAAGAGCTCACGCCAGCTCACCCTCCCGAAATTGTATTCCGAAGTCGTGGCTACCTCTTCGCCGTACAGACCTTCGGGCACCTCATCGGCCTTATGATAGTTGGTGTATATGCCGCAGCTACTCAAGAGCAACGTCACACCGAATAAACATATTCCTTTTTTCATCGTACTATTCTTTTATGATTCAACGTACACATCTACATTACTTTTCCTCCTCGGCTTCCGGCTCTTCCTCCATCGGACGGAGCTTTTCCTGCAAGGTCTGGAAGACGATGAAGAACACCGGCACCACGAAGAGCAAGGCTACCGTACCTACCAGCATACCGCCCACAACGGTAGTACCCAACGAAGAGTTGCCCCGAGCACCTGCACCGCTGGCAAACATCAACGGGAGCATACCGAAAATCATGGCCAATACGGTCATCAAGATCGGGCGGAAACGTACCTGAGCCGCTTCGAAGGCAGCTTCGGCAATGCTCAAGCCCTTACGACGGCGTTCGAGGGCAAACTCGGTAATCAGGATGGCTGTCTTCGCCAACAGACCAATCAGCATGATGACACCCGTCTGCATATAGATGTTGTTTTCCAATCCATAAATCTTGGCGAACACGAACGAGCCCAGCAAACCGAAAGGGACGGAAAGAATAACCGCCCAAGGCACCAGGAAGCTTTCGTACAGACAGGAGAGGATGAGGAAAATCAGGAGCACGCAGATGACGTATACCATCACGGTCTGATTGCCACCGCTCAATTCTTCTTCTTCACGGGACATACCGCCATATTCATAGCCATAACCTGCCGGGAGATACTCGTCGGACAGTTCATCGATGACCTTCATGACTTCACCGGTAGAATAGCCTTCGGCAGGGTTCACCATCACGGAGATGCTGCTGAAGAGGTTGAAACGGTTGGACGACTCCGCACCTTCCACCTTCTTCAAGGTCACGAACTGGCTTACCGGAGCCATCTCCTTGCCGTTGCGCACGAAGATGTTGTTCAAGGCCTCATCGTTGAGACGATATTCCGGCGATGCCTGTAGCATGACGCGGTACACCTTACCGAACTGGTTGTAGTTGGACACATACGATCCGCCGCAGTAGCTACCCAACACGCTGAGCACATCGGCCGACGAGATGCCGGCACGCTTGCACTGAGCCGCATCCACTTCCACCTAAATCTGCGGGAAGTTCATGGCATACGATGTATAGGCCAATGCCACTTCCGGACGCTGGTTCAAAGCCTGGAGGAACTGCTGTGCGTAGCGGTAGAACACCTTCATGTCGCCACCCGTGCGGTCCTGCAGGTTCAAGTCCACGGAGCTACCCATACCGTAGCCCGGAATCATACCTGGTTGCATGATGAATATCTGTGCTTCCTTGATGAAGGCCAATTCCTTGTTCAGACGGGCCACGACGGCATCCGCGCTGTGTTCCTTGCCCTTGCGGTCGCCCCAGTCCTTCAGACGGATAATCACGGAACCATAGGAGGAACCGCTGCCCGACGACAGGCTGTAACCCGAAATCACCGCATAGGTCTTGATTTCTTCCGTCTTCTGCAGCACGGTTCTGATTTTGGCCATGGCCTTGCTGGTTTCTTCCAGTGTAGAACCCGGAGCACCGCTCACGTTGACCATCAGCACGGCCTGGTCTTCCTGAGGCACCAAGCCAGTCTTGGTAGTTTTCATCAGGACAATCAGCAACGCACCGGCACCAATCAGGGCAGCCCACGACATCCAGCGATGCTTAATGGCGAACTTGACCCCATTGCTATACTTGCCCAAGAGCACATTGAACGAGGCATTGTAGGCCGCACGGACACGGGCATTGATGCTCTTCGCGCTCTTTTCGCCTTCGGCAGGACGCATCATCATCAGGCAGAGTGCCGGACAGAGAGTCATGGCCGAAATCATGGACAGACCTACTGAGGTGGCCATGGTCACACCGAACTGTGTATAGAAGATACCCGACGTACCGCCCATGAATGTCACCGGAATGAACACGGCCATAAACACGATGGTACAGGTGACAACCGCCATGGACACTTCGCGCATGGCATCACGGGTAGCCAGATAAGGCGACTTGTAGCCGGAGTCGAACTTCTCCTGCACGGCTTCCACCACCACAATGGCATCATCCACCACCGTACCGATGGCAAGCACGAGCGCAAACATGGTCAGGATGTTGATGGTGAATCCTGCCGCCGTGAGGCAAGCGAAGGTACCCACCAGCGAAACGATGATGGAAATGGAAGGAATCACCGTTGCCTTGAAATCCTGGAGGAAGAAATACACCACGAGGATTACCAGGAAGATGGCCACCACGAGGGTTTCCACTACCTTATGGATAGAAGCGAAAAGGAAGTCGTGGGAGCTCATCAGCTGGCGGAACTCGGTGCCTGTAGGCAGTTCT
Organism: Faecousia sp.; assembly: GCA_045604565.1. Classification (GTDB taxonomy): domain Bacteria; phylum Bacillota; class Clostridia; order Oscillospirales; family Oscillospiraceae; genus Faecousia. The sequence goes on from JAZUOF010000065.1 coordinate 4,074, forward strand.
TCGGTGATGGCATCCAGCTCGGCTGAAATTTTCTTGTTCACCGATGTGGCGTTGGCGCCCGGTACCTGGAAAATCATGTAAGCCACACCCGGCATGTTGTCCACGTCACTGTGCATGGAGTATGTCAAGGAACCCAGGCTCACTTCGGCCACGTGCTTCAGGCGGAGTACCTGGCCGTCGGCAGTGGAGCGGATGACGATGTCCTCGAATTCCTTCACGGTCTTCAAGCGTCCGGTGTACTTCATGGTGAACTGGAACGTATTGTCCGAGTTTTCGCCCAACTGTCCGGTTGGCGCTTCCAGGTTCTGCTCGGCAATGACAGCGGCAATGTCGCTCGGCACCAAGCCGTATTGAGCCATGCGTGCCGGATTCATCCATACGCGGAGCGAGTACGAATTACCCAAGAGGGTGATGTCGCCTACCCCTTCGATACGTTTCAGACGCGGAATGACGTTGATGTCCAGATAGTTGGACAGGAAAGTCTCGTCGAAGCGTCCGTCGGTACATACCAACGAACCGATTTGCAGGTAGGATGTCTGTCGCTTCTGGGTAGTCACACCGATTTTGGTTACTTCAGAGGGGAGCAAGCCCTGTGCCTTCGACACGCGGTTCTGCACGTTCACCGCCGCCATGTCGGGGTCGGTTCCTTGCTCGAAGTACACTTCGATGCTGGCACTACCCGTATTGGTGGCACTGGAGCTCATGTACATCATGTTTTCCACCCCGTTGATGGCTTCTTCCAGCGGCATCACCACCGATTTCATCACCGCATCGGCATCGGCACCGGTATAGGAAGCGGAGACTTTGACCGTAGGCGGTGCAATGTCTGGATACTGTTCCACCGGCAAGTTCTTCAATGAAATGAGGCCCACCACTAGAATCAGGATGGAAATGGAGAATGCCATTACCGGCCTCTTGATAAATATGTTTTCTTTCATCTTCGATACAATTATTTAACCTGTACACCTTCTCTAACAAGGCCGGCTCCCTTGGCAATGATTTCATCGCCTGCCTGGAGACCTTCCGTCACCACGAATTCCTGTCCGTCGTCGGTACCCACCACGCTCACGATGGCCGATGCTGCCTTACCATCCACTACCTTGTATACTAAGTACTTGTCCTGCATCTGCACGGTTGCAGCCTGCGGAATGACAATCACGTCCTTGTGGATGGTAGGGATGACCACGTTGGCAGTGGCTCCGCTTCGCAGGATGCCTCCCTCGTTGGGGAAGACGCAGCGTACGGATACCGTACCGGTCTGCCGGTCAATGACACCGCTGATGCTTTCAATCTTGCCCTTAAAGTCGTAGATGCTTCCGTCGTTGAGCTGCAGTTCCACTTCGGGCATGGCCTTGAGGGCTTCGTTCATGTCGCCGTGCTTGCGTGTGAGGCTGAGGAGCTGGTTTTCGGGCATGGAGAAATAGACATACATTTCGCGGTTGTCGCTCACGCTGGTGAGGGGTGTACCCATCGACGGGCTCACCAAGGCACCTTCGCGTACGGGCAAGGCACCTACCACGCCATCACTCGGGCTCTTCACCTCGGTGTAGGCCAAGTTGTTGCGGGCGTTCATTTCCTGTGCTTCGGCCTGTGCCAATTGGGCCTTGGCGGTGAGAAGCACGTTTTCGGTGGTCTTGAGCTGGTGCTCGCTGATGACCTTCTGTGCATGGAGTTCCTTGGCGCTGTCGTAGCTCAACTGGGCGGTGGCCAGGGCTGCCTTGGCGGCCTGCACGTTGGCGCTGGCGGTATTGAGGGCTGCACGGTAGGGCACCTGGTCGATAATGAACAGGGACTGTCCCTTCTTGACCTTCTGTCCTTCGGTGACCATCACACGCTGAATGGTGCCGGACACCTGCGGGAGGATGTTGGAATCATAGCGTCCGCGGACCGCTGCCGAATAGGAAGTCTTGAAACCTTTATCCGAAGTCGTTACTTTCATTGTCTCATAGCTGGCACCTTGAGTCTGCTCTTCAGATGCAGCCTGCTTGCAGGAAGCCAGGCATACGATGCAACCGACCAATCCCATCAGCCGCATCCACTTCATTCTATTTTTCATCACTTTTATTTATTATTATATATTTTCTAAAATACGTCATTCTACAGTGTCCTGTGAGAAGGCGATTCCCTCCCAAGATGCAAAAAAAGGAAAAAAACTCTTTTATTTACCATTTACACAGAAAAACGAACCGAAAAAACGAAAAAATAACTAAAATTAATATTTGAGGTGTGCATCGGGATAGCAGATTCCAAAAACATGTCGTACTTTTGCACGTGAAACATTAACTTAAAATCAATCAAAGAGAGCTTATGAATTTTTCTCCTGAAGGTGTGTTGCTGACGGGTTCTGTACTTACATTCTGCAGTATCCTCATCAGCAAGACCGGCTACCGGTTCGGCATACCGACCCTCTTGCTTTTCCTCCTTGTGGGCATGTTCTTCGGCAGCGACGGACTGGGCCTGCAGTTCAACAAAGTGTCCGAAGCGCAGTTCATCGGTATGATTGCGCTGAGCATCATCCTGTTTACGGGCGGTATGGACACGAAAATCAGCGACATCAAGCCCATTATGGCACAGGGCGTGCTTCTTTCCACCATCGGGGTGCTTATGACTACACTGGTCACCGGGCTGTTCATCTATTGGGTGTCCGGGTGGAGCATCACCAAGATTTCCCTTCCGCTGATGACTTCCATCCTGCTGGCGGCCACGATGTCTTCCACGGACTCGGCCTCGGTGTTCAACCTGCTCCGCTCGCAGAAGATGCATCTGAAGGAAAATCTCCGCCCCATGCTGGAGCTGGAGAGCGGTAGTAACGATCCGATGGCCTATATGCTTACCATCGCCCTCATACAGGTCATTTCCAGCGGCAGTGAGTTCAGTGTCAGCTCCGTAGCCGTCGACATCCTGGTACAGTTCGCCGTAGGCGGCCTCATCGGTCTGCTCATGGGCAAGTTTGCCGTATGGCTCATCAACAGGATCAACCTGTCCAACGGTTCCCTCTACCCTATCCTACTGCTAAGCTTGATTTTCATCACGTTCATCATCACAGACAAGCTCAAGGGCAACGGCTATCTGGCGGTGTACATTGCTGGTGTGGTAGTGGGCAACAACAAGCTGGTGTTCCGCAAGGAGACGGATACGTTCATGAACGGCTTGACTTGGCTGGTGCAGATCGTGATGTTCCTCACGCTGGGCTTGCTGGTGAACCCGCACGAAATGCTGGCCATCGCTCCGGTGGCTCTGCTCATCGGCCTGTTCATGATTGTGGTGGCACGTCCGCTCAGTGTGTTCGCCTGTCTGCTTCCGTTCCGGGGCATCAGCCTGCGTGCGCGTACGTTCGTGTCGTGGGTGGGCTTGCGCGGTGCCGTGCCCATCATCTTTGCCACTTATCCGGTGGTGGCCGAGATTCCGGGTGCCGACCAGATCTTCAACATCGTGTTCTTCATCACGCTGGTATCGCTGATATTCCAGGGCATGACCATCGCGAAGGTGGCACGGATGCTGCACCTGGACTTGCCGGAAGAGAAGACGGGCAACGAGTTCGGCATCGAGCTGCCGGAGGAAATCGACTCGCAGCTGATGGATCAGACCTTGACCGCCGAGATGCTGGAAAACGGCAACCGACTGATGGACATGAACATCCCGAAGGGTACGCTAGTGATGATTATCAAACGTGGCGACCGATTCATCGTGCCAAATGGACAGCTGGAGCTTCAGGTAGGCGACAAGCTGCTGTATATTTCAGAAGGCGGGAAGGAGTGATTACCCGACCGTATGCATACAAGAAAAGGGCTGTCTCCCAAGAATTCATTTCCGGAGAACAGTCCTTTTGTGCAAATTAGGAGCGACACTTGAGCACACTCACTTTCGGGCAAAAAACAAAGACATTTCCACGCTTTCCGTCAAGCCCAGAAACGCTTTGCATAAAATATGGATATGTTGCAAGCCGCACCCCGATGCATCAACATTATGACGGGAAACAGTTGTTTCGGTGCAGGGAAGAGAAAGAAAAACACCCTTTTTGGTAGTTAAAGTAGTCAAAGGTAGTTATGGCTCTACGAGCCTAAGGAGTTAAAAGTCGACAGCTTCGACCAATGGACACGTAACATAAAGAGCCATTGGCTTTAACTCCCAGCCCGAAGGGCAAGCGCCTTATAAATTAGAGGAGGTACATTTCCTCCCGCCGTTTTCAATCAATTGTTTTCTGTTTTAGTGCTTTTGTCCGAATGGTCTTCTACGACATAATAGCAGCCTGTCTCACAATCGGTGTTCAAGTATATCCGGTGTTGGAAGAGCAAGTAGATCAGATAGTTTCCTTCTTCATCGTCGAACCCGTACGTTTCGTCCGCACGCAGTTCCAGCAACGGGAGCAGATTCCGGACATCGCCCCCGTAGAGCGAATCGATTCTCGGCTGCGGGGTAATGAAGGGGTTCCAAAGGCTCTTGACGGCACTCCACTGGGTCGAATCAATCCGTATGGGCGTTCGTATCGCCTCGAAAATACGGTCCCTGTACTTCATTTCCTTCAGCCTTGGGAACAGATGCAGCTCGTTTTCGCTCAGCAACACGTGATGGACAGAGTCCTCGTACCCCACCTTCAAAGGGAGGAAGGGTGCGTGGAGCCATCCCCAGCTGATGGAGTCCTTCTCGTATTCCACCTGTGGGGTCCTGCTGTCCTTCAGGCCTTCCGTGCCGGCAGCCAGTGCAAGAACCAGCAGAGCGGCGATGCCCAGACACGCCATGATTATTCCATACGATTTTCCTTTCATTTCGGTTTCAC
>JAZUOF010000066.1:0-21905 GCA_045604565.1 Faecousia sp.
TGTTCGGTGACGCGGTCAAGGCAGCCAAGACAGTTGTTTGGAACGGACCTATGGGCGTATTTGAGAACCCTGTCCTGTCTGCCGGTACCAAGGCAGTGGCGCAGGCTCTGGCAGATTCCGAGGCAGTGACGATTGTTGGCGGCGGTGATAGCGCAGCAGCCTGTGAGCAGCTTGGCTTTGCGGACAAGATTTCCCATATTTCTACGGGCGGCGGCGCGTCCCTGGAATTCCTGGAAGGCCTGGAGCTGCCCGGTATTGCCTGCCTGCAGGATAAATAATCCATTCGTAATGTAGGACGGGGGAAACTCTGCCATTACATATTATTATCATTCACATCCTACGATGTAACTTAGAGGAGATAAGAAAATGAACAGAAAGTATCGCAAGACTGTTATTGCCGGAAACTGGAAGATGAACAAGACTCCCAGTGAGACTAAGGAATTTATGACCTCTTTGAAGGGCCTTATGCCCAAGGGCCGTTGGTGCGACATCGCCCTGTGTGTACCTGCTGTATGTATTCCTGCGGCGGTCCGCGTAATGCGTGAGACCAGAGTGGGCATCGGCGCGGAAAACTGCAATGCCAATCCCAGCGGCGCTTACACCGGCGAAATCGCGGTAAATATGCTGGTGGATGCAGGTTGTAAGTATGTGATCATCGGCCACTCCGAGCGCCGTGCTATGGGCGAGACCGATGCAGATATTAACGCCAAGGTGCTGGCTGCTTTGGATGCCGGCTTGATTCCCATTCTGTGCTGCGGCGAAAGCCTGGAGCAGCGGGAAGCTGACGTGACTGCTGAGTGGATTGCCATGCAGATTAAGCTGGGTCTGAAGGGTGTTCCGGAAGACAAGATCCGCAAGGTCGTCATCGCCTACGAGCCCATCTGGGCCATCGGTACCGGCCGTACCGCTACCCCCGAGCAGGCTCAGGAAGTTTGCGAAAGCATCCGCGCTGTAGTCCGCAAGCTGTACAGCTCCAAGAACGCCCGTGCGATTTCCATTCTGTACGGCGGTTCCATGAACGAGAAGAATGCCTACGAGCTGCTGGCTCAGCCTGACATTGACGGCGGCCTGATCGGCGGCGCATCTCTGGTTCCCGAGAAGTTCGTGCAGATTATCGAGGCTGCCAACCAGCCTGCCGTTTAATCCGGTAAAACAACAAATGCAGCCGCTGAACCCTTCGGCGGCTGCATTTTCCTATTTTCAGGAAGAAGGTGTGCCAAATGTTACCTGACGCATTTTTACAGCGGATGCAGACCCAGCTTGGGCAGGAGTATCCGCAATATTTGAATGCTCTGGAGCGACCCCGCGCGGTGGCTTTGCGTTTCAATCCGCTGAAAGGGAAGCGGCCTGCTGTGGAGTTTACAGGAGAAAAGGTAATGTGGGAGAAACAGGGCTTCTATTACGACCCGGTTTTCCGGCCCGGTCTGCACCCCTATCACGAGGCTGGCGTATACTATTTGCAGGAGGCCAGCGCAATGGCCCCGGTTACTCTCCTTGACCCCCAACCCGGGGAAAGGATTTGCGACCTATGCGCCGCGCCCGGCGGCAAGACGACCCAAATTGCCGGCCGCATGGCAGGGGAGGGTTTCCTGCTGTGCAACGAAATCGTACCGAAGCGGGCAACGATTCTGAGCCGGAATATTGAGCGAATGGGCGTTGCTAACGCGGTGGTGACCAATACCTCTCCCAAGATGCTGGCACAACGGTATTCGGGTTATTTTGACCGGGTGCTGGTAGATGCGCCCTGTTCCGGAGAGGGAATGTTCCGTAAGGAAGAGGCGGCGGTTACGGACTGGAGCGAAGAAACGGTCCGTATGTGCGCCCGTCGCCAGTTGGACATTCTGCACAGCGCGGCTGACCTGGTGCGCGCCGGCGGCCGGCTGGTCTATTCTACCTGCACGTTTGCGCCGGAGGAGAACGAACAGGTTATAGAGGAATTTCTGCGCCTGCACCCGGAATTTCAGCCGGAGCAGGTAGATGCCCCCTGGTTTACCCCCGGACCCAACGGCTCCTTCCGCCTGTGGCCTCATAAGCTGTTGGGCGAAGGCCATTTTGCTGCTGTATTACGTAAAACACAGGCGCGGGAGCACGATGTTGCACAGGAAAAAGGGCAGAAACTTCCCAGCCAGTTTGCGGAATTTGCCCGGGCAATGGATATTCAGCTGCCGCCGGGGAAGGCCGTCTTTTTCGGAAACAGTCTGTACTGGGCGCCGGAAGCTATGCCCGATATCCGGGATATGAAGGTGCTGCGGCCGGGACTGGAACTGGGCGAAGTGAAAAAAGACCGGTTTATCCCTGCCCACGCGCTGGCGTTGTGGCTGAAGAACGCTGCCAATGTCTGTGATTATGCCGCTGAAAGTCCCCAGATTAAGGCTTATCTGCACGGGGAAACCCTACCCTGCGATTGCACAGGCTGGTGTCTGGTAACCGTAGACGGATACAGTATCGGCTGGGGCAAAGGGGACGGAAATATTCTGAAAAATCACTATCCCAAGGGTCTGCGCCGGTAAATCCGGACACAATATCCGAAAAAGATACTTTACATAATCCTACTGACGTGGTATAATGTGTATGCCCATGGGGGCGACTATGGAAATGAAATTTGCAAGGAGTGAATCATCCTTGGCCAGATATGAGATTAAAGGCGGCACGCCTTTGGCGGGCACAGTTACCATCAGCGGCGCGAAAAATGCCGCGGTGGCGATTCTGCCTGCGGCCTTGTTGGTAGAGGGAAAGTGCCGTGTGGAAAATGTGCCGGATATCTCTGATGTCCGGATTTTGCTGGATATTCTGAAGGACCTGGGCGTAGGAATACGCCGTGAGGAGCCGGGCGTAGTGGAGCTGGACTGCACAAACATTCGCAGTACCCATCCTAATCCGGAGCTTGTCCGAAAAATGCGCGCCAGTTATTACCTGATGGGCGCGTTGCTGAGCCGGTTCGGTGAGGCAGATGTGGCCTTGCCCGGCGGCTGTAACTTTGCGTCCCGCCCCATTGACCAGCACATCAAAGGTTTCCGGTGCCTGGGCGCTGATGTGGAGGAGACAGAGGAATATGTGCGGCTGAAGGTCGGATCTGACGGCCTGCAGGGCTGCCGCGTGAGCCTGGACGTGGTCAGTGTAGGCGCAACGATGAATATCATTATGGCGGCCACGTTGATTCCCGGTCAGACCATCATTGAAAATGCCGCAAAAGAACCGCATATTGTTGACCTTGCCAACTTCCTGAACACCATGGGCGCAAGGATTTCCGGCGCAGGTACGGATACCGTAAAGATTCGCGGCGTAGAGAAATTGCAGGGTGGCACCTATGCCATCATCCCGGATCAGATTGAGGCAGGTACTTATCTTGCGGCGGTTGCTGCCGTGGGCGGAAATGTGTTGGTTCAGAACATTATCCCCAAGCATATGGACTGCATTACCACTAAGCTGCAGGAGATGGGCGCCAAAATCTATAATTACGATGACAGCATCCGAATCAAATCCGAAGGACGGCTGCACAGCACCACCGTCAAGACCCGTCCTTACCCCGGATTCCCCACAGATATGCAGGCGCAGGTTTGCGTGTGTATGACCCTTGCGGACGGCACGAGCAAGCTGACGGAGAGCGTGTATGAAACACGGTTCTTCGGTTACTGCTCCGAGCTGGCCAATATGGGCGCGGAGATTCAGATTAGCGGCAAAACCGCAGTGGTTACCGGCAAAGAGCACCTTTCCGGCGCAACGGTACGCGCCAAGGATTTGCGCGCCGGCGCTGCGCTGGTAATTGCAGGCCTTGCGGCCAGAGGCGCAACGATTGTGGAAAATATCCACTATGTAGAGCGCGGCTATGAAAACCTGGTGGAAAAGCTGACCGCCCTGGGCGCGCAGATTCACAGAATTGAGGACTGAGAACAAAAAGTATACCCGTATGTCTTGACGGCATACGGGTATTTTTTTCTGCCCCGGAAGGGGAAATTTTCGGGGAAACTGGACTTGCTGTGGGGAATAAGGTATACGGTGGAGGTGAGGCGCATGATCGCCACCGTGTGGCTGATACTCAGCGGCCTGATGTACTCACTGCAGCTATCCAGCGGAAGTTTCCCCAAGCCTCTGACCAAGGAGGAAGAGGCGCACTATCTGGCGTTGTCTGCCGGCGGAGATTTGGAGGCGCGAAACGTGCTGATTGAGCGCAATCTCCGACTGGTGGCGCACATTATGAAGAAGTATTACGCCCAAACCGCCGACCAGGAGGATTTGATTTCCATTGGTACGATAGGACTGATCAAAGGCATTACCACCTTTGACCCGAGCAAGGGCGCCAGACTGGCCACCTATGCGGCCAGATGTGTGGAAAATGAGATTTTGATGCACTTTCGCAGCCAGCGAAAAAGCAGTCAGGATGTATCCCTGTCCGATTACATTGAAACCGGCACAGACGGCGCGCCGCTGGCCTTACAGGATGTGGTGGCCCAGGAAGACGATCTGCTGGAGCAGGTGAGTAACCGGGAGGATATCCGGAAGGTATGCAAGGCGGTGGACACCCAACTGACTGAGCAGGAGCGGCAGGTTATCCTCCTGCGTTACGGCCTGGGAGGCCATACGCCCCATCGGCAACGGGAAGTGGCGCAAATTGTGGGAATCAGCCGCAGCTACGTATCCCGCATTGAGAAAAAGGCGCTGCAAAAGCTCCGGACAGTTTTGGGCGGGTAAGACTTGCTATTTTTTGCACAGGTGTATATAATAAGGTTATTATTACAAATTGGAGTCTTTTATGATCAAAACCATAGACCTGTTGCCGGGCATAACCCTGCGGTGCTGTCCGGCAGACAGATTTAAGCAGGGTTGTTTCAGTCTGCAGATTGTCCGTCCAATGCGCCGTGAGGAAGCGGCGTTGAATGCGCTTCTGCCGGCGGTGCTCCTGCGGGGCACACAAAAGCATCCGGACCTGCGGGCAATCACCCTGCACCTGGATGATTTGTACGGCGCGGCAGTGGGTACGCAGGTGCGCCGGGTTGGCGATTACCAAACCACCGGCCTGTACTGCGCGATGATGGAGGATAAATACGCACTGGACGGCGACAAAGTGCTGGAGCCGATGCTTGCATTTCTGGCGGAGTTGCTTTTCGAGCCTGCGCTGGAGGAAGGGGTGTTCTGCACCCCCTTTGTGGAGGGAGAAAAGCGCAATCTGATTTCCGTCATTGAAGCCAAGCGTAACGATAAACGCGCCTATGCCGCCGCGCAGCTTATTAAGTATATGTGCCAGGGAGATTCCTTTGGAATCTCCCAACTGGGCGAAAAAGAAGATGTGGCGGCGGTTACGCCGGCGGAGCTATACGCCCACTTCCAAAAGATTTTGCGGGAAAGCCGCATTGACCTTTTCTATGTGGGCTCTTTTGCTCCCCAGTCTGTGGCGGAAATGCTCAGAGTCCTGTTTGAACGGATAGACAGGAATTATGTAAACCTCCCGGAACAAACACCCTTCTGCGCCGGCGCAGATGTTCGGCAGGAGGAAATGCTGGACGTTACCCAGGGAAAGCTGGGAATGGGATTTGTTACACCGATTACCCTGCGCGATCCTGCCTTTGTGCCTATGCAGGTACTCAATACCGTTCTCGGCGGAGGTATGATCAGCAAGCTGTTTATGCAGATACGGGAGAAGATGTCCCTTTGTTACGACATCAGCTCCATTTATCACGGCAGTAAGGGCCTGCTGACGGTGTCTGCAGGAATTGACTTTGACCGGGAAACTCAGGTGCGCGAGGAAGTCCTGCGCCAGCTGGATGCCTGCCGGAAGGGGGAAATTACCCCTCAGGAGCTGACGGCGGCAAAGCAGGCGCTTATCAGCAGCCTGCGTACCATTCACGATACTCCTGCCGGATTGGAAAACTTTTATACCACAGCAGCTCTCAGCGGTCTGCCTTACACGGCGCAGACTTATATGCAGGCGGTTGAGCAGGTTACCGTGGAGCAGGTGGTACAGGCGGCAAAGACCCTAAGACTGCACACGGTGTATTTTCTGAAGGGGGTGCAGTAATGGAAAAGCGCAGTTACCCCCAACTGGGAGAGACCTTATGGTGGGATGTCCTGCCCAACGGATTGCAGATTGCTGTGATACCGCGCCCGGGATTCCAGAAAAAAGTGGCATATTTCGTAACCGACTACGGCGCGCTCCAGCGGGAATTTACGTTGGACGGCCGGCAAATTACCGCCCCAATGGGCGTGGCCCACTATTTGGAGCATAAGCTTTTTGATATGCCCGGGCGGGATGTATCGGCAGAATTTGCGGAGCTGGGAGCGATCACCAACGCCTTTACCAGCTATGATATGACCGCCTATTATTTCTCCTGTACCGAGAATTTCCCCCAATGCCTGAATTTGTTGCTGGAATTTGTTTCCACCCCCTATTTCACCCAGGAAAGCGTAGCGAAAGAGCAAGGGATTATCGGCCAGGAAATTGATATGGATGAGGATGCTCCGGATTCGAGAGTGTTCACAAATCTGATGAATGGGATGTATACCAACCACCCCATCCGGGAGTCGGTGCTGGGAAAACGGGAAACCATTTCCCAGATTACCCCCCAAACCCTGCAGGATTGTCACCGGGCGTTTTACCGGCCGGACAATATGCTTTTGTGTGTTATGGCGGATGCAGATCCGGAGCAGATCCGGCAGATTGCGCTGAAGCAGACCGGGCATATTTCGTGTCCTCAGGTGCAGACGAAGGACCGTTGGGACGAGCCTATGCAGACCCGACAAAAGACCGTTACGGACCGGATGGAAGTGGCGATGCCCATGTTCCAAATCGGTTTTAAGTGCGAAGCTCCCGGCAATGGAGAACAGGCCATCTATCGGGAGGTGGTGGGGGATTTGGCGGCAGAGATGCTGTTCGGCGAGTCCTCAGAGCTGTATTTGCAGATGTATGAGAAGGGCCTGATTGATTCGTCTTTTGGCGGCGGATTTGAAACGGTAAAGGGTATGGCAATGCTTACCGCCTTCGGTGACAGCGACCACCCGGAGCAGGTCCGGACAGCCATTATGGAGCAGGTTGAGAAAATTACCCGGCAGGGTATTTCCCAGGAAGACTTTCTGCGGATGAAGCGCAGCGCTATGGGCCGCCGCATACGGGGACTGGACAGCTTTGATTCCACCTGCTTCCGCATTTGCGCTTATCATTTTTCCGGTTTTGACTATTTCCGTTTCCCGGATGTCTATCAGGCAGTCCAAATGACGGATGTGGTACAGTTCCTGCAGCAGACCGTTACGGAGGACCGGTGCAGTCTGTCTGTGATTTACCCAAAGGAGGAAGAGATATGTTAAATTCTCCCATTACGTTCCCCGGTCTGGGACTGACCCTGGACCCCCCCAGCTATTTCCAAATCGGCGACTTCAAAATCTATTATTACGCGGTCATTATTGCGTCCGGCCTGCTGCTGGCAGCGCTGTATGCCATGCGTCGGTGCAAGGAATTCGGCATTAAATCCGATGATTTGCTGGACGGCGTGCTGTGGATTGTACCCTTTGCGGTGATCTGCGCACGGGCATACTATTGCGCCTTTGAGTGGGAACGGTATGCCGCCAATCCCATCTCGGTATTCGATATCCGCAGCGGAGGTATGGCCATTTACGGCGGTGTCATTGGCGCGGCCATCGGAATTATTGTGTTCTGTAAAATCAAGAAGGTCAGTATGGGTGCTGTGTTTGACATGGTGGGTCTGGGCTTTTTGATTGGCCAGTCCATCGGCCGGTGGGGCAACTTCTTTAACCGGGAAGCTTATGGCGCGCAAACGGATATTTTCATCCGGATGGGCCTGGTGAATTCTGCCGGTGAGGTGGAATACTGGCATCCTACATTTTTGTATGAATCTGTGTGGAACGCAGTGGGCTTTGTGATTTTGCACTTCCTTTCCAAAAAACGCAAATATGACGGACAGATTGCTCTGGGTTATGTGGCGTGGTACGGACTGGGACGGGCGATGATTGAAGGCCTGCGAATGGACAGCCTGTGGTGGGGTCCCTTCCGCGTCAGCCAGCTTTTGGCGGCTGTCAGCTGCATTGCGGCGGTTGCGGTGCTGATTGTGATGTGGTTCCGTCCGCACGATCCGGCAAAGCTGTTTGTAAACCGGGTAGCGGCGGAGGCGGCTTCCCAGGAGGCTGCGGAAGAGCAGGCCGAAACGGCAGAAGAACAAAATTAAAATCCCAAAAACAAACCCCCGATGCCGCAGCATCGGGGGTTAAAGCATTTTTACAAGATACTATGTTGCTTAGCCTTCAAAATCGGAATCTTCCGCAGGCTCCTCAGCAGAAACTTCCTCGGCGGGAACTTCTTCAGCTTCCTCGCAGTCGCACTCGCACTCGCAGTCACAGGGGCAAGCGTCGCAGTCTTCTTCGCAGGGGCAATCATCGCAATCGCCTTCGCAGTCACAGTCGCAATCGCAACCCAGGCACTGGCACTTATTGAGAAGATTCTTTGCCCAGGCAACAATCTTGTCGCCGTAGGTAGCGAACACATAGACAATACCGGCAACAGCGGCCAGAGCGGTCAGGACCTTCAAAATAATGGAAACAGCCTTCATTGGAATAACCTCCGTTTATTTTTTAGATTTCTACTTATATTATATCCTGTTTCTGGGGAAATGCAATAGGAAAATTGTAAATTATGTGTATCCGTACATACCGCGCACACTGATTTCTCCGGAGCTGACGGAATCCAAAGTTCCGTCCTCAAATTCCACAACCAGACAGCCGGCGTCGTCCACATCCAAAGCTTTTCCGTACCGGCGGGTTTCTCCGCGCACCAACACCACATCCCGCCCCACGGTCATACAGTCTTTCCGGTAACGGGTCATCATACCGCGCCGGTCAGACAGAGAAAGACACATTTGGTGCAGGGATACGATCATTTGGGCGGCTGTTTCTGCCCGGTTGACAGGTCTGCCTGATGCCATGGACAACGAAGCGGCAATGGACTGAAGCGGGGCGGGGAAATCCTGCGTTTGTTGACAACAGTTGATGCCGATGCCTACAATGGCATATTCCACCGCTTTGCCATCGCCGGTGAGGGAGAGCTCGGTAAGGATACCACCAAGTTTTTTGCCGTGAAAGACCAAATCGTTCGTCCACTTGATTTGCGGGCGGAAGCCGGCGGCCTTTTCCACCGCGTCGCACATCGCCACAGCCGCGGCGCAGGTCAGATGCATCAGCTCGCCGGGCGGGCACTCCGGACGGAGAATGACGGACAGATACACACCAACCCCACCGGCCGATTCAAAACTGCGACCCATACGTCCCCGTCCGCCGGTCTGCTGCTCAGCAATCAGCACCGTACCCTGGGGGGCGCCCATCCGGGCCATCTGTTTTGCCTGCTCGTTGGTGGAATCAATGGTATCGAACCAATAAATGCGGTTCTGCCAGGGGTGATTCCCTGGCAGAAACGAAAGGATTTGTTTTTTCATATTACTCAATATCGGACAGGACTTCCTCGGGAGGCAAATCCAGCACCTCGGGGTGAGCCAGGATACGCTTGAAATGCTTGAAAAATGCGGCGTAGTAGAAGCCGTCTACAATGCGTTCATCCATGGTGAATTTGCAGTCCAAATACTTCCGCTGCACCACAGTGCCATCCTCCTGCACTTCCAGCGCCCGGCGCTTGCAGCCAAAGGAGCCGAACAGAGGCAGGTTACCGAAGTCGTACAGATGGTGATAAATGGGAGGAATTCCCAAAGAACCCATAGAAGTAAAGAACAAAGAACCGTGGAAGGGGCTGACCTCCAGCAGGAAACGGGGAAGCAGACCGAAATAGTCCAGCGTTCTGAGCAGCCACACTACGAATTTCAGGAAAACGCCGGGAATCAGCATCAACGCGCCGGCGGTGTTGTCAAAATTGGAATTCAGGGGCGTGTTTTTGACTTCCTCTACCTTGGCGTTCAGCTTATTGTAAACATCCTGGGCGGTGTCATAGGGACTGAGATGCACTTTGATAACCGTATCGGGGGAGGAGGAGGTCATCTCCTTTTTAATGGTCATACAATACTGCAGATCATTTCCCCGGGAGAAAATCTTCTGACCGCCAATAAAGCGGTTCAGCTTGGGATACCTGGCCACTGCCCGGCAGTAGCAGGCCAGCAAAACGTGCGTCAGGCCGAAGTTGGTCAAACCTTCCTTGCGCTTTTGACGGATGTAACGCTCCACATTGGTAATTTCAAAGGCTTCGGTGAAATAGTTGGTGGAGGTGTTGCGGGTGACCATAATGTAGGGCGAGACCTGACTCATAGGCGGCTCGGTGCGGATACGCCGGCCGTCTGTGCGGTCGCCCCAGGTGCAATGGTATTCCCCAATGGGATACCGCCGGGTGGCAAGAACCGTAAAAATCAAACCCAGCGTCATCAGCAAATCCGGCAGCATAGCCCGGTAATAGCCTAAATTCCCGTAAGCGGTTTGCCCCAGCAGCAGAGCTTGCAGTTCCCCGGCAAACAGATGCACCCTATGCAGATAAAGAATCGCAAAGAACGGGATTGCCATAATGGGGATCAGAAGCCATGCCAGCCGCGCTTTTTCCGAGGTGAACTGGGTATAGCTGATGGCAATGCTCAGCATCACGATGGCATACAGGCCGGATACGAGGGTGTCAAAGCCCTCAAAATCCACAGCCAGGAACACCAGGAAATAGTAAATGCAAATCATCCAGACAGGAATGGCGGTTTTGTAGAAACGCTCTTTGCCATTGAAAACGGTTAACAGCGCGTAAAGCAGGACAGCTACAATCGGCAGAATGATTTGTCCCCACAGATCGGTGCCTTTCTCACCGACAAAAAGAACGCGGGTCACAGCCGAGCCAATCATGCAAAGCACCATCAGCCAGGTCAGCAGGTTTTTCTTGCTGACGAAAATTCTGATTTTATTTTCCATAACAACCTCATTATATCAATTTGAAGAATATTTGGCAATAAAAAACTACACAATCGGACAAAAAGTTTAATATTTTCCGGAAAATCAACAGATTCTCCTTTTCATCCCGGCAATAAATTCCAGCGTTGCGCCATAGCACCCGCGCTGGCCTGCTCCGGCTCCTGCCGGGAAACCGGTCGATGAAATGCTTATCTTGCCGGCATAAGCAACCCCCTTTTGTTCCAAGATAGAATCATTATAGCGGGGAATGTAAATTTATGCAACTGTCATTGACGAAAGGGGAAAAGTCTGTTATGATAAACGCAAATTCCAAAAAAAGGAGATAAGAATATGAAAAAGAGCATTTTGCGGGAATATGCCCGTCTGATCGTCCGCTGCGGCGTAAATGTGCAGAAGGGCCAGGAGGTTATGGTCTACGCAGGCCTGGATCAGCCTGAATTTGTACAGATGGTTGTGGAAGAAGCCTACAAGGCAAAGGCTAAGAAGGTTATCGTGGAATGGAGCTACCAACCTCTGACCAAACTCCATGTGCGTTACCAGAGCCTGAAAACCCTGTCTACCTTCCCCCAGTGGCAGATTGCCCGTCAGCAGCATATGGTAGATACCGTTCCTGCCCGTATTCACCTGTCTTCCTCTGACCCCGACGGCCTGAAGGGCATCAATATGGGCAAAATGGCAAAGGCAAATCAGGCAATTTATCCCATCATCAAGCCCTACCACGACCAGCTGGAGGGCGTGGACCAATGGTGTATTGCGGCGGTTCCCGGCGCTGCCTGGGCGAAGAAGGTCTTTCCCGGTGTGCGTACCAGCGTGGCAATGGAAAAGCTGTGGGAGGCTATCCTTTCTGCCGCCCGTGTAAATGATGACCCGGTTAAGGCATGGGAAGAGCACAATGCCAATCTGCGTAACCGGTGTGACTATCTGAACAACCTGGGCATCGTATCCCTGCACTATACCGCCGACAACGGCACCGACCTGACGGTAGGTATGATTCCGGAAGCCGTATTCTGCGGCGGCGCTGAGGTCAGCCGTCAGAAGATTACCTTTAACCCCAATATCCCCACCGAGGAATGTTTCATTTCTCCTATGCGGGGCAAGGCAGAGGGCATCGTATACTCCACGAAGCCGCTGTCTTATCAGGGTCAGCTCATCGACAAATTCTGCCTGCGCTTTGCAGAGGGTAAGGTTGTGGAAGCCAAGGCTGAGGTAGGCGAAGAGCTGCTCAATACGATGGTGAATATGGACGAAGGCGCGGCCTATTTGGGAGAGTGCGCCCTTGTGCCGCAGAACAGTCCGATCTGCCAAAGCGGTCTGCTGTTCTACAATACACTCTTTGACGAAAATGCCGCCTGCCATCTGGCGCTGGGCATGGGCTTTGCCGATACCATCCGGGATCATCACAACATGAGCCTGGAAGAATGTCGTGAACTGGGCATCAATGACTCTATGATTCATGTGGACTTTATGATCGGCTGCGACTCTATGAACATCGACGCGGTTTGCGCCGACGGCAGAGTCGTCCCCGTATTCCGCAACGGCAACTGGGCATTCTGAGAAAAGTAGGGAAAAGCTCCGAAAAAACATAAAAAAGTACTTGCAATCTGAAAACGGATGTGTTATGATATCCGGGCGATAAATTGATTGCCGGGGCAATTATGCCCTTTTAGCTCACGAGAAAGAGGTGAACAATATGAAGGAAGGTATCCATCCCAATTACGAACAGACTACGATTCGCTGCGCCTGCGGCAATGTCTTTACGACCGGTTCTACCAAGAAGGAGATCCGCGTTGAAATCTGCTCTAAGTGCCACCCTTTCTATACCGGCAAGCAGAAGCTGGTTGACACCGGTGGACGTGTTGACCGTTTCAACAAGAGATTTGGTCTGAAGTAAGACGAAGCCTGCACTGCGTTTTTGCGGTGCAGGCTTTTTGTTTTGGCAGGATTCCGCGATTTTTTTGTTGTCTGTGGTGCAAACTGTGTGGTATAATAACTTAATAGCATCTGACGGAGGAAATATGGAATCGAATTTTGAAAAAATTGTACAGGAGCGGGCGGTCCTGGTGGGACTGAACGCAGACTGTTTTACAAAGGAACAGACCGCCACGGAAGAAACCCTGGAGGAGCTGGAAGCGCTTCTGGAAACTGCCGGCGGCTTTTGCACCGGAAAAATTCTGCAAAATCGCCACACGCCCGATTCCCACAGCTTTATTGGCGAGGGAAAGGCGCAGGAGGTCAGGATGCTGGCGGAAGCGACCGGTTCCACAATGGTGATTTTTGACAACGAGCTGTCGCCCGGACACATCCGGGCATTGGAAGAGATTATGGGTATGCCGGTGCTGGACCGGTCTGCTCTCATTTTAGATATTTTTGCCCAGCGGGCCAGAACCAAAGAAGGCAGACTGCAGGTAGAGCTTGCCCAGTACAAGTATCTTTTGCCCCGCCTGTCGGGTATGGGACAGAGCTTGTCCAGACAGGGCGGCGGCATCGGCACCAGAGGCCCTGGCGAAACCAAGCTGGAATCTGCCCGCCGTCATATTCGGGAGCGCGTTAGCCGCCTGCAGTCCGAGCTGGAGCAGGTGCGGCAGGTGCGCGCGGTGCAACGGGACCGCCGGATGAAAAATTCTGTACCGGTGGTAGCCATTGTGGGATATACCAACGCCGGAAAATCCACGTTGCTGAACCGGCTGACCGGCGCAGGGATTCCTGCCAACAATCGCCTGTTCGATACCCTGGATACCACATCCCGGCAACTGACTGTGTCCGATAATCTGGACGTGATTTTGTCCGATACCGTAGGTTTTATCGCCAAATTGCCCCACCATCTTGTGGATGCCTTCCGCGCGACTTTGGAGGAGCTGGAGTATGCCGACCTGCTTTTGCACGTGATTGATTCGGCAGATCCCAACCGGCAGGAGCATATTCAGGTGGTGGAGAGTCTGATTGGAAAACTGGCAAAACCGGGCACCCGGGTGCTGCAGTGCTATAACAAGGCAGACTTGGTCAGTCCGGAGGATATTCCCATCGGGCAGGACATTGTACGCATATCTGCCGCCCGGGGCGAGGGTATGGAGGAGCTGTGCAAAGCGATTGAAAAAGCCTTGGGCCACAGCCGCCACCATATTACGGTCACCTTGCCTTACGGTATGGGCGGTATGGTGGAAACACTGCATAATAACGCCCAGGTGTTATCTGTGGATTATACTGCCCAGGGGATTGTGGTGGAAACCGTTGTGGATCCCATTCTCTACGGCAGACTCCGAGAGTATATTACCCGGGAAATTTGAAAAAAGGGGGTGCGCCCAAATGGAGGAATATCTGGTTCCCACCGATTTTGGTGAGGAGGAATTTGTGGAGAAAAAGTCCCGGTTTATCGGCCGTATATGGCCGGCAGATACAGAAGAGGAAGCTCTGCGGCGCATCCAGGAAATGAAGAAACAGCATTACGATGCGACCCATAATTGCTGGGCCTATATCATCCGGGACGGCGCAGTGCGCTTTTCCGATGACGGTGAGCCGGGAGGAACGGCCGGAATGCCCATCGTGCAGGTCCTGCAAAAGGAGGAGCTGTACAATGTGGTCTGCGTGGTCACCCGGTACTTCGGCGGAGTGCTTTTGGGAGCGGGAGGCCTGGTGCGGGCATATACCAAGGGCGCAAAAATAGCCATAGATGCCGCCGGAAAATCTATAAAACGGGTATGGTCATCCCTTTACGTACCCTGTCCCTATCCTTTCTACGAACGGGTGAAGCTGGAGGTCGCCGCATTTGACGGCATTATTCGGGATACCCGGTTCGGCGCGGAAGTGGAATTGGACATTCTTGTGGCGCAGCCGAAGGCGCAGGCTTTTCTGGACAGGCTGGTGGATATGACTGCCGGCACGGTAGAGGGGATGCAGACCGGACAGGAGTACCGGGCATTCCCGGTGGAGAAGAAATAGAAAATGCAAAAAATCCCTGAAAACCTGACTTTGGGAGGAACGAATATGACCATACGGGAAGAACTGGAATATCGGGAGCATCAGACCTTGCATCACGCGGCGGCTTTTTCCAATGAAACCCGGGGCCGGATGCGGGAGGAAGAGGAGAATCCTTTTGAGGTACGTACGGCCTATCAGCTGGATACGGATCGGATTATCCATTGTAAGTCCTTTCGCCGTCTGATGCATAAAACACAGGTGTTTTTGCGCCCGGAAGGAGACCATTACCGCACACGTATGACCCATACCCTGGAAGTGTCCCGGATTTCCCGAACCGTTGCCCGGGCGTTGCGCCTGAATGAGGATTTGACAGAGGCCATCGCGGTAGGTCACGATTTGGGACATACACCCTTTGGCCACGCGGGCGAGAGCGCGCTGTCAGAGTGCCTGGGGGAGACCTTCCGCCACAATGAGCAGAGTTTGCGGGTAGTGGATATACTGGAAAAGGGCGGCGAGGGCTTGAACCTGACCTATGAAGTGCGAATGGGCATTTTAGGACATACAGGCGATCGCATCCCGGAAACCCTGGAAGGTCAGATTGTCCGCAGATCCGACCAGATTGCCTACGTCAATCACGATATTGACGATGCCATTCGCGCGGGCATTTTGCGTGAATCGGATATCCCCGGGGAAATCACCCGTATTTTGGGTAATTCCTCCGGCAGAAGGATCAATTCCTTAGTGTGCGATATGATTGACTGCTCCCGGGATACCGGCAGGATTTGTCTGTCCGACCCGGTAGAAAATGCCCTGCGGGAACTGCGGGCGTTTATGTTTGAACACGTCTACCGCAATCCTGTGGCAAAGGGCGAGGAAACCCGGGCAAAGGATATGCTGAAGCGGCTCTATGAGTACTATTACAAGCACCCGGAAACACTGCCGGCGGACTTCCAGCCGCAGATGTCTCTGGACGGAATGGGACGAACGGTCTGCGATTACATCGCCGGTATGACGGACAATTATGCTGTGGACAAATATACGGAACTTTTTGTCCCCGCAGGGTGGCATATTCGCGGATAATGTGATAGAATACTCTTGAATCTGTTGCGGTTCGTGACATAGATGGAAAATCTTGAAAGGAGGCAGGTATTATGGCGTTTCCCCAGTCCTTTATTGACGAACTGATTGCCCGCAATCCCATTGAGGATTTGGTGGGCCAATATGTAAGCCTGAAACGTTCCGGGTCCAACCTGTTTGGACTGTGTCCGTTCCACGGAGAAAAGACTGCCTCCTTTTCCGTAGCTCCCGATAAGGGAATCTACTACTGCTTCGGCTGTCATAAAGGCGGCGGCGCAATCAACTTTATGATGGAGCTTGAAGGCCTGAGCTACCCGGATGCCGTGCGGGCGCTGGCCAAGCGGTCCGGATTGGAAGTGCCGGAGGACGACCAGTACCAGAGCCGGTACCGTCAGCAGGAACGGCTTTGGGCCTTGATGAAGGAGGCGGCGCGGTATTTCCATGCCCAGCTGTATGCCCCCGCGGGCAAGGCGGGATTGGACTATGCTTTGAGCCGGGGACTGAGAAAGGGAACGCTGACAACCTTTGGCCTCGGGTTTGCTCCCAATACCTGGAGCGGTTTGACCGATGCGATGAAGGCAAAGGGGTATACGGACCAGGAACTGCGGGATGCAGGACTGGTTTCGGAAAAGGGCGGCCGTATTTTTGACCGTTTCCGTAACCGGCTGATGTTTCCCATCATTGATGTCCGGGGCAACATCATTGGCTTTGGCGGACGGGTAATGGACGATACCACGCCCAAGTACTTAAATTCTCCGGAGACCCTGATTTTTAACAAACGTAAAAACCTGTTTGCCTTGAATTTGGCGAAGAAAAGCAAACTGGGATACTTGATTTTGGTGGAAGGGTATATGGACGCCATTGCTCTGCACCAGTACGGATTTGACTGCGCGGTGGCATCGCTGGGTACAAGTCTGACCGAGGAGCACGCAACGCTGATCAGCCGGTACGTGGAGCAGGTGATCCTGATTTATGACGGTGACGAGGCCGGACAGCGCGCCACACGCCGGGCTATTCCTATGTTGGAGCAAGCGGGCCTGCGGGTGAAAGTGCTGCAGCTGAAAGATGCCAAGGATCCGGATGAATACCTGAAGAAGTTCGGCGCGGACAAGTTTAAAGTCCTGCTGGAGGGTTCTGCCAACCGAGTGGAATACCAGCTCAATGCGATTCGTGGCAAGTACGATTTGCGGGAAGATGACCAGAAAATCCGCTATGTCCATGAGTGCGCGGAGCTGATCTGCACATTGGGTAGCTCTATCCAACGAGAGGTATACGGCGGTCGTGTGGCCCAATCCGCAGACATCAGCGCGGAGGCTATGAAGCTGGAAATCACCAAAGCCTATAAACGCCGCATTTCCAAAGAGAAAAAGCAGCAGGAAAAGATCGACCTTGCGCCGGTGCAGGCCCTGCAACCGAAGGACCGGTCTATCCGCTATGATAATATGAAATCTGCCATGGCAGAAGAGGGCGCGATTGCCCTTGCGATTTTGGAGCCGGGTCTGATGGACCAGGCCAAAGAGCTGACAGGCTCCGACTTTTCCGTGCCTGTGCTGGGCAAGGTTTATGACCAGCTTCTTCAGATGC
Source organism: Faecousia sp. (assembly GCA_045604565.1). GTDB lineage: Bacteria > Bacillota > Clostridia > Oscillospirales > Oscillospiraceae > Faecousia. Next base: position 17,461 of record JAZUOF010000066.1, read on the forward strand.
ACCGGCTGGGCGCGGAGGTTACCCTTGCGGCACTGACAGACCTGACACCGGAGGAAATGTCCCACGTGGTAGGTGTGCTTCAGCGCAGACAAGGGCCGGTCAGTGAGACTGCCTTCCGGGATTGCGTCAGCGCCATACGGGGTTCCCGGCAGGCGGCGGAAATCCGCAACGATGACGACCTGCTGGCATTCCGTAACAAGCTGAAGGAAAGAAAAGGAACGAAGATATGAGTGTAGCACAGCTCTCCAAAGAGAAGAATTCCACCCCGATGCCTGTGGGGGAGGATGATGTGCGCCAATATTTACAGGACATACGCCAATTTCCCCGTCTTACACCGGAACAGGAGTTTATTTTAGCGCAGGGCTGCGCCAGGGGAGATGCGGAATCCGTCAAAGCGATGGTCAATGGCAACCTGCAGCTGGTGGTTTCCGTGGCGAAGAAGTACGCCGGACGGGGCGTGCCGTTGCTGGATTTGATTCAGGAGGGCAGTATTGGCCTGATGGTTGCGGCGGAAAAGTTTGACCCGACCATGGGCAATCGGTTTTCTACATACGCAACCAAATGGATTCGCCAGAGAATTGCCCGGTGCGTTCTGAACCACAGCAGCCTGATCCCCATACCTCACTATACTGCCGAGCGGCTCAGCAAGGTAATGCTTGCCCGGATTGCCATACAGCAGGAAACCGGGCGCGAGCCGACCAGCGCCGAGGTGGCTCTGCGTTGCGCTATGCCGGAAAACAAAGTGGAAGAGCTTTTACAGCGGATTCCGGAGATTTGCTCTTTGGACAGTCCTGCCGGCGAGGACGGAGAGGGCGCAATGAAATTGCTGCTGGACGATATCCACGCCCCGCAACCTCAGGAGGAGCTGGCTCGCCAGGAGCTGAAAAAAACAATGGATACCCTGCTGAGTATGCTTACCCCACGGCAACAGCAGGTTTTGCGCCTGCGTTACGGAATGGATGACGGCGTCAATCGTTCGCTGGAACAAATCGGCGCGTTGTTGGGGATTTCTAAAGAACGGGCCCGCCAGATTGAGCATCAGGCAATGGACAAGCTGAAAAAAATGGGCGCGGACTTTGGTTTGGAGGATTTTTTGGACTGATGGAATTTATCTTTGAAGACAGCCCTTTGGATATCCAACTGGCTTCTCTGAAAGCCGGTGAGACCATATCGGCCCTGCGTTTTCTGGCGCTGACCGAAGACGAGGACGAGGCATCGGTCGACAGTGCGCTGACACAGCTGGAGCAACATGGCGTTGCCCTGGATGTGACAGACCTGCCCCCGGCGGAAGTAACCGGCGCAACGGCTGCGCGGCTGAAGCAGGAGACGAAATTTACCTGCACCGCGCAACTGCTGACACAGCTGGAGGAAAATGATCCTTTGCGCGTGTATCTGGAAGAATTAGCCTGCGTTCCGGCGGCAGGGGATGTACACCTGCTGGCGGAACAACTGCTGTCCGGGCAGGATACGGCGCAGCAGCTTGCGGCGCTGTGCCTGAGCCGGGTTGTGGATAAGGGATTGGAAATGACCGGACGGGGCGTGCTTCTGCTGGACCTGATTCAGGAGGGCAGTCTGGGCCTGTGGCAGGGCATTTTGCAATACGCCGGCGGCGATTTTGAGAGCCATTGTGACTGGTGGATTCATCAGTATATGGCAAAAGCTGTGCTTCTTTGTTACCGCAACAGCGGATTTGGACAGAAATTGCGCCAGGGTATGGAAGATTATACGGATGTGGACCAGCGTCTGCTGACAGAGCTGGGGCGCAATCCCACGTTGGAAGAAATTGCGGAGCAGATGCACGTATCGCCGGAACAGGCGGCGGCGTTTGCCCAAATGATAGCCGATGCCAGAGCCATGCGGCGCATCCATCCTGAGGAAAATCCTCAGGACACCCAGGAACAGGACCAGTCGGTGGAAAACACGGCCTATTTCCAAAGCCGCCAGCGAATTCTGGAGCTGTTGAGTGTTTTGGATGAGCAGGAAGCGGAACTTTTAACCCTGCGGTTTGGCCTGGAAGGCGGCGCACCGCTGACACCCCAGCAGACAGGCGCGCGCCTGGGCCTGTCGGCAGATGAGGTTGTGACCCGTGAAGCGGTCGCGCTGGCAAAGCTGCGCGGCGAAAATTAACCGGACTTTGATTCCCATTGACGAAAGAGAAGGATAACGATATGACAAAAACCTATGCGATTGCCATTGACGGCCCTGCCGGCGCAGGAAAAAGCACCATTGCCAGACGTCTTGCCTCGGAGCTGGGCTATTACTACGTGGATACCGGCGCAATTTACCGTACGGTCGCGTATTTTTTGGATTTGCTGGGCGTCAGTCCCAAGGATGCGGACGGCGTGGAACGTTACATTGACGAGCTGACCGTAGACATCCGGTATGACGAAGAAGGCAAACAGCACATGCTGATGAACGGTATGGATGTGACGGACGATATCCGCACTCAGGACATCTCCCAGAAGGCCTCCCTGGTATCTGCTCACGCCGTGGTGCGGGATGTTCTGCTGGATATGCAAAGAGATGTGGCGCGCCGCCATAATGTGATTATGGATGGACGGGATATTGGCACGGTGGTACTGCCCAAGGCAAACGTTAAGATATTCCTGACGGCAGAGCCGGAGGTGCGCGCCAGGCGCCGCTGTGACGAGCTGATTGCCAAAGGGCAGAAAGCCGAATTTGACCGGGTTTTGAAGGAGATTGTCCAGCGGGATTATCAGGATACTCACCGCCCCATTGCTCCTTTGAAGATGGCGCGGGATTCCATTAAGGTGGACACCTCCAATTTGGATATTGACGGTGTGGTAAGCGCCATCCGGAAAATCATCGGGGAGAAGATTCCTCTATGAACATTTTGGTTGCCAGAAGCGCAGGCTTTTGTTTCGGTGTGAACCGGGCGGTGGAGCTTGTGGAGCAAGCGGCAGATGCGGGAGGGTCCGTGGTTACGCTGGGACCCATCATCCATAACCGCCACGCGGTCCGTCATCTGGAAGAAATGGGTGTGCGGGTCATTCACAGCGTGGAAGAAGCGCAGCCCGGACAGACCGTCATCATCCGTTCCCACGGCGTTGCCCGGGAAGTGGTGGAGGCATTGACCCGGAAAGATGTGACAGTTGTGGATGCCACCTGCCCCTTTGTCAAGCGAATCCACGGCATTGTCAGCGCAGCGGAAGCGGAGGGGTATCTGCCGGTGATTATCGGCACACGCAGCCATCCCGAGGTGGAAGGGATTGCCGGCTGGTGTGGGAAATGTATGGTGTTTCAGACACCGGAGGAACTGGAAAATTGGGCGCAATCGCTGGAGAATCCTCAGGATATGCACATTTGTATGGTCTGCCAGACCACATCCACAGAAAGTTTATGGAAAATGTGCGTGAAAATAGCAAAAAAACAGTTTACTAATTTGAAATTATTTGATACAATATGTAAAGCTACTGAAAATCGGCAGAGTGAGGCGTCGGCCTTGAGCGCGCAGTGTCAGGCAATGGTTGTGGTGGGGGATACCCACAGCTCCAATACCGGTCGGCTGGCAATGATATGCCGAGAGCGGTGCGACAGGGTCGTTCTGGTAGATAATGCCGGGGAGTTGGATCCTGCGTTTTTCCGCGGCGCAGCTACTGTCGGAATCACTGCCGGTGCATCTACTCCGGCGTGGATTATAAAGGAGGTCAAAAAGACTATGAGCGAAATTGTACAAGCTGAGGTTGTTCAGGAGGAGAATTTTGCAGAACTTCTTGAGCAGTCCATCAAGACTTTAAATACAGGAGATAAGGTTACCGGCGTCGTTACTGGCATTGGCGCCACTGAAGTCCAGATTGATTTGGGCACCAAGCATGCCGGCTACATTCCGTATGATGAAGTCAGCAGCGATCCCGCCGTTAAGCCCGAAGACATTCTGAAGGTTGGCGATGAGATTGAAGTATTCGTCGTTCGCGTGAACGATCAGGAAGGCACCTGCCAGCTGTCCAAGAAGAAGCTGGACGGCATTAAGGTGTGGGACGATCTGGCTGCCTGGTGTGAGGAAAAGACCGTGGTAGAAGGTGTCGTCACCGAAGAGAACAAGGGCGGCCTGGTAGCAACCATCAAGGGTATCCGCGTGTTCATCCCCCCTTCTCAGTCCGGCGTAGCCAAGGGCGGCGATATGGCTGCTATGGTAGGCCAGACCGTTCAGATGAAGATTACCGAGGTCAATCGTGCCCGTCGCCGTGTGATCGGCTCCATCCGCGCTGTTTCCTCTGAGGCTCGCAAGGCTGCACAGGAGAAGCTGTGGGCAGAGATCGAAGTTGGCGCAAAGTTCCACGGCACCGTTAAGTCCCTGACTTCTTACGGCGCATTTGTGGACATCGGTGGCGTTGATGGCATGGTTCACGTTTCTGAGCTGAGCTGGAACCGTATTAAGACTCCCGCAGAGGTCGTTTCCGTTGGCGATGAGATCGATGTTTATG
>JAZUOF010000067.1:0-4667 GCA_045604565.1 Faecousia sp.
GCGATTTCTGCGCGCAACTGAGCGATTGCCATAGTAGTGTCATTATGAGTGTCCATACAGCTAATTATTATACGCCAAAATCCAGAAAAGTCAACAAATATTTGCTTAAAAATGTAGGGTTTTCCGCAACTTTTTCGTTCGCTCCCCTGCTTCTTTTCCGGATTTCCCTTTCCGGAAGGGAAATCGGTCAGACATTTCGGCTGCAACGGGTGTTACTGTATCAGAAATCGTTTTCTCATTGGGATTTGCCTAAAAAATCTGAGCGCGTTGCAACCGCAGGATTGCAACGCGCTCTTCCTTTTATTCTTCGCTCAGGTTTACGCTCTGCTCGGCTTCATCCGCTTCTTCGGCTGCAGGCGTCACACCGGGTTGGAAATCCCGGTAGGCCATCAGGCCGGAGCCTGCAGGAATCAGCTTACCGATAATAACATTCTCCTTCAAGCCAATCAGGTGGTCTACCTTGCCCTTGATAGCGGCATCGGTCAGAACCTTGGTGGTTTCCTGGAAGGAAGCCGCGGACAGGAAGGAATCAGTTGCCAGAGATGCCTTGGTAATACCCATCAGCACTGCGGTGGCGGTGGGCAAACGCAGATCGGTTTCACCGGCGTCGATCCGCGCCTGCACCTCGTTGCAGGCATCTTCAAAGATGAAGCTGTCCACAACCGTGCCGGTCAGCAGCGAGCTGTCGCCGGGCTCATCCACGCGCACCTTCCGCATCATCTGACGGATGATAACTTCGATGTGCTTGTCGTTGATTTCAACGCCCTGCTGACGGTAAACTGCCTGAACAGACTGCACCAGATAATCCTGTACAGCTTCCACGCCGGAAATACGCAGAACATCCTGGGGATACAGAGCGCCGTCCGTAATCGGTTCGCCCTTATTGACAATCTTGCCATTGGAAACCTTCAGACCCACGGAGTACGGCACCTGATATACCTTCACTTCACCATCCTCTGCAGTAACTGTAATGTTACGCTGAGCAGTACGGTGGGTATCGTCAATGGCAACAACGCCGGTAATCTCGGAGATCTGCGCCATCTTCTTGGGACGGCGGGATTCAAACAGTTCTTCAACTCTGGGCAGACCCTGGGTGATATCATCACCTGCAACGCCGCCGGAGTGGAAGGTACGCATGGTCAGCTGAGTACCGGGCTCGCCGATGGACTGAGCCGCGATGATACCTACGGCTTCGCCCAGGTCCACTTCCTTGGAGGTGGCCAGGTTCATACCGTAGCAACGGGCGCAGACACCGCTGCGGGCGCGGCATCCCAGAACCGTGCGGATATAAATCTTGTCAATTCCGTGCTTCTCAAACTTCTCCGCGTCCTCGGGCATCATCATAACGTCCTTAGAATGGATCAGTTCCCCTGTAACAGGGTCAAGCACATCGTTGACCGGGTAGCGGCCGCGGATACGGTTGCCAAAGGAGTCAATCACATCGCCGTTCTGCACCACTGCGCCAACCCAAATACCGTTCTTAGTCTTACAGTCGCGCTGGCGGATAATGACTTCCTGAGAAACGTCCACCATACGGCGGGTCAGGTAACCGGAGTCTGCAGTACGCAGAGCGGTATCCGTCATGCCCTTACGCGCGCCTCTACTAGAGATAAAGTACTCCAGAACAGACAGGCCTTCACGGAAGTTCGCCTTAACGGGAATCACAATGGTGCGGCCTGCGGTATCTGCCATCAGACCACGCATACCGGCCAGCTGACGAATCTGCGCCATAGAGCCACGGGCACCGGAGTCTGCCATCATATAGATGGGGTTAAACTCGTCCAGGTTGCCCTGCAGAGCACCGGTAACGTCGGGTGTGGTCTTTTCCCACTGCTGAACCACCAGACGATAGCGCTCCTCATTGGTGATGAAGCCCTTACGGTAGTAGTTTTCAATGTCCAGAACCTTCTGCTCAGCCTCACGCACCAGCTGGTACTTGATTTCCGGCACCACCATATCGGCAATGGATACGGAGATTGCGCCCTTTGTGGAGAACTTATAACCCAGGCTCTTAATGCGGTCGAGCATTTCGGTAGCCACAGTGAAACCGTGCTTGCGGATACACTTGTCAATAATCTTACCCAACTGCTTCTTGCCTACCAGGAAGTCCACTTCCAGGTCAAAGGCGTGGGAAGGATCGGTGCGGTCCACGAAGCCCAAGTCCTGAGGAATCGGCTCGTTGTAGATCAGGCGGCCAACGGTGGCGTCGATGATCTGGCTGCGAGCCTGACCGTCAATGACCTTGGTGTAGCGCACACGAATGGGCGCGTGCAGACCCACATCGCCGTCAGCATAGGCGGCAATCGCCTCGTCCACGCTGGAATAGTTCAGCTTGGGACGGAACTTGGCAATGGCCTTGCCCTCGGCCTTGGCCTGCTTATTGGCAGCTACAAAGGCATCTGCATCCACCAGTTCGCCCACGGGCAGACCGGTTTCGCCGGCATCGGTCACAAAGACCTCCTCCGCGCCCTTCTCTGCCTTGCCCAGACGGGTATAGGTCAGGTAGTAGGCGCCGAGAATCATATCCTGTGTGGGAACGGTAACAGGCTTGCCGTCCTGGGGACGGAGCAGGTTGTTTGCAGACAGCATCAGCATTCTGGCTTCCGCCTGAGCCTCTGCAGACAGCGGTACGTGGATCGCCATCTGGTCGCCGTCAAAGTCGGCGTTGAACGCAGTACAGCACAGGGGGTGCAGCTTCAGCGCGCGGCCTTCCACCAGAATGGGTTCAAATGCCTGAATACCCAGACGGTGCAGGGTAGGCGCACGGTTCAGCATAACCGGGCGGTCCTTGATGATCTCATCCAGAGCATCCCAAACCTCGGTCTTGCCCTTGTCAATCATCTTCTTGGCAGACTTGATATTGTTTGCCAGGCCGTCGGACACCAGCTTTTTCATCACAAAGGGACGGAACAGCTCAATGGCCATTTCCTTCGGCACGCCGCACTGATACAGCTTCAGCTCGGGGCCGACAACGATAACAGAACGGCCGGAGTAGTCTACACGCTTACCCAGCAGGTTCTGACGGAAACGGCCCTGCTTGCCCTTGAGCATATCGCTCAGGGATTTCAGCGCGCGGTTATTGGCGCCGGTGACGGCGCGGCCGCGGCGGCCATTGTCAATCAGAGCATCCACAGCCTCCTGGAGCATACGCTTCTCGTTGCGGATGATAATGTCGGGAGCGTGGAGCTGAATGAGTCTTTTCAGACGGTTGTTACGGTTGATTACACGGCGGTACAGGTCGTTCAGGTCGGAAGTTGCAAAACGGCCGCCGTCCAGCTGAATCATAGGACGGATATCCGGCGGGATGACAGGAAGAACATCCATGACCATCCAGCTGGGGTTGTTGCCGGATTCCCGGAAAGCCTCTACCACTTCCAAACGCTTGACAAGACGCAGTTTCTTCTGAGAAGATGCCGTCTTTAACTCCTCGCGGAGCTGCTCGGAAAGCTGATCCAGATCAATCTGCTCCAGCAGTTCCTTGACAGCCTCTGCGCCCATACCGGCTCTGAAATCGTCCTCATACTTTTCCCGCATATCCCGATACTCTTTCTCACTGAGCACCTGGTTCAGGGTCAGGGGGGTATCGCCGGGATCGGTAACAATATACGCAGCAAAATACAGAACCTTTTCCAGCACCTTCGGGCTGATATCCAGAATCAGACCCATACGGGAGGGAATTCCCTTGAAATACCAGATATGGCTGCAGGGAGCGGCCAGCTCGATATGGCCCATGCGCTCTCTGCGGACCTTGGCCTTGGTAACTTCCACACCGCAGCGGTCGCAGATTTTGCCCTTGTATTTTATCTTCTTATACTTGCCGCAATGGCACTCCCAGTCCTTGGTCGGTCCAAAGATCTTTTCGCAGTACAGGCCGTCGCGCTCGGGCTTCAGAGTACGATAGTTGATGGTCTCCGGCTTCTTAACCTCGCCAAAAGACCAGGACCGGATCATCTCCGGGGATGCAATGCCAATCTTAATTGCATCAAAGGTGGCTTCTGCCATAACTTTCGCCTCCTTAGTCTTCGTATGTGTCGGCATCGTCAGCGCCAAACACATCCATAATGTCTTCCGGACCGTCTTCGTCGATGATAAAGCCGTTATCCAGTACTTCCTCGGCATCGACTACCAGTTCGGTATTCGGGCCGGCGTTGTACATCAGCTCTTCATCCTCGTCCTCGTCCTTCAGCTCAATCTCGTTGCCAGCTTCATCCAGCACACGGATATCCAGGCACAATGCCTGCAGTTCCTTGACAAGCACCTTGAAGGATTCGGGTACGCCCGGAGTGGGAATATTGCTGCCCTTGACGATGGCCTCGTAAGTCTTGACACGGCCGGTCACGTCGTCGGACTTTACAGTCAGGATCTCCTGCAGAGTGTAGGCTGCGCCGTAAGCTTCCAGCGCCCAAACTTCCATTTCGCCGAAACGCTGCCCGCCGAACTGAGCCTTGCCGCCCAGAGGCTGCTGGGTAACCAGTGCGTACGGGCCGGTGGAACGGGCGTGAATCTTATCATCAACCAGATGGTGCAGCTTCAGATAGTAGGGGTATCCTACGGTAACCAAATTATCAAAGGGTTCGCCGGTACGGCCGTCGTATAGAACACTCTTTCCCTCGGGATCCAAGCCGGCTTCTTTCAGCATATCCTGAATGTCGCTATAGACGGCGCCG
>JAZUOF010000068.1:0-8584 GCA_045604565.1 Faecousia sp.
TTCCTTAATGAACGTACCGTTTGTCCCAGGCAAGGAAGAAACAGATGCCGCATTTGTCAAGGCGGCAACGGCGGCCGGCTTTGTGAATCTGAAAGGACACCGTACCGTAGGCGGTATGCGCGCGAGCATTTATAATGCCATGCCCATAGAGGGCGTGGAACGCCTGGTTGCGTTTATGGCAGACTTTGAAAAAGAAAATTCCTGAAAAGAGGAGAACCCTATGTACCGTGTGCATTATTTGAATCCCATCTCCCCAAAGGGCACGGCCCTGTGGCGGGAGGAATACCAGACCGCAGAGGCTTTGGACGATGCCCAGGCAATTATGGTCAGAAGCGCGTCGATGCACGATATGCAGCTGCCGTCCAACTTGCTGGCAGTGGCGCGGGCAGGCGCGGGCGTGAACAATATCCCCCTGGACCGCTGCGCGGAGCAGGGCGTGGTGGTGTTTAACACCCCAGGCGCCAACGCCAACAGTGTTGTGGAATTGGCGCTGTGCGGTATGCTGCTGGGCTGCCGTGATGTTGTGGGCGGCATCGGCTGGGTCAAATCTATTAAAGATTCCGCGGATGTTGCCAAGCAGGTGGAAAAGGGCAAGTCCAAATTTGCCGGCCACGAGATCCGCGGCAAAAGTCTGGGCGTAATTGGCTTGGGCGCTGTAGGCGGCCCGCTGGCCAATGCTGCCAGAAAGCTGGGTATGGATGTGTACGGCTGCGACCCTTACATTTCCATTGATGCGGCCTGGCACTTAGACAGCCATATCCATCGGGTGAACAACCGGGAGGCCATTTACGGGAACTGCGATGTGATTTCCCTGCATACGCCTCTGCTGGACAGCACCAGGCACATGATCAATGCCGAGGCCCTTTCCCAAATGAAGGACGGCGTAATTATCCTGAATTTTGCCCGGGATGCCCTGGTGGACGATGAAGCAATGGCGCAGGCGCTTGCCAGCGGCAAGGTTAAGTGCTATGTGACGGACTTTCCCAATGATAAGACTGCCGGAATGGACGGTGTCATTGCCATTCCGCACCTGGGCGCCTCCACAGAGGAATCGGAGGACAACTGCGCGAAAATGGCTGTCCGTCAGGTGATGAACTACCTGGAAAACGGCAACATTGTAAATTCCGTGAATTTCCCCAGCTGTGATATGGGCGTGTGTACAAAGGCGGGCCGGATTACGATCCTGCACCGGAATATTCCCAACTCCCTGAGCCGGTTCACTTCCGTTGTTGCGGAAGAAGGGATCAATATATCGGATATGATGAACCGAAGCAAAGGGGACTATGCCTATACTATGCTGGATTTGGATACCCCCGTATCCGCCCACGCCATTGAGCATCTGAAGACGGTGGAAGGTGTTCTGCGGGTTCGTGTGATCAAATGAAAAAATGGGAGACACTTCGTTAAGAAGCTGTCTCCCATAATTCTTTTACAGTTCCTTGTACTGAACAAATCCTAAGGACATAAAGTCCAGAAAAACGTGCTTGTCCGGAGTTTTCCCCATCGTTACCCGATGACACAGAACTTCCCATACAGGGGATTGGCCCAGCATGGTCTTTCGGATTTCAAATACGTGATTCCAGCTTTTGCCTTCCATATACATATCCTCACGCAGGAAACGAATGAGCTCCAAACCCCGGAACTGAAACGTGGGGAAGGCATTGCGGATACAGGTCTCGAACAGCACGTTGGCATCCCGAACACTGCCGTACTCAAATACATTGCGAATCATAGCGCCGTAATCTTCCATAGCAGCCTCCTTATAGCTTGTTGTAGGTTTTATCCAGAAACTTCTGGGCGGTGACGATTGCGCGCTTGTGGATACCCTCGCCAATTTTGCCGGTCTCATCCCAGGCGGTTACCTGAAAGGTGACCGTACTGCCCTCCACGGCAGTCACCTCTGCCTCTGCCCGTACAGTCAGTCCGACCGGCGTAGCGGCCAGATGGGAGATTTCCAAATAAGTCCCCACAGAGGTTTTTCCCTCGGGAATTGCCGGGGCAATGGCTTCGCAGGCTGCGCCTTCCATCAGCGCAATCATACAGGGCGTGGCGTAAACCAGCAAATCACCGGAGCCGACCAGCTGCGCGGTATCCTCCCGTTCCACAAGGGTATCTACCTGACCTTTCATACCTGCAATCAATTCCATAAGGCATCCCTTCCTTTCTGATTTCAATATAGCGGATAAACCCATTTCCGTCAACAAAAAATGATTTGCTATTTCCTGTTGTTATCACTATAATAGAGGCAGGGAAGGAGCGTGAGGCTATGGATCGAACGAGCGCCAAGGCCATAGCCTTGGGAGGCGTTCTGGCGGCGCTGGCCGTCGTAATGATGAGCCTGGGCGGCCTGATTCCCATAGCAACCTTTGTCCTGCCGGTGCTGTGTATGCTCACCGGCCAAACGGTACTGAAGCTTTGCGGCAGGAAGATTGCCTGGGCGTGGTATGGGGCAGTGGCGTTGCTGGGATTGCTGTTAGGTCCGGATAAAGAGGCCGGCGCAGTTTTTTTGGCGCTGGGATATTATCCCATTCTGAAGCCGAAACTGGACAGAAGTCCTCTAAGATGGCTCTGGAAAGGTATTCTTTTCAACGGAGTCATTTTCATCCTTTATTGGGCGCTGATGCATATTTTCGGAATGGCGCAGCTTTTGCAGGAAAGCCGGGAATTGGGTTTCTGGGGCGTAACTGTTACCCTGGTTTTGGGTAACATCACCTTTTTCCTTCTGGACATTCTGCTCAGCCGCCTGTCCGGGAGAAAGAGAAGGAACGGTTAAATGGAAAAACAGTGGGTGCTGTACATTTTGGAGTGTGCCGACGGCACATTCTATACAGGCATAACCGATAATCTTCCTCACCGGCTGAGCGCACACGGCACGGCAAGAGGCGCGAAATACACCAGAGGCAGAGGCCCTTTTGTCCTGCGCTATTCGGAAGCCTGCGAATCCCACTCTCACGCCCTGCGCAGGGAATTGCAAGTAAAGAAGCTGTCAAAAAAGCAAAAGCAGGAACTTTGCGGCATCGTATAAATTGCCAAAGCTTATAAAAACCGCCAATCATCAAAATGCTTACATTTTGACGATTGGCGGTATTTGTTACATATCGTAAATACCCATAATGATGATACCGGCGACGGTTGTAGCGATTGCCGCATAGTGCTTCCAGCTGAGCTTTTCTTTCAGGAACAGCCGGCTCCACAGGACGGATGCCATACAGTAGGAGGAGATAATGGGCGCGGACATTGCCACGTGCTCGCTGTCGGCGAGGGCGTAGATGTAGGCCAGCTGACCGACGGTCTCAAAGATTGCGCCGATGTACTTGGGACGTTCCACCTTGGCAACCAGAGGCTGCTTCCGGATTAGCACCGTGTAAAGGAAGCAAAGGATGCCGGCGGCAAAGAAGGTAAGCTCATAGGCCACATTGGCGGAATCCTCATTGAGGGTTTCCAGAACCACCGCGTCGGCAAATGTGCCGGCAGCGTCTAACATACAGTAAGCGATGGGCAGCGCCAGCGCAAGCCAGGACTTGGCGTACTTGTAGTTGGAAGCCTCCTGACGGGCAGCGCGGAGCGCGTCATCTTCTCTGGCTTCCACAAAGCCGAGACCAACAACACCCAGACAGGCAAGGCCTACCGCCACATACTGCATAACTTCCATTTCTTCGGACATACCGGTAATCAGAGCAACCACAGCCACCAGCGCGCCGGAGGCGTTGCAGATGGGGGAGGAAATGGACAGCTCGATGTAACGCAGACCCACATAGCCCAAGGCCATGGAACCGATGTACAGCAGGGAAACAGGTAAGTAAGTCCAGATCACATCCCAGCTGATCTGAACGCCGCCGATAATCTCGATAAGCGCATGAACGCCCATCACAAGGCCTACGGCCATTACCATTTTGAACTGACTGTACTTGTCATCGCTGTCACGGCAACCGAGTTTGGAAAAGAAGTCAGAGCCGGACCAGCAAAGCAGGGCGATAATAGAAAACCAAAACCAATTCATAATCTGTATCTCTCCTATTTAAGCTCTAAGAGGTTTGCATCAACCATTTTTTGAAGACTCATTAAAATACCGAGTTTGGCATGATACCAGGTCAAACCGCCCTGGAAGTAGACGGCATAGGGAGGCCGGATTGGCCCGTCTGCAGACAGTTCAATGGAAGAACCCTGTACAAATGCGCCGGCAGCCATAATCACTTTATCGTTGTAGCCGGGCATATCCCAGGGCAGGGGGGTGACGAAGGAATCCACCGGCGCGGCGGCCTGAATTCCTTTGCAGAAGGCAATCATGCCTTCCTCACTGCCCAGTTCCACCGCCTGAATGATATCGTGACGGCTTTGGGCGGCGCCGGGGACACAGCGGAATCCCAACGGCTCGTAAAGATTTGCGGCAAACACAGCGCCCTTTTCTGCAGCGGCAACCACTGTGGGAGCCAGGAAGAAACCCTGATACAAAGCGGGCATCAGTCCTAAGTTTGCGCCGACTTCCTGACCGAGACCAGGCGCGGACAGGCGGTAGGCGCACCGGCTGACACATTCTGCAGTGCCGCAGATATAGCCGCCGATGGGGGCCAGGCCGCCGCCGGGATTCTTAATCAAACTGCCTACGGTCATATCTGCGCCCACATCGGAGGGCTCTATGGTTTCCACGAATTCGCCGTAGCAGTTGTCCACCATAACCAGGACGTCCGGCTTGACGGACTTGCAGAATGCAATCAGTTCGCCGATTTGCTTTACGGAGAATGTGGGGCGGGTATCGTATCCCTTGGAGCGCTGAATGGTAATGAGCTTTGTTTTCTGGTGAATGGCGGCGCGGATATTATCATAATCAAAAGAGCCGTCCGGGAGCAGATCCACCTGCCGGTAGCTCACGCCGTACTCCGCCAGAGAGCAGGGACTGGGCCGGATTCCGATCACTTCCTGCAGAGTATCGTAGGGCAAACCCACGGGACTGAGCAGCTCATCTCCGGGCAGAAGATTTGCAGACAGAGCAATGGTCAGGGCGTGTGTTCCGCAGGTAATCTGAGGACGTACCAATGCCGCTTCGGTATGAAAGACGTCTGCGTAAACCTTTTCCAGATTATCCCGGCCCAGATCGTCATAACCGTAGCCGGTTGTGGCGGCAAAGCAGGCGGCGGACACACGGTTCTTCTGCATTGCGGCAAGAACCTTGGCCTGATTATATTCTGCCACCTGGTCAATGGCGGCAAAGCGGTCTTTCAAATTCTCCAGCACTTTCTCACCGTGCTGATAAACCTGAGGGGAAATCCCCATTTCTTTATAAAATTCCAGTAACTGTTCCATTGCGTTAAACCTCTGTATCAAATATCTGGTCTGCCAAATCCCGCAGCAATTCCGGCCGGGATATGATAAGACCTTTGTTTTCTTCGCCCAGAATCAAAAGCGTATCCCCGGGCTTGATGCCAAACAGCTCTCTGGCTTCTTTGGGGATGACTAACTGACCCCGGTCTCCGACCTTGGCAGTGCCGAATACCCGTTTGGAATTGCCTTTTCCCAGTATGTGTTTGCCACCGGCCATATCCTGTCATCCTTTCCCACTTTTCATACTTTTCACACAAGCAGTAGTATAAATCCTTCCCGTTCCGTTGTCAAGGGAATCCGTAAAAAAACGGGGTGAATCCTCACCCCGTTTTTCAGTCTGTCAAAAAACTTGTTTTTGACAGACTGTCAGAGGTCAAAGAAGCGCCAAAGACAAACAACTCGAATCCGTCGGCGTACAGGTGGTACGGTAGGATTCGAGTTGTGCAGTAAGTCAAAATGCCTTGCGTAGCAAGGTATTGTTTGCACCTCTTGACAAAAAAGAAACAGATTTTTCTGTTTTCTCATCTGCAAAGAAAATACATTTTTTCTTACTTTTGAAATAAGCATTTTGAAGGTTTGGGGGTTCTTTGACACTCTGAAAAACGGGGTGAATCCTCACCCCGCTTTTACTTTCTTCTCCGTCCGAAAATCGCAATCAGCCGGATAAGCTGCGCCAAAGACACAGCAGTTGCGGCCACATAGGTCATTGCGGCGGCCGACAAGGTCTTTTTTGCGCCCTTTAGTTCCTCGGAATTGAGCAGTTCGTTGTCTGCGATGGCGGTCAGGGCCCGGCGGCTGGCATTAAATTCCACAGGAAGGGTAATCAGCTGGAAAACCAGGGAAAGACCGAAAAGGGCAATTCCCAGATAGATAAAGAAATAATTGTATTCTCCGGCGAAGGAGAGAACTGTGCCCAAGAGAATCAGAGGTATCGCCAGCTTGGAGCCGATGTTGGTTAGAGGAATAATGGCGGCGCGCAGTTTAATGGGCGCGTAGTTTTCCGCGTATTGAACAGCGTGACCGGCTTCGTGGCAGGCAACGCCAATGGCGGCGGTGGAGGTGCTGTCGTGAACGCTGTCAGACAGACGGATCACGTTGGATTTCGGGTCATAGTGATCGGTCAGATTTCCGGAAATCCGTTCAATACGGACATCCCGCACACCGTTGGCCTGCAATACCCGTTGGGCGGCTTGCGCGCCTGTAAGCCGGCGGGAGGATAACTGAGAGGAATACTTTTTAAAGGTGCTGTTCACCTGACTGCTTGCCCAGATAGACAGAATCAGGCAGGGGAGTACCAACACAAGGTATGTCAAATCAAATCCATAAAAGTAAGGCATAATCCTTCTCCTTATCATACAGTTGTCTTTATTATACCCAATATGCGCAAAAACGCAACGGCTAATGGATAATCTTTACAATTTTGCAAAGAATGTGTATAATGGGTACATTCTGACGGGAGGTAGCTTATGGAGATTTTATACTGGCTTGAGAGTATTCGTATGCCCGTGTTGAATGAATGTATGCTGATAATCACATACTTAGGTGACCAGCTTGCGTTTCTGGCGGTTGCGCTGATTTTATACTGGTGTGTAGACAAGCGTAAAGGCTGTTATGTGCTGTTCGTGGGTTTTTTTGGGACTATAGCAAACCAGTTTATGAAGCTGTGCTTCCGGATTCCCCGTCCTTGGGAGCGTGACAGCGCTTTTACCATTGTTGATGAGGCAAAAGAAGCGGCTACCGGCTACAGTTTTCCTTCCGGCCATACCCAGAATGCGGTGGGAACCTTTGGCTGTCTGGCAATCACAGCGAAAAAAAGATGGAGGCGTTTTGCCTGTATTGCCGTTATGGTTTTGGTGCCGTTTTCCCGAATGTACCTGGGCGTACATACCTTGTCGGATGTGGTGGTTGCGGCAGCTCTGGCGGTGGTTCTGATTTTTGTGCTGAAGCCGCTGGTGCTGGATCACGATGGGAAGTATATTCCCATTCTGCTGGGTGTGATGACCCTGATGTCGATTGCGTATCTGTGCTATGTGGAATTTTTTCCCTTCCCGGCGGATATGGAGGGAGAGAACCTGTCCTCCGGAAGGGAAAATGCGTACCGTATTTTAGGCGCATTGCTGGGATTCCTTGTGGCATACCCCATTGACCAGAAATGGCTTCGTTTCCCGGTAAAAGCCGTATGGTGGGCGCAGATTCTCAAGACAGTTATCGGACTTGCCCTTGTGATGGCGGTCATGGAGGGGTTGTCTGAGCCGCTTGCCTGGATGTTTGGGGAGCTCCCCGGCAGACTGGTGCGGTATTTCCTGGTTGTGATTGTTGCCGGACTTGTGTGGCCGCTAACCTTCCGATGGTTTGCAAAGATAGGCAAAAAGGAGTAAGCTAGATTCATGGATATCTTATGTTTCGTCTTGCTGGGGATTGGCATTTTGATTCTGCTCAGCGGCGCATATATGTTTGCGGTGGCGTGTGTCCGGACTAAGGAACGGCAGTGGCTGAATCCAGAGGATCTGAAAGGCACTTCCTACGAAAAATACACAGATCTGATTCAGAACGCCCACCGTTGGCTGCAGGAGCATCATGCGCAGGATATCTATGTGACCAGCCACGACGGTCTGCATCTGCACGGCCTGTGGGTCCCTGCGGAAAACCCCAGAGGAACGATTCTCCTTACCCATGGCTATCGCAGCACAATGCTGGTAGACTTTGGCGTAGTGATGGATATTTATCATAATCTGGGCATGAATCTGCTGCTGCCCCAACAGCGCGCCCACGGGGAAAGCGAAGGCAAATTCATCACCTTTGGCGTGAAAGAAAGCCGGGATATGCAAAAATGGCTGCAATTTCATAACGAAATATTGGGGAAAGCGCCTGTAATTCTCAGCGGACTTTCCATGGGCGCATCGACCGTTCTGTTTATGGCAGATGAGGAACTGCCGGACAATGTAAAGGGTATCATTGCCGATTGCGGCTTTAATTCCCCCCGGGATATTCTGGCCAAGGTTTACCGCAATCTGATTAAGCTTCCGGCAGAGCCAACGATTTGGGCGGCAGAGCTGTTCGCCCGGATGATTGCGGGGTTCAGCCTGTATGAAAAGGACAGCCGGAAAACTCTTGCCAGGAATCAACTGCCTATTTTGATGGTTCACGGCACAGGTGACGATTTTGTACCCTGCGAAATGACAAAAACGGCCTATGATTGCTGCACCGGCGACAAGCAGCTGCTGCTTGTGGAGGGAGCAGGCCACGGGCTGAGTTTTGTGCGGGA
>JAZUOF010000069.1:0-24324 GCA_045604565.1 Faecousia sp.
CGCCCGTCCCATCTATCCAGGACACAACACCTGGAGAAAAAGGCGGCTATGTGCTGACCGTGAATCAAAACACCATCACCGTTTTGGTGGAAGATACATACAAACAGGTTCAATATGTTTCTGCCGATGGCAGCAATACCATTGATTTCTATGCCAGTCCCACAGAAATGACTGTGGTGGACACAACAAATGGGGTAACACGGTATTATACTGAAAAACTGGAAAATACAAGCCAGCTTTACGAAAACCCCATTACCCAGATTTGCGGCAAATTTGCAGAGCTGGAATTTAAGGCTGCTGCGGATAATGAAAATCTGTTGGTAGCTACTCAAGTTCACCAAGTGGAAACTACCCAGGCAGTTGCCTACCGCTGTTATGATATTAGCATGACATGGACAGACAACAAAGAGTATCAGTATCAGTATTTTGAATTTGCAGATGGAAATGTTATAGTTTCCGCTTATGCTCCCGACGAAGTCATCCCCTATTTTACTGAGGACTGCAAGTGGAAGTTTGATATTGAAAATCTGATTCTATATCACGAAGAAACCAATCAGACGGTTGCCATTGTGGTGCAGGGCATGACGGAGGGTGAATCTTCGGCAATGGTTGACGAGGAAGACAGAACATACACGACCCAGACCGCAACCGTCTACATAGAGCTGGGCGAAACAGAAAACCCAATCTCTCTGCGCTACGAAAATCAAGGGACAACATTTTCTTACCAGTTTCTATACGATTTCACCATTGAACCCCCAGTATATGAAAAAGATTGGTCTGTTATGAGCAGCGAGGAAGCGCAAAAAGTGCTTATGCTGATTTCCATGCTTGAGAATCTGATATAAGCAGCTTTTTCCTTATTATCAAGTTATTTACGCCCGTGATTGATTCACGGGCGTATTTTCGTGCAATCAAATTGACTATAGAAGTGATTTTCTATACCGACTGATTTAAGTATATTTCCAAGCGGTTCCGTTGACTTTTTCGACAATTTATATTATGATATTTTAAAAGACAAATACTTCACAGCATCTCTTGAAGCATTTATTGTAGACATTACTAAACTGACAGACCCGCAGATTCTTGAGCATATGAGCTCTTGTAGAGCCAACCGAAGAGAAAGTGAGAAAATAGAAATAAGAGAGGTAATTTTTATGAAAAAGATTTTTTGTTTGATGTTGGTAATCTGTATGATTATCAGTATAATGTTGACTGGTTGTGGTAAGCAGGAAGACACTCCCGCCCCTACCGATACGAATCTTGAAAATGTAACCGATAACCCAAGTTCCAACGTACCAAACAATACACCAAATAATGAATCTACTGACACGAAGTATATCAAGAACGGTAAGTTGAATTATTTTGATGTTATGCTTTTCCGTTTTAAAGGCGCTAACGGTGAAGGTTATGTTGAGGTATTGCCAGATGGTTTGGCAATGAATGCCTTGATTAAAGAACTCAAGGAACTCTATCCCGATATGGCAAAAAGCACGATACAGAATATTGTGTCCCCGATGGTCAGGTTTGACAACACGGAACATACCTCTGGTTTGCACAATGGCGATGTCGTTACTATCGAAGTTGGTGTTATTCAGAGCAAACTTGATATGTGGAATGAGTATTTTGGAGACATTGAACTCGTTATTGAAACGACCCATACCATCACGGTCGAAGGTCTTGAAGAAAATTAAAGATAAGTGTGTAGCAATATTTCAATGTCATTTCGTTAAGGCTTTTGGTGGTATGTTTACCGAATAGGACATAAAGGAAGACGCATGGAAACGAAAAATCCATACGTCTTCCTTTGTATTTGAGTGGGCAAAGAAAACGGAGAAATTCAATCTCTATAGAATTGGAAATACCCAGAGGCTTACAGAGTTTTTTCTGGGTCTGCTATTCTCACGAAGTGGGTTTAAGCAGAAAGAAACCTGGATATTCCAAGGTCAATATAAGAATAAAAAAGACCTTATGTAGCACGGAAAATGTGTGCTACACAAGGTCTTAAATTCTTATTTTTTCTTGGGTTCTCAGAGGATGCCTAACTTTGCCCTTTTTCGGGGTTGAGAGGATGCCGAGATTTCCCAAAAACAGATTTTTCGCATTTACTTTACCGGGTTGGTGGAGCGCAAGGTAACATCGTGGTAGCCGCCTTCTACGATAGAGGTGGAGGATACCAGGGTGAGCTTGGCTTCCTGCTGCAGGTCGGGAATGGTAATCACGCCGCAGTTGCACATGGTAGATTTTACCTTATAAAGGCTTGCTTCCACATTGTCGTGGAGCTTGCCGGCATAGGTAACGTAAGAGTCCACGCCCTCTTCAAAGGTCAGCTTGGCAGAGCCGCCCAAATCATAGCGCTGCCAGTTGCGGGCGCGGTTGGAGCCTTCGCCCCAGTACTCTTTCATATACGCACCGTTGACCATAACCTTGGGTGTGGGAGATTCGTCAAAGCGGGCAAAGTAGCGGCCCAGCATCAGGAAATCCGCGCCCATCGCCAGCGCCAGGGTCATGTGGTAATGGTGGACAATGCCGCCGTCAGAGCAAATGGGCCCATAGATGCCAGTCTCCCGGAAATACTCATCCCGGGCCGCCGCTACCTCAATCAGCGCCGTCGCTTGACCACGGCCAATGCCCTTGGTCTCCCGGGTAATGCAGATGGAACCGCCGCCAATGCCTACCTTAATAAAGTCAGCGCCGGCCTTTGCCAAAAACAGGAATCCGTCCCGGTCCACCACGTTGCCCGCGCCGATCTTGACGGTATCGCCGTAATGCTCGCGCACCCAGGCGATGGTTTTTTCCTGCCAGCAGGTATAGCCCTCAGAGGAGTCAATGCACAGTACGTCTGCGCCGGCATCCAGCAGGGCAGGAACGCGCTGGGCATAGTCACGGGTATTAATGCCCGCGCCTACCAAATAGCGCTTTTTGCTGTCCAGCAGCTCCAAAGGATTCGCCTTGTGAGAGGCGTAGTCCTTGCGGAATACGAAGTACATCAGACAATCGTTATCGTCCACAATGGGCAGGCTGTTGAGCTTATGCTCCCAAATAATATCGTTGGCTTCCTTCAAAGTGGTTGCCGCAGGCGCGGTAATCAGTCTTTCCCGGGGTGTCATAAAGGAGGCGACCTTCTGCTGGCTGTCCATACGGGATACCCGGTAATCCCGGCTGGTGACGATGCCCAAAAGCTTGCCGTTGGCAGTACCGTCTTCGGTAATGGCCACAGTGGAGAAGCCGTTGCGCGCCTTTAGGGCAAGAACATCTGCCAAAGTGTGCTCAGGGGTCAGATTGGAGGCGGAGACGACAAAGCCTGCCTTATGTCCTTTGACCTTAGCCACCATTTCCGCCTGGGATTCAATGGACTGAGAGCCGAAAATAAAGCTCAGTCCGCCTTCCTTTGCCAGAGCAATCGCCAGCGTATCGTTGGATACGGACTGCATAATGGCAGAGGTCATGGGAATGTTCAGGCTGATGGCAGGTTCTTCCGCACCCTTGCGGTACTTGGTTAAAGGCGTACGCAGTGTCACCTTGTCAGGAATACAGTCCTCGGATGTATAGCCGGGGATCAGCAGGTACTCGCTGAAGGTATGGCTGGGTTCCGGATAATAATGGGCCATTGGGAAAACCTCCTGTTATCTTTCTGTATGTATTAAAATTTCACATTGCCAGTATCCAGCAGCTCTACTTCTTCCCTGCCGCTGCTGTCCATCCGCTTGAAATTACCCACCACTTCATTTACCTGGCTCATAATGGTAAAGGTATCGGAATATTCGCGGACAATGGCGGAAAGCTGGGCTGCCTGGGTCTTATTGACCACACACACCAAAACACTGGTTTCTCTGCCCTGGTAGATGCCTTTACCGGGCAGAAGGGTGGCGCTGTGGTGCAGCCGGTGAATGATGGCTTTGCTGATTTCCTCCGGATGGTCGGTGACAATTTCAAAGCGCACCGCCGAACGGATGCTTTTGCCAATCCGGTCAGAGATGGTGCTGGAGGCGAAGCTGTGCAGAATACACAGAATCACCGGCTCCATTTGAAACCCGTATACAAAATAGGAAATCACTGCCACGGCGCAGTTTAAAGCGAAAATTACGTAGAAAAAGCTCGCTTCGGGCCGTTTGCGGTGGATCAGGGATGCGATAAAATCAATTCCTCCGGTGTAAGCGCCGCACCGGGACAGTAACACATAAACCGTACCGGTGATAATGCCGGAAACCAACGGCCCCAAAATGGTGCTTGTGCCCGTATCGGTAATGTAGGCAAAGCGGCTTAGGTCCACATAGTCCAGGGCCACCAGCGCCACGGAAAACACCAAGACGTACAGGGCGCTTCGCACCGCCAGAGGCTTGCTGACCAAAAAGTACACCGCGATTGCCAGAGGAATGTTGATCAGCAGGCTCAGGTAACCTACGCTGACACCGGTCAGATGCTGAATCATTGTGCAGATACCGTTGATTCCTGACGGAGCAAAGCTATTGGGGAAGATGAAAAGCTGATAGTTCATCGCTCCCAAAAAAGCAATCAGGACAACGGTTATGTAGGTGAGGACTTTTTTCATTTGGCTTTCCTCTCACACAGCAGGGATATTCGTTAATTACCCTACAATATAGCACAGAACCTTTCGTGGGTCAATTTGCATTTTCACGTTTTCTCCCGGGAAATCTCATTTTTTTCTGTGCTTTTTTTCCAAGTGCGGGCCTGCGGCTCCGGCATCCGGGTTTTTTGTAAAATCTTTCGGGGAATATTGCATTTGGCCGACGGATATGGTAAACTTCAAAGGTTAAGAAAATGTTATACAGAAGGAGAGTGCTTTTTATGGCATCTCAGGAAAACATTCGCAATATTGCCATCATTGCCCACGTAGACCACGGCAAGACTACCCTGGTGGATGAAATGCTGAAGCAAGGCGGCATCTATCGGGAAAACCAGGCCACTGTGGACCGGGTGATGGACTCCGGTGATTTGGAACGGGAGCGCGGCATTACCATTCTCGCCAAGAATACCTCGGTTACCTACCGGGATTACAAAATCAATATTGTGGACACTCCGGGCCACGCCGACTTTGGCGGCGAAGTGGAGCGCATCCTGAAAATGGTCAACGGCGTTATTCTGCTGGTGGATGCGGCCGAAGGCCCCATGCCCCAGACCCGGTTTGTGCTGCAGAAGGCGCTGGAGCTGGGACACAAGGTCATTGTGGCGGTTAACAAAATCGACAAACCCGATGCCCGCGTCCACGAGGTGATGGATGAGGTTTTGGAGCTTCTGCTGGATTTGAACGCAACCGATGAGCAGTTCAATTCTCCCACCGTGTTCTGCTCCGGCCGCCAGGGTACTGCCGCCTACGGCCCGGACGAAGAGGGTACGGACCTGGTTCCGCTTTTTGAAACCATTGTAAATTATATTCCTGCTCCGGAAGGCGACCCCGACGGCCCGGTGCAGCTTTTGGTTTCCTCTATTGATTATAATGAGTATGTGGGCCGGATTGCCGTGGGCCGTGTGGAGCGCGGAACCATTAAGATCAATCAGGAAGTCGTCATCTGCGACTATCACGACGATTCTGTCCGGCAGAAGGGCAAAGTGGTTGCCCTGTATGAATATGACGGCCTGGGTAAAACCCCCATTGCGGAAGCCGCCGCAGGTCAGATTGTGGCGCTGTCCGGTATGGCCGACATCACCATCGGACGCACCCTGTGCGCGGTAGATGTCATAGAACCGCTCCCCTTCGTGAAAATCAGCGACCCCACCATCGAAATGACCTTTGCGGTCAACGACTCCCCCTTCGCAGGCCGGGAAGGCAAATTTGTCACCTCCCGGAATCTTCGCGACCGGTTGGAAAAGGAATTGCTCAAGGACGTATCCCTGCACGTGACCGAGGCAAGCACCGATTCGTTCAATGTGGCCGGACGGGGTGAGATGCACCTGTCCATTCTGATGGAAACCATGCGCCGGGAGGGTTATGAATTCTCCGTTTCCACCCCCCGCGTACTGACCAAGGAAATCAACGGCAAGCTCTGCGAGCCTATCGAACGGATGGTGGCGGACGTGCCCGAGGAATGTATGGGCGCGGTGATTGAAAAAATGGGACGGCGGAAGGGCGACCTTCTGTCTATGACGCCTATGGGAAGCCGCTACCGTTTGGAATTTATGGTGCCATCCAGAGGTTTGTTCGGTTACCGGAATGAATTCCTGACTGACACCCGGGGCGAGGGAATTATGTCCTCCGTGCTTGCCGATTACGCTCCTATGAAGGGAGAAATTGAACGGCGGCTTACCGGTTCTTTGATTGCCTTTGAAACCGGAGAGGCTTGTTCCTACGGTCTGTTTAACGCCCAGGAGCGCGGCGCGCTGTTTATCGGCGCAGGCACTGCTGTGTATGCCGGTATGGTGGTTGGTATCTGCAGCCGCAACGAGGATATGACCGGCAATGTTTGCAAGAAGAAGCAGCTGACCAATATGCGCGCCTCCGGCTCTGACGAAGCACTGCGGCTGGTCAGTCCGAAAGTCTTTTCTTTGGAACAGTGTCTGGAATTTTTGGCAGACGACGAGCTGTTGGAATGCACCCCCAAGAGCCTGCGAATCCGCAAGCGTGTGCTGGACCACTCCGAGCGGATGCGTCAGGTGATGAAGCGGCGGAATCAGGAGTAAGTTATGAAACACGTTCTTTCCATTCAGGACCTTTCCTGTTTGGGTCGGTGCAGTCTGACCGTCGCGCTGCCCGCTTTGAGCGCTATGGGCTGCCGGTGCACCCCGCTGCCCACTACCCTGCTCAGCACCCACACCGGATTCCCCAACCCCCACCGCAGGACCTTGACTGAGGATATCGCGGATATCTGCCGTCACTGGAAGTCGCTGGATGTTTCCTTCGACGCCATTGGCGTAGGCTATCTGGCAGATCCGGAGCAGGCAAGCGCCGTGGAGCGTGTTATGGAGGAATTTCCCGCCCTGACCGTAATCGACCCGGTGATGGGCGACCACGGCAAGCTCTACAAGGGAATCACGCCCGACCACATCCAAGCCTTGCAACGGCTGTGCAAGCGGGGTAACATTCTTCTGCCCAATGTGACCGAGGCATCTTTGCTCACAGGAATCCCCTATCGGGAGCAGCCGGATGCGGGATATCTGAAAGAGCTGATTTGCGGTATGGAAGCTTTTGGCGCAGAGGCCGTGGTGATTACCGGCGTTTCCGGCAAAAACGGCACCATCGGCTTTTCCGGCAGTGACCGGAAAACCCCATTTGCCTATGAAACCCAGGCCGTACCGGTACAGTCCCACGGCACAGGGGATTTGTTCGCTGCCGTTTTTCTGGGCGGGCTGATGAACGGGCGGGATGTGTACCACAGCGCGGTTCTGGCTGCCGGGTTTGTGGAGCGCACATTGGCCGCCACCAAAACCCCTTCCCCCCACGGAGCAGAATTTGAAAGTCAGCTCTCCTGGCTGATTCAGCAGCTATGACCTCCGGGTCATTGGCCGCATCCCCGTATCCGGCAAACTCAGTCGGATGCGGCTGCGCCCAATGACCCGGATTTTTTGCGGTTAAAATTTCCCCGGCCTGTATAAATCTGCCACCTGCGGCAAACAATACCTGCGGAAACTAATTTCAGGAGGTAATCCCTATGTTTCAAAAGCGTATTGTCTGCCTGTTGCTGGCGCTGTGCTGCTGTCTGGGTCTGACCGCCACAGTCTTAGCCGCAGAGGTGGACTGCGATGCCACGTACTGCTTCACCACCCAGGATTTTTCCGGGGAGGAAGAAGAAATCATCGGCATTTGCATCACTCAGCTGCCCGACCCCGACTCCGGCACCGTAATGCTGGGTCACCGGGTCCTGCGGAAAGGAGATATTCTCACAGCCGGTCAGGTGGAGCAGATGACCTTCTCCCCTCTGCGTACCCAGCAGGACACGGTGGCAACGGTAACCTTTCTTCCCATATATGAAAACCGGGTAGAAAAATCCGCCACCATGACCATTTCCATCCGGGGAAAAGAGGACAAAGCACCGGTCGCGGAGGATTCGGCCATCGAAACTTACAAGAATCTGCCCAACGACGGCGTTCTGAAGGTCTCTGACCCGGAAGGAGACGCTCTGAGCTATACCCTGCTCCGCAATCCCAGACGGGGTGACGTAGTCATTCACGAGGACGGCACATTCACCTACACCCCTAAGAAAAACAAAGTGGGTGTGGATTCCTTTACGTTCACCGCCACAGACCCTGCCGGTAACGTCTCCCGGGAAGCCACCATCACCGTTCAGATTCTGAAACCGACAGACAGCCGGCAGTACGCCGATACTGTGGGCTTGGACTGCCGGTTTGAGGCGGAGTGGCTGTATAATACCGGGTTATTTGCCGGTGAGACCATCAGCGGTCAGGCTTGCTTTTATCCGGACAAATCGGTAAGCCGGGGAGAATTTTTGGCTATGCTGGTAAAGGTTCTGGACATTCCCACCGAGGACTCTGCCTATACCGCCATTCCCACCGATGTGCCTCAGTGGCTGAAGCCCTATGTGGGCGCGGCGCTGCGCTCCGGTTTGCTGAATGGCTGGCCTATGGGCGAGACCTTTGACGCGGACACCCCCATCACCGGCGCGGAAGCGGCTGTGATGGTGCAGAATGCCCTGGATCTGTCTGTAGATACCGCCCAGCAACAACCGGAAGATGTGCCCGCCTGGGCCGCGGATTCCCTTACCGCTATGTCCTGCAACGGCGTTGCCATGGAGGCCAATGCCGCCCTGACCCGCGGGCAGGCTGCTCAGGTATTTTATCAGGTCAGTCAGCTCTCCCTGACTGCCCCCGGTATGGAAATTCTGCGAATGCAACAATAAAACAAATAGCCCAAACCGTCAAGGTTGCGTTTGACGGTTTGGGTTCTTCCTATATTTGGCCAAAATTTTGGGGCGCTTCCAGGGGTGGATTTAGGCACATCCGCCCGTAAAAATGGCGGAGCGTAATACTTTCTCTCCGGTGAGAAAGTATCCAAAGAACCGCCGAGGACCTTCCGTATGGTCCTCGGACTCCCCAGACGGCCAAAGGGGAAAGCAGACCAAGATTACCGAATATCCTGCTTTGCCGCTGCGTTTCCCCCTTGGAACCCCTTTGGAGAATGGTTTCTTGGATATTCGGGACGATGTTATCACTTGTCCCATACAAACTCCCAAAAAAGAAAAACCCAAACCGTCAAGGGTGCGTTTGACGGTTTGGGCATTTCGTGACCTTTGGTTTACTTTCTTAGATCGCGGCCTGCATAATAATGTTTCATAGGTACATACAGCACCGCCGCTACCGCCAGCGCCAGCAGGGCGCAGGGTACCATATACACCCCGTTGTACACCGCCGAATACAACGCCGCGTCGTCAAAGACGCCGAAACCGGGAACTTCTGTAGGTACATAAATCCGGTAGATGGTCACGCCGCTGATAAAATGGATGAAATATCGGGCGGCGCAACCCAATCCAATACCGGGGAAAATACCCCAGGTCTTTCCCCGGAACAGGCCTGCCAGACCCAGCGGCGTGTAGGCAAGAATATAATCCATAATCATACTCTGCCACCCCCAGGCATAAGCGCCGTCAAAGATCAGCTGCAGAATTCCCAGGGCAAAGCCTGCCAGAAGTCCTTTTCCCAGGCCCCACCGGACAGCGTACAGGGCCAGAGGGAACATGGCAAAGGTGATGGAGCCGCCGTTTACCATATCGGGAAACAGCTTGAACAGGCTGAGTATTTGCGCGATGGCCACCATAATTGCGCCTTCGCACAGCGCGCGTATGTGCAGATGGGTTTTGGTTTTTGTGGTTGTCACAGGAATACCTCCTCTTGTAAAAAAATATCGCATTGCAAACCGTCCGGGTGCAATGCGATACATAGGTATCCTTCTGTGCATCTTTCCCTCCGACGGTATTAACCGTATCAGGTTCACGGGTCAGGACTACCAAGTCCAATCTCAGCCGAATGCATTCGGCACCCCGAAGACGATATTTGTTCTGCGATTACTTAGAGAATATCAAAAAAGCGGGAAGCTGTCAAGGCGCAATCTTACGCCATC
Organism: Faecousia sp.; assembly: GCA_045604565.1. Classification (GTDB taxonomy): domain Bacteria; phylum Bacillota; class Clostridia; order Oscillospirales; family Oscillospiraceae; genus Faecousia. The sequence continues at coordinate 10,028 of JAZUOF010000069.1, forward strand.
TGCGTATCCAGCACTTTTCCTCCCAGAATGTGAAAATGCAGATGGTTTACGGTCTGACCCGCATCCGGTCCGCAGTTGGTGACCACCCGATAGCCGCCTGTCAGGCCCGCTTGCCGGGCAATCTGAGGAATCCGGCAGAAAATATGGGCGGAAAGGGCGCAGTTCGCTTCTGTAATTTCCTCCACGGAAGCAAGATGGCTTTTGGGAATCACCAGAATGTGGACGGGCGCCTGGGGCGCAATATCCCGAAAGGCCAGAATTTTTTCGTCCTCATACACCTTGTCGGACGGAATTTGTCCTGCGGCAATTTTACAAAACAGACAGTTTTCCATAACGTTTTCTCCTTAAAGTCCAATGATATGAAACACTCCGGTACTCAGCAGCGCCATAATGATGCCTGCCAACAGCACGCCCAAAATTACGGCCAACACGGCGGATTTGAAACCCATATTCAAAAAGCTCGCGCCTAATGTACCGGTCCACGCGCCTGTGCCGGGAATGGGAATTCCCACAAACAGCACCAGCGCCAAAAACAGTCCCCGCCGGCCGGTCTTGGAGACCAGTTTTTGACCGGCTTTTTCACCTTTTTCCAGAAAAAATCGGCACAGCTTGCTTATGTACCGTTTGTCCGCGCCCCAAATGAGGAATTTCCGGGCGAAGAAATAGATAATGGGTACGGGCAGCATATTCCCCAAGGAACAAAGGGCAATAGCGGTGACCTGGTCGATTCCCATGCCAACGGCAAAGGGTACGCCGCCCCGAAGCTCAATCAAGGGAATCATAGAAATCAGAAAGCTGAATAAATACTTCATCCAAAGGCTCCTTTTGGGTGGAATCTTCTGTATTGTACCATAATCCGCCGGCAGTTGCAATGGCAGAAAGGGAGGAAATCCCATAAATTTCCCCGATTTAATCCCCGAATATGGGGAGCAACGGGTAAAATTTTACCAAATTTTGCCAGAGATGCACGAAAACTCTTCCCTTTTAGGATATTTTGTGCTATGATTACCCCGTTATGCTAAAAACACAATGAGGAATGCTATGAAAAAACAGATCGTCATATCGGTCATTGCCGCGGTTCTATTATTGGGCGGCGTGACTCTGATGCTTTGTCTGAACGCCTTCCGTCCCTACTCATTTCCGGATACCACCGGGGAATCCTCTGCAACAGAGGAGGTCACCACCACAGAAGAACCGACGGAGGAAACAACTGAAGATGTTACCGAGCCGCCTCCCACCACATTACCCCCTGTGGAGACCTGGGGCCTTTCGGAAAACGGCCTGAACGCCAAGTACGCCTTTGTCTATGACTGCGCCCAGAGCCGACTGGTTTATGCCGGCGGCGATCAGACCGCGCAGGTTGCGCCCGCCAGTCTGACCAAGCTTTTGACCGCTTATGTGGTGTTGGAGCACATGGATTTGGACAAGGTTGTAACGGTGGGCAACGAAATCTACCGCATTGACCCCGATTCTTCTGTGGCATATTTGGCCGTGGGCAACCGGCTGACGGTACGGATGCTTCTGCAGGGTCTTTTGATGCAAAGCGGTAACGACGCCGCCTACACCCTGGCGGTAGCCTGCGGACGCGCCATTGCCGGCAACAGCAAGCTGTCTATAGACGATGCCCTTTCCACCTTTATGGGAAAGATGAATGAGACCGCGCAGAATTTGGGTATGGGCGGTTCCCGTTTCATCAATCCCGACGGCATTGATGCGGAAGGGCACTACACCACCATGGAAGACCTGCTGACACTGTCTTTGGCGTCAATGGAACAGCCGGTGATTATGCAGTACTGCGGAATGTCCCGGGAAAAGGTCACCTTCCACACCGGTGAGAATTTTGTCTGGGAAAACAGCAACTATTTGCTGGGTCAGCAGTACGAATACTACTGCGAAGAAGCCATTGGCCTGAAAACCGGAACCACTTCCGGCGCGGGCAAGTGTCTGATTTCCGCATTCCGGGATGAAGACACCTATCTGCTGGTCGCGGTACTGGGCTGTCCCAGCGACAGCAGCCGCTATGGCGATACCCTGTATCTTTACCAACAGTACGCTTAAAATACATAGGGCGTGTTGCACTTTTTTGCAGCACGCCCTTTCTTTTGCCAAGATATTCTTGGAAAATACAGGGGAAATCCCTATTATTTTCTTGCTTTTCTGAAGGTTATCTCCTATAATGAACAGGCATGATTTTAAAATATTTATGAGGTTTTTATGAGTGCTCTGAAACGGATCGGCATCCTTGCGCTGACTGTGGCTCTGCTTTTTTCCTTGCAGATTGTCAGCGCCAAGGCAGCTTCCACCAAAAATACCTACAAAAACACCGGAAACCACCGGGCGGATATTGTGGGTGTGGCGCTGACACAAATCGGCTATACGGAAGGCGAGAACAATGACAATAAATACGGTTCCTGGTATCGGCTGAATCACGAGCCCTGGTGCGCCATATTTGTCAGTTGGTGCGCCCGTCAGGCAGATATTCCCCTTTCCGTTCTGCGCAACGCTTCCCTGGCAGTCCCCAGCAGGGAGCTGACTTTCCGGGATAACCATTTTGGAATCCCTTACTATGACGGCATAGGCTACATTCCGCTGCCCGGCGATCTGTTTTTTACCAAAACCTTCAACCATGTGGGTATTGTGTGCTACGTGGACGGAGAATATTTCTACACCGTAGAGGGCAATTCCGATATATACGGCAACAATAACGGCGGGCGGGTTGTCTGCAACCGCCGGAAAATCAGCGACTATTACTTCGGCGTTCCCCCGTACGATACCTCCGTTCCCGCCCCCGAGGGTGTTGCCATCAACACTGACCGGGATAATTACCGGCAGGGCGAAAATCGGCAGGGAGATACCATCGGCCTGTCCTGGACACCTCTGGAGAACACCGTTTCCCAATCTCTACAAATCTACTATAACGGCGATTTGCTGGCGGAAAAGAAAGCGGACGCATCTGTCAGCTCCTACACCATCGAAAATGCTCTGAGCGGCGGCTATCTGGTAACCCTTTTCACCAAAACCGCAGACGGGGCAACCGTTCGGAGTTTTCTTCCCGTGACCGTGGATGAACCCTACACCCTTACCATCCAGTATCACACCGGTGGCGGAAGCATATCGCCCGTGGAAAAATACCTGGTGACCACCAATTTGCTGTCTGTACGCGCCCAGGCCAGCAGCCGCTCTACCCGCTTGCGGCTGGCACCTGTAAATACCGTTCTGACCGTTACCGAGTCGGTGGACAACAACGGCTACCCCTGGGGAAAAACCAGTTACGAAAATGCTACCGGCTGGATTTCTCTGAAAGATAATCTTGTGACACGTACCGGCTACTACGCCAATGAATCGGGCCAGCTCTTTACATATCCCGACGGAGCGCCGGCCCTCACCCAATGGGAATATGCTCAGGGCAAACCCAGCGATCTGCCGGACGCCCAGGACATCGGCTTGAGCCGGGCAGGATACACCTTCTTAGGCTGGTCTGTCATGCCGGACGGCAGCGGCACAATTTTCACCCGGGATGAGGAAGTGCTGACCACCGTGCAGGTTTGTCCGGATTTCCGTTACAGGGATATGATCGTAGATCTGTATGCCGTTTGGGAACGGAACGCATCGGAGCTGCTTTTATCCGGCAATCCGGAGGAGGCAGATATCCCTGCCGCAGAGCACGCGCACACCTTTTCTGCGCAGTGGGAATATGATGAAACCGCCCACTTCCATCTTTGCTCCCAATGTCAGGAACCATCCGACGCCCAACCCCATATCCCCGGGCAGGAAGCTACTGAGTTTACCGCCCAGACCTGCAGCCAATGCGGCTATGTTTTGCAGGAGGCTCTGGGCCACGATTTTGCTGCCTTTTGGTCCTGGGACAGCGAATACCACTTCCACGCCTGTAACTGCGGTGAACAGTCCGGCAGCGCCCCCCACATTTGGGATGCCGGCGTGGAAACAGACGGTGTGATGGTCTACACCTGCACCGTCTGCGGCGGAACCCGCGCACAGCTTCCACCGGCAGATTGGCGCGCGGCGCTGCTGCTGGCCGTACCATTTTTACTGGGCATCGCAATCGGCATTGCTGCAGCCGTCTTTTTCAAGACCAGAAGGCGGCGCGCATAACCGCCGGCCTCCTTGTATCGGGGAGGCCGTCTGTTTCGTCCGCAACCCTGAAAAGACAGAAGGAATGGGAATATGACATCGCATTTGATAAAACCCGTGGGATTCGTGAAAAAGAATGTGGTAATGGTCGTGGCATTTGTCGCGGCAGTGATCACCTGCTTTTTTGTGCCCATTGACGCCCAATATCTGAGCTATTTCGACTTCAAAACCCTCACTTGCCTGTTTTGTGTGCTGGCGGTGGTGTGCGCTTTGAAAAACATCCGGTTCTTTTATATTCTTGCCCAAGAAATTGTCCGATGTTTCAAAAACACCCGTTTGTGCACGCTGGCTCTGGTGTACATCACCTTTATCGGCTCTATGCTCATTGCCAACGATATGGCCCTGCTCACCTTTTTGCCCTTAGGCTATTTCGTGCTGTCGTCCACCAACCAAAAAGGACACATGGCGTTTGTCTTTATTATGCAGAATATCGCTGCCAATCTGGGCGGTATGCTTACCCCCTTCGGAAACCCCCAAAACCTGTACCTTTACAGCAAATTTCAGATTCCCACCGAGGAATTTATGGGAATTATGATTTGGCCCTTTTTGATTGCGGTCCTGATGATTACCCTGTGCTGTATTTTTTTCGTGAAGCCGGAGCCTATGCAGATGAAGACCCAGGATTCCCATCTGCCGGTGGGCCGTTCCGTGGTGTACCTTGCGCTGTTTATTCTGTCCATTGTCATCGTGTTTCGGGGAATCCCCTACTGGATCGGTCTGATTGTGATTCCCGGGGTTTTGCTGTTTATGGACCGGAAAGCGCTGAAGCAGGTGGACTATCCTCTGTTGCTGACCTTTGTATTTTTCTTTATCTTCTCCGGAAATATGGCGCGCATCGGCGTGGTGCGGGAGTTGTTTTCCAACCTGTTGGAAACCAATACCCTGCTGTTTTCCGTACTGTCCTGTCAGGTAATCAGCAATGTTCCTTCTGCTATTTTGCTGTCCCAGTTTACGCAGAATTACCGGGATCTTCTGATCGGCGTAAACATTGGCGGCGTGGGCACATTGATTTCCTCTCTGGCCAGCTTAATCACCTTTCGGGAGTACTCCCGGTACAATCCCGGTAAAACCGGCTACTATGTAAAGCTGTTTTCTGCCTTTAATTTTGCCTTTTTGGTTCTGCTCGCCGCCATTACGGAAGGAATGAAACTCCTGGGTTGACAGCCTCTCCCTTTTTTTCCGGTTTTTTGATAAAATATCTGAAAATATCTCTTTTCTTTACCGGATTTATCGTGTAGAATATAACCGAGGAAAAGAAAGAGGTGCTGATATGCCTGCAAATTATACCCACTACCGGTTTGGCGCGGCAATGCTGAAGGTGATGCCCGCCGATCTTGCACGGGTTGCCAGACGACACCGGTCATTGTACGATATGGGTCTTCACGGACCGGATATTTTCTTTTATAATCCCCTGCTTCGAAAAAAATACGGCAAGCCTGCGCCTTATTTTCACAAGCAAACCGGCGCAGACTTCTTTGGTCGTGTCTGCCGCGGGATTCGCACGAATCCCTCCGAGCAGGCTCTTGCTTATCTGTACGGCGTTCTGGGTCACTACTGTCTGGACTCCGTTTTTCACCCCTATATTGTCAAGGAATCCAAAGACGGCGGAGAGCATCTGTCTATGGAAACGGAGTTTGACCGGTATCTTTTGGAGCAGGACGGCAAAATCCCTGCCCACACCGCAGACACCAGTACCCATATCCGTTTGACCAAGGAAGAATGTAAAGTCGTTGCTCAGTTTTATCCTGCCATCACCTCGTCGGATGTGGCGCTGTGCGTCAAGAGTATGTCCACAGTGGTCAAATCCCTTGCCGTACGGGACGGTGTGCGCAGAACCGTACTGGAGAAGGCAATTCGCGCCGGCGGCGAAACCGCTTCCAGCGTTCTGATGCCCCACGGACCCAACGAAAAATACCACCACCTGAATGAGCTGTTTGCGTCCTTCTATGAGCAGGCGGCAGAGAACTATCCCAAGCTTCTTCTTCAGCTCAACGCCCACATTACCTATAATGCGCCCTTAGGCTCGGACTTCGCGCCCGACTTTGGATAATTATCAAAGATTGAGGAGTTGTATTTATGTATTACCGTATGCAAGTTGCCGGACTGGAACGGGATCTTCCCATTTGTCCGGTCACCGATTCCCTGTATATTGCCGGCTTTGTGATTTTCGGAGACCCGGAACTGACCGTTGCCTGCGCCCGGGAACTGCTGAAAAAAGCTCCTGAGTACGATTACATCATCACCGCCGAGGCCAAGGGAATTCCCCTGGCTCACGAAATGGCACGTCAGGCAGGAAACCAGAAGTATTTCCTGGCCCGGAAGAATCCCAAGCTGTATATGACCGGCGTATTTGAATCCTCTGTCAAGTCCATCACCACAGCCAAAGAACAGAAGCTGTATCTGGATGTGGCAGATGCGGAAATGATGCGGGGTAAGCGGATTCTGGTGGTGGATGATGTGATTTCCACCGGCGAAAGCCTGTCTGCCCTGGAAACTTTGGTGGAAAAGGCCGGCGGCATCATCTCCGGACGGATGGCAATTTTGGCCGAGGGCGATGCCCAGGACCGGGAGGATCTGATTTATTTGGAAAAGCTCCCCCTGTTCAACCCCGACGGTACCATTAAGGAATAATACATCGCCTGCCTTTGGAAAAGTCACCTGAGGCAGGCTTTTTTATGGGAAAGGATACCATGGATTATTCACATTGTCAGTTATGCCCCCGGCAGTGCGGCGTAAACCGCGCCGACGGACAGGTGGGATTTTGCGGCTGTCCGGATCGGGCAGTGGTTGCAAAAACGATGATTCACCGATGGGAAGAGCCCGCGCTGTCCGGTGACGGCGGCAGCGGCGCCATCTTTTTTGGCGGCTGTACCTTAGGCTGTGTCTACTGCCAAAACCGGGCAATCAGCCACAGGAGTGTGGGCCGCCCAGCCAATTCCGCCGACTTGCGGCAGATGATGGAGTCTTTGATAGAACAAGGCGCAGAAAATATTGAACTCATTACTCCCAGCCAGTTTTTGCCCACTCTGATTCCCGCATTACAGCCGCCCCTTCCTGTGCCGGTCGTATACAACTGCGGCGGTTACGAACGGACCCAGACCGTCCAGGCTCTGGACGGCCTTGTGGACATTTATCTTCCGGATTTGAAGTACGCCGATGACACCCTTGCCAAGTCCCTTTCCGGCGCAGAAGACTATTTTCCCGTGGCCTGCGCTGCCATCCGGAAAATGGTGGCGCAGACCGGGCCGGTACAATGGCGGGAGGACCGGGTGGTGAAAGGCGTAATCATCCGTCATCTGATTCTGCCCGGCCACATTGAAAACTCCCTGAAGGTTTTGGACTGGATTGGACAGACCTTTGCCCCCGGTCAGGTTCTGGTAAGCCTGATGCGCCAGTATACACCGATGCCGGGCCTGGCCGCGCCGCTGAACCGCACCGTCACCGAAGAGGAATATCAGGCGGTTCTGAGCTGGATGTTTTTGAATAACCTTCAGGGCTTTACCCAGGATGCTTCCGCCGCCGATGCCGGTTATATCCCGGATTTTTCCTGAACAAAAGGTGGGCGTTTTTGCATATCCCCGGGACACGCCTCATAATGTGAACTACCAAGCATAGGGAGGATTCGTTATGAAGCGAGCCGGAATTGTGATGATTCTCATAGGACTGTTACTGGGATGTCTGCCGCTGTCCGTGGGGGCGTTGGAGCTGAATCTGCCGGTCAAAGGCGCCGTTCTGATGGATGCCGCCACGGGAACGGTGCTCTATGAGCAGGATGCCCACACCCCGTTGCCTCCTGCCAGTGTGACCAAGGTAATGACGCTGCTTCTGATTATGGAAGCCATTGACGACGGACGTATCGGCTGGCAGGACACCGTCACCGCCTCAGAAACCGCCGCCGCCAAGGGTGGCAGTCAAATCTACCTGAAGGTGGGAGAAAATATGTCCGTGGAGGATTTGGTCAAATCTGTGGCTGTATCCTCTGCCAACGATGCCGCCTGCGCTCTGGCGGAGCATATTGCCGGCAGTGAAACGGCTTTTGTGGATATGATGAATTCCCGGGCAAAGGAGCTGGGTATGAACGATACCCATTTTGTAAACTGCACCGGTCTGGATGATGCGGACGAGGCAAAAACCCATCTAACCTCCGCCTATGACATTGCTTTGATGTCCCGTCAGCTTCTGAACGAACATCCGGATATTAAAAAGTATACCACCATCTGGATGGATACCGTCCGGGACGGCACATTCGGCCTTGCCAACACCAACAAACTCATCCGATTTTACTCCGGCGCTACCGGATTGAAAACCGGCTATACTTCCCAGGCAGGATTTTGTCTGTCCGCTTCGGCGGAACGGGACGGTATGGAGCTGATTGCAGTGGTGCTGGGCGCGGACACCTCCAACGACCGGTTTAATGCCTGCAAATCCATGCTGGATCACGGGTTTTCCAGCTATGCCCTGATTCATCCGGAACTGGGGGAAACCGCCTCCGTACCGGTGACTTTGGGAAAAGAAGACTGTGTGCAGGCCATACCGGGTCAGTCGGGAGCGCTGCTCATTGATAAATCCCAGAAAAATATGGTGACCACCGAAATCCTGCTGGAGGAATCCGTTGCCGCCCCTGTCAGTCTGGGACAACGGCTGGGGACGCTGACGGTAAAGGCAGGGGAACAAATTCTGGCGCAGATTCCCCTTGTTGCCAAATTCCCGGTGGAAAAGCTGACATTCGGGGATATTTTCTTAAAATTTCTCCGTCATCTGACTATGGCGGAATAACCCAAAAAGGACACAGACTGTGCTTACGCGGTCTGGGGCCGTTTCCTTGATTTTGGTGGTTGTCATTTTCCCTTCTTTGCGTTAGAATAAAGAAAAACCTTTACGGATTGAGGAAATGCAATGAATTGGCTGGAACTGACCATCCATACCGCCCACGCCGGCATCGAGACTGTCGCCGCTGCGTTGACTGCAGCGGGTTTTGAGGATCTCGTTTTGGAGGACCAGGCGGAATTTGAAAGTTTTTTAGAAGAAAACCGGCAGTATTGGGACTATATTGACGAAAGTCTGCAGGCCCATCTGCAGGGTCTTTCCCATATTAAGCTGTATCTTGAGGACACCGATACCCAATCGCTTGCCCGGTTAAAGGCGCTTTTGCACGACCTGCGCGGCCGCTATTGTGATGGCAGTCTGGGTTCGCTGGAGCTTACGGTTACGACTCTTGCCCAGCAGGATTGGGAGGAAAGCTGGAAGGAAAATTATCCTCCTCAGCCGGTGGGGGACAAGCTCCTTGTCCTTCCCTGTTGGCTGGCAGATGCGCCAACTCAGGGCCGTTTGCCTGTTATTCTGGACCCCGGTCTGACCTTTGGCACCGGCGCCCACCCTTCCACCCAAATGGTTATGGCAGTGATGGAAAAACAAAACCTGACAGGCTGTACCTGCCTGGATTTGGGCAGCGGAAGCGGCATCTTGTCCATTACCGCGCTGCGCCTGGGCGCAAAGGAGGCGCTTGGCGTGGATATCGACCCCAAGGCGGAAACGGTCGCACGGGAAAATGCCGCCTGGAATGGCTTTGATGCCCCCGCTTTTACCGCCATTACAGGAAATGTGATTGCCGACCGCCGTCTGATGGACCGTCTCGCCGCCAACACTTATGACCTGGTCCTGGTCAATATTGTGGCGGATGTGATTATTCAGCTTGCTCCCATTCTGCCTCAGTTCGTTTCCGGGAAAACTCTGCTGATTTGCTCCGGGATTCTGGATACCCGGCTTGCTGAGGTAGTCGATGCTTTACAGCAGGTCGGTCTTACCGTCACGGAAACCCTTCAGAAAGAAGACTGGAGATGTATCGCTGTGCAAAGGAGGCCTTTATGATTTTATCCTATCGCGCACGGACAAATTTAAAGCGGCTGGGCCTCTTTTTGCTGACCCTGGTCATCGTACTGGCAGTGGTGGCAGTATTGTGGTTCTTCTGGATTGGCCGCTTTGTGGTCTACACCCGGGACAGGGGCGCTGTAATTGACCTCCATTCCCCCTCCACCCAGTTGTCCGGTGAGCTGGCGGTGAAGCCTGTGGTGGAAAATCCCATCACCATCTACTACAACGAAGGCTCCAACACCATCAATACCAGCACCGAACTGGCACAGCTTTACGGCTACTACATTACCGGCGCTGACCTGGAAAAGGACATCTCCGTAATCCGTCCCCAAATTCAGGCTCTGGAAAAGGGTACGCCCGTCATGATTGACGTGAAGAGTATTTACGGAAACTTTTTCTATTCCTCCTCTGTCAGCGTTTACCGCAACGCAGATTTGGATACCGCCGCTATGGACGAGCTGATAAAATATCTGGATCTGAGCGGTATGTACACCATCGCCCGGGTTCCCGCCCTTCGGGACCGGAATTACGGACTGGAGAATGTTTCTGCCGGCCTGCCGGTGGCTGCCGGCTACCTGTGGACGGACAAGCAGGGCTGTTACTGGCTGAATCCTTCCCACGAAGATACCATTGCCTATCTGGTGCAGATTGCCACGGAGCTGCGGAATTTAGGCTTCGACGAAGTGGTATTTACCGATTTCTATTTCCCCAATACAGATAAAATTGTCTACAGGTCCGACAAATCCCAGGCGCTGACCAACACCGCGCGGATGCTGGTCAATACCTGCTCCACCGATTCCTTTGCCGTGTCCTTTACCTACGGCGGCACCTCTTTCACCTTGCCGGACGGGCGCTCCCGGATGTATATGGAAAATGTGGCGGCGGCAGATGTTGCTTCCGCCGCGCAGAATACCGGCATTGTGGATACGGCCGTAAAGGTCGTCTTTATGGCAGATGTCCACGATACCCGTTACGACCAGTACGGCGTTCTGCGCCCCCTGGCCGAAGCCCATTAAAAATACGCCTGCGACCGGCTCCTGTGCTTTGAAAGGACACAAGGCTGATGCCGCAGGCATTTTTTGGGGATTGGAAAGCGGCCGTTTCCGTGGTATACTGGTTTGTATCATAAAACAGGAGGATGCTATGACACAGCAAACAGCGCTCAGAAACAAAAAACTGCTGGCTGGAATTTTTATTTCCTGCGTGATATTCGGCCTGCTGGCTGTATTGGCCGTTGCCAGCATTCCTCTGCTTTACCCACCTGCCGTCACACAGTCTCAGCCGCCGCAGACAACCGCCCCTTCTCCCCCTGCCAGTCTTTACGCGCCGGAGGATTTCGTCACGGATGAAAACGGCTATATTTCCTGCGCCGCCGGGCAAAGCAGGATGGGAATTGATATCTCCGCCTTTCAGGGGGAAATTGACTTTTCCCAGGTAAAGCAGTCCGGGGTGGATTTTGTTATGATCCGCGTGGGCGGACGGGGTTACGGACCAGCCGGTTCTCTCTACGCGGACACCAGAGCGCAGGAGTATTACCGGCAGGCAAAGCAGGCCGGTCTGCAGGTTGGCGCGTACTTTTTTTCTCAGGCCACCTGTGTGGCAGAGGCGGTGGAAGAAGCGGTCTACGCCCTGTATCTGACTACCGGCTGGGAATTGGATATGCCTTTGGCCTATGACTGGGAAGTGCCCAATATGGAGGCCCGCACCGTCAATGTCTCCGGGGATATGCTTATGGACTGCACCTTGTCTTTTTGCGAGCTTGTACGTCTTGCCGGCCGGGAGCCTATGATCTATTTCAATCAGAATCAGGCGAAGAATCTTCTGGAGCTGACGGAGCTGACCGATTATCCCTGGTGGCTGGCTATGTATGAAGAAACCTATACATATCCCTATCAGGTAGACTGCTGGCAGTATTCCTGTACCGGCGCGGTTGCCGGCATTGACGGAAATGTGGATTTGAATTTATATTTTCCCCCTGTATAAAAAATCAGCCTTTGGAATTCAAAATCAGCCTTTGGAATTCCGAAGGCTGATTTTTAGTCTGTCAAAAAACTTGTTTTTGACAGACTGCCAGAGGTTAAAGAAGCGCCAAAGACAAACAACTCGAATCCGTCGGCGTACAGGTGGTACGGTAGGATTCGAGTTGTGCAGTAAGTCAAAACGCCTTGCGCAGCAAGGTCCTTTCACACATCTTCACAAAAACAAACAGATTTTTGCTGTTTTCTCAGCTGCAAAGAAAATACATTTTTCTTACTTTTGAAATAAGCATTTTGACGGTTTGGAGGTTCTTTAACACTCTGAAAATCAGCCTTTGGAATTCCAAAGGCTGATTTTTACTGTACGAAAAACTGTTTCCCGGGAAAACCGCGGTTGCTCAGGATTGGGCCTTGTCGCCGGGATTCTTCTTTTTGCGGTAATGACGGCGGCGGTTGTTATTCTTCTTTGCCGGGGCGGGCTGCTCCTGCCCTTCTGCCGGAGCTTCTTTTTTCTCCTGAGGCTGCGCAGCCTTATTCCGGCGGTTCTTCCGGCGGGCGGAGCGTTCGGTTTTTTCTTCCGTCTGCTCCGGCGGCGTATCCGTTACCGCATCTGCCACCGTATCGGTACTGTAACGGAAACGAATCGGCTCCAAGGATAGGGTATGCTCCTCCTGCTCCTTCTTCTGTCGGCGGACATTTCCGGAAATAGGCGCCAAGTCCTCGGGAATGGGCGGGTCATTCTTTTTTGCCTTGCCGCTTCGCAAAACGGCAATATCCTCATTGCTGTACGTACCCACCGTCTCCGGCGCTTTCTCCATACGCACCTTCACCCGCTGACGAAGCAAATCCACTTCCACCACCGTACCTCTGCCGTCGGGGGTGTCCACAAAGGATTCTGCCTTGGGGCTGGTGCGAATCAGGTCCTCATAGGCATCCTGTTCGTACTTCAGACAGCACATCAGCCGCCCGCAGGTTCCGGAAATTTTCGTGGGATTCAGGCTCAGATTCTGCGTTTTTGCCATTTTAATAGATACCGGCTGGAAATCCTCCAAAAAGCTCGCGCAGCAGAAGGGACGGCCGCAAATACCCAAACCGCCTACCATCCGCGCCTTATCACGGACGCCGATTTGCCGCAGCTCAATCCGGGTATGGAATACTCCGGCAAGATTCTTCACCAGCTCCCGGAAATCCACTCTTTCATCGGCAGTAAAGAAGAACAAAATCTTACTGCCGTCAAAGGCGCACTCCGCGCCCACCAACTGCATATCCAGGTTTTGTTCCGCAACCATTTCCAGGCAGACCTCATAGGCGCGCTTTTCCGTGGCTTGATTCTCCTGCACGGTTTTTTCGTCCTCCGGGGTAGCCTTACGAAGAACCGGGCGCAGAGGAGATACCACTTCCCGTTGGGAAATCGTATGATTGCCGCCGGTGCAAAGACCGAATTCCGGTCCCCGGGCGGTGTCAATAATGACGTGGTCGCCGGTCTGGTAAACCTTACCGGCCGGGTCAAAATAATATATCTTCTGTCCGGGGCGGAACTGAATGTCCACCACCTGAACAGTATTCTTGGTTTCTTCCATGATGTATGCTCCTTTATCAGTAAACCGTGTCATAGCGAAGATCTGCCATGACAGGATCAAATTTTCATCGTAATTCCCAGCTGAGCCAGCCGCAGACCGCGGCGACAGATATGTTGCCCTGGGCATAGGCGGTGGCCTTTTTCAGGGCGGTGATGGCATCGCTGAGATCCCTGGGAGAGCGGCGTGTGCCCAGATCCCGGGCCAGGGCGCTGACCGCCGGCATCTGGGAGCGGAAAGCCAGGGCGCTTTCCAAAAGCTCCGTCCAGCTTTCCAGTACGGGGATCAGCTGATCCCGCTTCCATTTTTCCATGGGGGTCAGCACCCGGGTCAGACCCAATGCGTCCCGGGCGGCAAAGCTTTCCGCGAAAGCCAATGTCTGGGGCGGGATCTGCGTGCCCTGGGAAAGCAACGCTTTGGCTTGCCCCAGGAAACCGCCGCTACGGACAGCCGCGGAGCGGATATCCTCGGCATTTGCCTGGGGATATTCCTTCTTCAGGGCGGAAATGAGGGTGCTTTCATCCAGAGGACTCATGGAAAGCTCCGTACAGCGGGAGCGGACGGTACTCAACAGTTTTTCGGGATTATCGGTGATGAGAAGAAATACGCCGTATTTGGGGGGTTCCTCCAAAATTTTCAGCAGCGCGTTCTGACCGGGCAGGCCCATATCCTGGGCCCGTGGAAAGAGGTAGATTTTTTTATCTGCCTCGTTGGGCTGGAC
>JAZUOF010000070.1:0-19029 GCA_045604565.1 Faecousia sp.
ATTAAGCGCAGCGGCCATAAGGGTATGCTGGCCGACCTGGGACTGCGGGAAGATCAGACCATCTACCTGGAGAACTACGGTCACATCGGCCAGATTGACCAGATTCTGTCTTTGGAGCTGGCATTGAAGGAAGGTAAAGTCAAAGACGGCAGCACGGTCTGTATGATCGCTGCCGGCATCGGCTACACTTGGGCCGCGAACATCATTCAGTGGGGTGAGGCATAATGTTTGCGGCGTTTGTATCCACACTTTGCAGTTCGCTTCTTACTATCTGCATTACCTGCTTGGCGGCGTTTGCGGTAACCCTGATCTTCAAAACCTCAACAACCACCAATTTTGCGCAAGGTTCAATCGCTGCGTTGGGATGTTATGTGACTGCTGACCTGTTCAGCAAGTATGATATCCCCGTTTGGATTGGCCTGTTTCCCGGTATGATCGTAGGTATTTTAGCCGGATTGTTTGTGGATATCGTGATTTTCCGCCGCGGCAAAAATGTCAATGCAGTTGGCAAACAAATCATTACAATGGGACTGGTTTCCATCATTTTTGGCGGAATTCCGCTGATTTTCGGAAACCCGGAGGCCATCCCCTTTGAACCTTTCTACAATGCCATTAAGGCCGGTGAACTGCCCAACCTCTTTGTTCCTTTTATGGACGGAGAGTTGGTCATCACAAAACACTCCCTGGTATGTTTGGCAATTACCGCGGTTGTGCTGGCAGTTCTGTTCCTGCTGCTGAAATTCAGTAAATGGGGACTGGCAGTTCGGGCAACGGCATCCAACGAGTTTACCGCAGAGCTGATGGGCATTAACTCCCACGCCATTACAGCCACATCCTGGTCTATTGCAGGCGCATTGGGTGTTCTGGCGGCGGTTATGTATGCTGGTGGCGGTGCGAAGATTGGCGTCAGCTTCATGACCACCATTCAGGTCAACGCCTTCCTGGCAGGCATTCTGGGCGGCTTCTCCACCTTCTACGGACCGGTGGTGGGTGCAATTTGCATCCCCCTGGCATCCAGCTGCGTGGGTTTCCTGGCAAATTTCCCCGGAATGTCCGACATTACTCGCTGGAATATGGTCATCGTCTACGTACTGATGATGATTGTAATTCTTATTAAGCCTCAGGGCCTGATGGGTAAACCCATTGTGAAAAAGGTATAAGGGGGGGCATCGGAATGACATTGAAGAAAAATCCCGTTCAGGCATTTATGAAGCACCCTCTCGGACAAATCATCCTCTTTGTGGTGATTATGTCTGTAATCCAAATCCTTTCTTCCGTTGGTGTGATTCCCAATTCCTTTGTGTATGCCTTGGGAAACACAATGATTTACGCCATTATCGCCACCGGTTTCTGCCTGCTTTTGGGCTACTCCGGTCTGGCAAGCCTTGGCACAGCCGGCTTCATCGGTATTGGCGCATATGCTGCATTCTTTATTATGCAGGAATTTGGAATGCCTTATATTGTGGCCCTGGTTGTCACATTGGCAGTTTCCATTATCATTGGCATTTTCGTGGGTTTCATTTCTCTGCGTATTGAGGGCATCTACCTTGCCATTCTTACGCTGGGTCTGTCTGAAATCATCCGTAATCTGCTGATGGCATTTAAATCCACAATCAAAATTGATATGGGAAATGTCAAACTTTTTGGCATCCAAATGGATGATCAAAGCGGTTATTTCCTGATTTTGATTATTTTCGCGGTGCTGATGTGGCTTACATCCAATCTGATTAACAGTCCCACCGGCCGGGCAATGCTGGCAATGAAGAACTCTACTTCTGCGGCGCAGGCAATGGGTATTTCCCTGATGAAGCACCGGCTGTTGGCATTTGTCATTGCTACGGTCTTTGCGGCCATCGGCGGCCTGATGTATATGATTTATGTCCGCACTATGACAACGGCAACCTCCACATTGCTAACGCTGACCACCAGCCTGAATATTTTGGGTGCCGTTATTATCGGTGGCGCAAAGAGCCTGTGGGGCACATCCTTTGGCGTACTGATTATCTATGGTATTCAGTCTATGTTCCTGAGCAAAATTGAGTTCTTCCAGAAGAATCCTGCTTTCATTACGATGATTACAGGCCTGTTGATTATCCTTGTTGTGATGTTCTTCCCCGGTGGCTTTGCCCAGATTGCTATGCAGGTCAAAGCCTGGTTTAAGAAGAAATTCAGCAAGAATACGAAGGAGGTGTTCTGATGGCAGCCAGTTATGCAAAAGTGGAAAAGCTTCGCCGCAGAGTTCAGCTTTATGAAAGTCTGGGCACTTTGGAGAACACCTCCAAGTACGGGCAGAAGCTGGCTCAGGCCAGGGAAAAGTTTGAAAAGGCATCTGCCACACTTCCCCAGACCAATCTGTCTATGCCTGAAAATGTTGTGCTGGATGTACAGGATTTGTGTATGTACTTCGGCGGTGTAAAGGCCGTGGACGGATTGTCCTTCCAGGTGAAGAAAGGCGAAATCTTCGGACTGATTGGCCCCAACGGCGCCGGCAAGACTACCGTATTCAACTGTATTACCCAATTCTATAAGCCCACCGCAGGTTCTCTGCATTTCGAGAACAAATCCGGTCAGGTCGTGGACCTGAACAAGGAGAAGGTTCACGATGTGATTTTGCAGGGCATCGTCCGTACCTTCCAAAATGTGGAGGTAATTCGGGAAGTGTCCGTTCTGGATAACCTGCTGATTGCCGGCCACCGGCAGTATACCAGTAGCCTGGTAACCCAGACCCTACACCTGCCCTTGCTCCGTAAGGAGGAGAAGGTGATTCGGGATCGGGCAATGCGCGTGCTGGACTTTATGGGTCTGACACCTTATAAAGACTGGTATGCGATGGGCTTGCCTTACGGCGTTTTGAAAAAAATCGAAATTGCCCGTACCCTGATGTGCAATCCCCAGATGATCATTCTTGACGAGCCTGCCGCCGGTCTGAACGACACGGAAACTGCTGAGCTTGCCCAGCTGATTCGTCGGATTCAGAAGGAGTACGACTGCACAATCCTTTTGGTGGAGCACGATATGGGTCTGGTTATGGACATCTGCGATACAGTCTGCGCCATTTCCTTCGGTAAGTTGCTGGCAATCGGCACACCGGAGCAGGTGCAGGACAACGAGAGCGTTCGTACCGCATATTTGGGCAACCGCAAGAAAAAGGAGGCGTGACCGTGGCACTGTTGGAAATTCGTAATTTACAAGTAAACTATGGTCCGATCCAAGCTGTACGCGGCATTGACCTGGATGTGGAAAAAGGGCAGATTGTTGCATTGCTGGGCGCCAACGGTGCCGGCAAGACCACAACTTTGCGCGCTATCTGCGGCGCAATCCGCACCTCCGGCGGTACCATTACACTTAATGGAAAGCCGCTGAGCAAGCGCGCGTGCAAGGTCGCCCGGGAAGGCATCAATATGTCTCCTGAGGGTCGCCTGATTTTCTACGGTCTGACCGTAGAGGAAAACCTGAAAGCCGGCGCCTATGTTCAAAAGAGCAAAGCCCGGGTGCAGGAAAATATGAATCGTGTGTACGAGATGTTCCCGGTATTGAAGGAGCGCCGCAGACAGCAGGCAAGCACCCTTTCCGGCGGAGAACAGCAGATGCTGGCCATTGGCCGCGCTCTGATGGCAGATCCTCAGGTTTTGCTGTTGGATGAGCCGTCTTTGGGTTTGGCACCTCTGATTATTGAGAATATCTTTGAAACACTGCAAAGGATCAGAGACGAGGGCACGACCATTCTGATTGTTGAGCAGAACGCCCTGATGACATTAGAGATTGCCGACTATGCATACGTATTGGAACTGGGGCAAATCTCTATGTCCGGCAAAGCCTCGGAACTGATTCAAGACAGCCGACTGGTAGAAGCCTACCTGGGCGGCAAAAAAGCCTGACAGGCTCTGACATTCGTAGCAAAATCCCTTAATATAAACCAATTAAAAAGGAGAATGAAACAATGAAGAAACTCATCGCACTGCTTCTGGCTCTGGTTATGGTTCTGGGTCTGGCCGCTTGCGGCGAAACTCCCGCAACCGATCCCGCTGGCGATCCCACTGATCCTCCCACAACCGATCCCGTCGACGAAACTCCTGCTGTGCAGGGTGTTACCGAGGACACCATCTATGTAGGCAACACCGCAGCCACCTCCGGCGCATTTGCTGCTGTTGGCGTTCCCTTCAATGCTGGTATTGAAGCTGTTTTCAAGGCATACAACGATGCCGGCGGCTTCAACGGCAAGAAGGTTGTCCTGGTTCACTATGACGACGGCTTTGACGCAGCGCAGGGCCTGACTTACACCAAGACCCTGGTGGAAGACGACAAGGTGTTTGCTCTGGTTGGTCACTTCGGCACCAACACTGTCGGCGCAACTCTGGACTACCTGAAGAGTGTTGGCATCCCCATGATGCACGCTGCTACCGGTATTTCCGACCTGTATCAGGAAGGCGCTACCGGCAAGAATGCCTGTATCTTCCCCGTACAGCCCATTTATG
This sequence comes from Faecousia sp., assembly GCA_045604565.1. Taxonomy (GTDB): domain Bacteria; phylum Bacillota; class Clostridia; order Oscillospirales; family Oscillospiraceae; genus Faecousia. Next base: position 4,476 of record JAZUOF010000070.1, read on the forward strand.
ACGCAGAAGGCCGCGTTCTGCTGGCTCGTGCTCTGGCTTCCACCGAGAACGGCGTTGGCCTGGGCGGCACCAAGATTGGTGTTATTGCTACCACCGACGATGCTGGCGCAGGTATGCTGGCTGGCGTAAAGCGTCAGGCTCAGGAAGGCACTTTCGATATCGTTTATCAGGAAGTTGACCCCTCCGCTACCGAGTACACCACTGCTCTGTCCGTTTTGAAGAACGCTGGCTGTGATGTTGTGATTGCTGCTATGAACCAGGCTCCCTTCCAGACCTGCATGGTTTCTATGCGCGACATCAACTACAATGCTAAGGTCATCACCTCCTATGTTTCTGCTTCCGCAGTGTTCCTGGGCGGCCTGGTAGACCTGGGTGCTATCACCGCTGACCGTCCCGTCTATGCTACTTCCTGGCTGGATGTAACCACCGAGCTGGGCTATGCTGAGATGTTGGAGTTTGCCACCGTACAGCTGGCTTGGGAAGCTGCTGAGGGCATTGATGCTGCCAACACCTACTCCGTCAACTCCTACGCCATGGCCGGCTATGTTGCTGCTAAGCTGTTCATCCACGGCTTGGAGCAGGTTGAGGCTCAGGGCCTGGATCTGACTTGGGAGAACTACATTGCCGCAACCGAGGGCAAGCCCTACCACATCCCCATGGGTGGCGACATCGACTATGCAAACGGTGACCGTCTGGGCGTTACTGCACTGTCTTTGAACACCATTTCTCTGGAGAAGAATGCAGAGACTGGTATTTATGATCTGCTGACTGCTTCCCCCATTATGTCCCTGGAAGAAGTATGGGCGAAGGTTGGCTAATTGAGGATCATCCGATAAAAACCTAATTAGAGGGGGAGGGGGAGGCTCCTCCCCCTTCCTGATTCCCCATTTATTCTGGAATTACATAGGAGGGGTTATATGCCTTATTTTCAGTATAATGACAAAATTCAGCTCTACTATGAAGAGCACGGTGACCCCAATGGAAAGCAGACGATTGCGTTTCTGAACGGTGTTATGGCCTCTGCAAACAGCTGGGGACTGTTGTGGCCGGTCTTTGAACGGGCCGGTTTCCGGGTCATTGCCCACGATTTTAAAGGCCAGCTCAAATCCTCCAAACCGGAGGGCCCCTACACCTTTGACGAACATTGCGCAGAAGCAAAAGCTCTGTTTGAGCACCTGGGCGTAAACAAGGTGCATTTGGTTGGAACTTCCTACGGCGGCGAAATTGCTATGAAAATGGCAATTTTGTACCCCGAGCTTGTCAGCACGATTTCCGTCATTGACTCTGTCAGTGAGCTTGACCCGGTATGCGAAGGCTTCGTGGTGGGTTGGAAGGTACTGTGCGACACGCTGGACGGAGAAACCTTCTTCTGGGGGATGGCCCCCAGCATTTACGGTCCTGCGTTTATTGCCAATAATAAAGAAATGTTGGCAGGGCGCGCCAAGGCGATTAAAGACAATCCCAACGGCTATTTGCAGGGTCAGAAGATTCTTTATGACACATTCGCCCACGACGTAACGATGACCGATGAGCTTCACAAAATCCAATGTCCCGCATTGATTCTGTGCGGTGAGCAGGATATTTTGAAGCCACCTAAATTTTCGAAAATTATGGCGGACAATATTCCCAATTCGGAATATGTCACCTTGCCTGACTGTGGCCACGTGGCCATTTTTGAAAAGCCGAAGGAGCTGGAAAGCGCGATTTTCGGCTTTGTTATGAAACATTCTATTTGAATGAATACAAAAAGGAGATGCCATCATGGGAAAGAACATTACCATTCAGGAGGCTCTGGGCCTCGTAAAAAGCGGTGACTACATCGTAACCGGTCTGGGTGCAGCAGAGGGCAAGGATTTCATGACCAATCTGCATACCGTTGCGGATAAGGTCAAGGATGTGACTGTCTCCAACTGCCTGCCTATGGGCGCTTATGAATTCATGGTCAACCCCGAATACAAGGAAAGCTTCACCACAGAAAGCTGGTTCTACACCCCTGCTCTGCGTAAGGCGCAGCCCAACGGCAACGTGAGCTTTATCTTCAACCATCTGCATCTGGCTGCTTTTAAGCGCCTGTGCTACCGCACTCCCGATATTTATGTAGGTATGGCATCCATGCCCGATAAGCATGGCTATGTGTCCCTGTCCACCTCCAATACATACGAAATGCGTATGATCAAGGCCGCCAAGGTGGTCATTTTGGAGATCAACCCCAATGCTCCCAGAACATTTGGTGATGTGCAGCTGCATATCGATGATGTGGACTATCTGGTGGAGACGAATTACCCCGTTCCCGAGCTGGGCGATGCGGAACCCAACGAGAAGGATCTGATCATCGGCAAGCAGATTGCGGAAATGATTAAGGATGGTGACTGCATCCAGCTGGGCATTGGCGGTATTCCCAATGCTGTTGCTGCCAGCCTGATGGACAAGAAGGATCTGGGCATTCACACCGAAATGCTTACCACCGGCATGATGAAGCTGGCTAAGGCAGGCGTTATCACCGGCAAGTATAAGCAGACCCACAACGGTAAGATGGTGGCCGCCTTTGCTATGGGCACCAAGGAGCTGTACGACTTTATTGACGATAATCCCGCCGTCGCCATTATGGACGGAGCCTATGTGAACGATCCGCATGTCATCTCCCAGAATGACAATCAGATTTCTATCAATACCACCATCGAGGTGGATATTACCGGTCAGTGCTGCTCCGAGTCTATCGGCTCCACTCAGTTCTCCGGTACCGGCGGCCAGTCCGATACGGCAGTGGGCGCGCAGAAGTCCAAAAACGGCCGTTCCATCATTGCGTTGTATTCCACCGCTATGGTCAAGGACAAGGCAACCGGCGAGCGCGTAGAAACTTCCAAGATTGTATGCCAGCTGAAGCCCGGCGCTGCCGTATCTTTGTCCCGGAATGATATTGACTGGCTGGTCACCGAGTACGGCGCAGTCAACCTGCGGGGTACTTGTATGGCAGAGCGCGCCAAGCTGATTATCTCCGTAGCCCATCCCAAGTTCCGCGATCAGCTGACTGAGGAAGCAAAGGCCCTGGGCATCATCGCAAAATAAGGTAATCTGTATGGCTGAACTCAATTTTGAAGGGAAAAAAGTGTACTATGAAGTACACGGCACTCAGGGCTCACCCATTGTATTGCTCAACGGCATTATGATGTCCACTGCCAGCTGGAAGCCTTTTATCGAGTGTATGACCAAAAATAACATTTTGGTGCTTGTGGACTTTTTTGATCAGGGTCAGAGTCAGCGCCTGACGGAAAGCTATAACCACAGCATCCAGGTGGCGCTGCTGCATGCGCTTCTGGAGGAGCTGTCCGGGCAGCTTTGGTATGAGCGCTTTACATTGATGGGCATTTCCTACGGCGGAGAGATTGCGATCCAGTATGCCCTTGCCCACCCGGACCGGGTAAATCGACTGGTGCTTTCCAACACCTGCGGCAGGACATCCGGCTGGCTGCGCAAGATTGGCGACGGCTGGAATGAGGTGGCAAAAACCGGCAACGGTTTTGCCTATTACCTGACCACCATTCCCATCATTTACTCCACCCAGTTCTTTGAGGCTCACGCCGCATGGATGGATGGCAGGGAGGCCTATCTGACGGAGTACTTCTCCCGTCCTGAGGTGCTGCAGGCGCTGATCCGCCTGACAGACAGCTCCCGGGATTATGATGTGGTGGACAGACTCCACGAGATAACTTGCCCCACGCTGATCATTTCCTGCTCTGAGGATGCTTTGGTGCCCTGCACCGAGCAGCAGCTTCTGCATGAGAGAATCAAGGGCAGTATGTATGTGACCATTAACGGCAGCGGTCATGCCAGTATGTACGAGATGCCGGAGGCATTTGCGGCGCTGACAGTTGGCTTTGCCAATATGCCGGATTCCGGAATTACAGTCTGATTAGGAGGCTTCTTATGGAAAAAAAGTTTGTTGATATTGGCAAGGAGACCCTGGCATATCTGGACGAAGGTCAGGGTGAAGTAGTTCTGATGATCCACGGCAATATGTCCTCCTCCATCCACTATGAACCCCTGATCAGCCGCATTTGCGATAAATACCGCTGTATCGCTGTAGACCTGCGGGGATTTGGCGACAGCACCTACAATCACCGCTTTGACACGCTGGACGAACTGGCAGAGGATGTAAATCTTTTGCTGGAAGCGCTGCAGATCCCCTCGGTATATCTGGTGGGTTGGTCTAACGGCGGCGGCGTAGGTCTGAAGCTGTGCGCAAACCATCCCGAGAAGGTCAAAAAGTTCTTTGACATCGAAGGCGCAGGATTGCGGGGATATCCCTTGTACGTGAAGGACGATAAATTCCAGTCCACCGGAAGAGCCTATGAAAGCAAGGAGCATCTGGCCACCGATCCCATCAGTGTGGCTCCGATGATCCGTGTGTTTGAAACCGGCGACGGTGCTATGATGGCTTCCGTGTGGGATGCCACTATCTACACTGTGGGTAAGCCTACCCAGGAACAGAGCGAGCTGTGGATATCCGAGACACTGAAACAGCGCAATCTGGTGGACCTGGACTGGGCGCTTGCTACACTGAATATGTCTGCAGAGGCCACTCCCTACGGTATGGGAGACGGCTCAATTCAGAAGGTAACCTGCCCTGTGGCGCTGACAATGGCAGACAAGGACATCGTGGTTCCCGCCTATATGGTAATGGATAATTACAATGCCCTTCAGCCCAATGCCACGTTGCTGTCCTATGAAAACTGCGGTCACAGTCCTATGGTAGACTGCCCCGACCGTCTTGCGGCAGACGTATGCAGCTTCTTTGGCTAAATGCATAAACGAACCCGCCTGTATTCCAAAAGGAATACAGCCGGTCTTGTTATACGGCAGACATTGCTTCGTAGGAGATGATTGCGGCTTGGGGATCCATATTGCATGTCATTCGCCATAGCGGAACGGCGGTAAGCACCCGGTCTATCATCGTCAGAAGCTGATCCATTTTTTCCGGAGAACGGGGACGGAAGGTCTGGTCCATCAGGGCGAAAATACCATCTCCCGGTGCGCACCGTTCAATTTTGTTTTCCGGGCCCTGGCTGAGAATACAGATTCCGGCCAGCGGGAACCGGGCATTTATACTAATGTCATGTTTGCCACTCCAGGGAGTGCCATAGGCGTAAAACTTTCCGTCCATAAAGCGGACGGCAGGCTTGTCATCGTTGAGGATTTTCGCCCGGTCAGGGCCAAAGACCTGCTGCCACAGGGAAGTGTGGGTGGACTTGCCTGTTCCGCATGGCGCGCAGAACAGGTAGGCTTTGCCGTCCATAACCACTGCGGAGGCGTGAAGCATCATGCCGTCATAGTTCAGAAGATTCCAGTAAAAGGAAGCGCCGGTGGCAAGATAGGCGCAATCTTCTTCGGAAAGCTCGGGATACTGCTGATGCAGGAGAGCGCCCCGTCCGGTGATAGTGATGTCCGGAGTATCGCATTTTTCAATGCGGTAAGGCTCAGCCTGGGTGACTGTTCGTCCGAAGGACTCCATTGCCACAGTCACATCTGCAATTTTGTAGTGAAGCACGCACAGCCACCTCCTTTTGTTATATTTTACAGGAATCAGGCTTGAAAATCAAGCTGTACGGGGGAAGTTTTCCTTTTTGGAAATCGTTTTCGCATATACACCAGATAACTGACGGACAGGAAGATCCCGGCGCCGATCCAAGGGGAAATCTCTGCGGCATAAATAAGCTCCTGACAGGCGGTAATCACGGCCAGCATAGCAACGCCCACACGCAGGAACAGTTCCACAATGCCGGAAATCATCGGAATAATCGCATTTCCCATACCCTGCAATGCCGACTGAAAAATATAGATAAAGTACAACATAGGTAGGGCAAAGGCCATAAAACACAAATAGGTATAGGCTGTTTGGCCGGCATCGGCAACTGCAATTGGGTCGTCGCCGGTAATAAAAATCATAGTGATGGATCGTCCCAAAAGAAGCATTACAATAGAAATCAGCGCGGATGTGATTAGCGACAGGACTACTGCCGCCCGCATACCCTGACGGACCCGGGTGAGCTGCCGGGCACCATAATTCTGCCCCACATAGGTGGAGATGGCATATCCGTAGGAGATTGCAGCAATCTCCAAAATGCCGTATAGTTTGTTGGTGGCGGTGATACCGGCAATAAAGCTCACAGCAAAACCGTTAACAACGGATTGAATCGCAATGCCGCCTAAAGAGATGACAATGCTTTTTGCCGCAAGGGGAGCGCCCACTTTCAGCAAATCAAGCCACTTTCTGAAGTCAGGAACACAATGCTCCTTCCCAAAATGGAGTTGGGGTGTGCGGACAATTTTCACAGCGCAGAACGCACCGGCCAACACCTGTGCGATAATCGTAGCCGCAGCCACGCCGGGAACATCCCAGTGGAGCAGGAACACGGCGATACAATCCAATACAATGTTCGTCGCTGCGGCAACGAGCATTGCAATCAAAGGGGTTTTACTGTCACCCACGGCGCGCAAGACCGAAGCGCAGAAATTGTAGAACATCGTAACGGGAAATGCGCTCATAAGGATGCGGATATACACTTCTCCTGTGGGGGCAAGATCGGCTGGAACATTCAGCATCCGGAAAAAGAGAGGAACGCAAAGATGACCTGCCAGAGTAAAGATAGCGGCAAGAACAAGAGAAAGGACGGCGGACTGGCCGATGAATCTTTTCAGCTCGGGGATATTCTGCTCACCAAACTTTTGAGACATACGGATGGAGAAACCCTGGGTAAACCCCTGGGCAAGGCCCACAAACATCCAGTTCTGCCAATCCACACTGCCTAAGGCCGCTAAAGCCTCCATACCAACGCCCCGGCCTACAATGGCGGTGTCGATGACCGTATACAGTTGTTGAAAGACATTACCCAGCATCAAAGGCAATGCAAAGAAAAACAGCAGGGAAAGGGGCTTTCCCTGCGTCATATTTAAGGTTCTGTTCATAGGGACATTGTTCCTCCGGCAGAGTAGGTTCTACTTGTTTTCATACTATACCTCTGAAACGGGAGAAAGTCAAGAAAATGCGCAGGCTGGGGGGTTGTAAAAAACCCTCGGATGTGGTATGCTGAAAATACCCCAAAAACAGGAGGCAATGTGATGAAAAAAGTAATGGCAACAGTCATTTGCCTGGCGCTTTTGATTACTGTGATTTCTGGCTGTGAACGCAATCCGGGCCTGACAGGTGTGTGGAGAGGCAGTGTGGATTTTACAGATCTTCTCAATGAGAAGATGGGTGGCGTATACACGATGGGGGAATTCACATTTCAAGATATTTGTGTGGATTTTACCCTGACATTACGGACTGACGGCACATTCCGGCTGTCTGTTGAGGAAGAATCCCTGGAGAATATGGCGAAGCAAATGACGCAGCAGGTGACCGACGGTCTGGAACAGACGATAGAACAGATGATAAAGGAGCGAGACCTCAATATATCGCTTTCTGACTTTTTAACCATGGTGGGCATAGATATGGACGCGCTTGTCCAACAGGTAGTGGGAACAATGGATATATCGGCCATAGCAGAACATACCCAGAGCGAGGGCAAGTACGAAGCCAAAGAAGGCAAGCTGTACTTTACCCACGAGATTACCGCTGTATTTGCAGAGGACTACTATCCTTATGTTTTGGATGGCGATACGCTGACCATATCTGCCAAGGAAAGCTTTGCAGAGGTGGATGTGGTGAAGGTAATGTTCCCCATGGTGCTTACAAGAGTGGAAGAAACTGCAGAATAAAACCAGGTAAAATACCGATAATAAAGAAAAAAGGAGAATGTACAATGTCTTATGTCCATGTAACCGCTCAAAATTTTGAAGAAGAAGTCCTGCGCTGCGATAAGCCTGTTCTGGTAGATTTCTGGGCAAGCTGGTGCGGCCCCTGCCGTATGGTAGCGCCCATTGTGGAACAGATCGCCGAAGAACGCGAGGATATTAAGGTCTGCAAAATCAACGTGGACGAAGAACCGGAGCTGTCCAATCAGTACCGGATTATGAGTATTCCCACCTTGATGGTGTTTCGCAATGGCGAAATTGTCAACCAGAGCGTAGGCGCCCGTTCCAAGAGCCAGATTTTGGATATGTTTTAATAAAAAACACTTTTTGCAAATGGAGAGCTGAAACGGCTTAATAAAAGATATGGAAATTTATGATATTCTGGTCATCGGCGGCGGCCCAGCCGGTTATACGGCGGCGCTGTATGCCGCAAGGTCGGGCCTGAAAACCCTCGTGCTGGAGAAAATGACGCCCGGCGGCCAAATGGCATTGACCCATAAGATTGACAATTATCCCGGCTTCGATGAAGGCGTGGAAGGCTACGAGCTGGGAGAGAAAATGCGTCTGGGCGCGCAGCGGTTTGGCGCGGAAACCGTCTTTGCGGAGGTTCAATCCCTGTCTCTGGACGGTTTGGTTAAGACGGCGGAGACGGATCAGGGAACATTTCAGGGCAAGACGGTGATTCTGTCGACCGGCGCTTCTCACAAGGAGCTGGGTCTGGAAGAGGAAAAAAAGCTTGTGGGCAGGGGCGTCAGCTATTGCGCCACCTGTGATGGAATGTTCTATCGGGGAAAAACCGCAGTGATTGTAGGCGGCGGCAATACTGCCGCGGCAGATGCGCTGGTTCTGTCCAGAATCTGCAAAAAGGTGTACCTTGTCCACCGCAGGGACACCTTGCGCGCATCCAAAATCTATTACGATCAGCTGAGCAAAATGCAGAATGTGGAATTTGTATGGAACAGTGTGGTTACACAGATTCACCACGACGGTTTTGTGACCGGCGTAACGGCAGAAAATGTACAAGACGGTACCCGGCGACGCATAGATTGCGACGGTGTATTTATCAGTGTGGGTATGTCTCCGGAAACGGCGCTGTTTGCCGGACAGGTGGCATTGGATGCCGGCGGCTACGTAATTGCCGAGGAATCTACACTTACCAACATTCCCGGCGTTTTTGCCGCTGGAGATGTGCGTACCAAGCGTCTACGCCAGGTTGTCACCGCAGCCGCAGACGGCGCGGCGGCCGCTTTTGCCGCAGAGGAATACCTTGCAGAAAACGGATAAAAAAACATCCACCGATGAAAATCGGTGGATGTTTCCTTTTATACTTCTTTGCTCTTATCTGCCACTTCCTGCAGACACATACGGACAAACTCATCCGGGGTCATTGCGCCCAGATCGTCGCCCTTGCGGGTGCGGACGGACACAGTGCCGTTTTCCATATCCCGATCGCCAACAACCAACATATAGGGAATCTTCTGCATCTGAGCTTCCCGGATTTTGTAGCCGAGCTTTTCGTTGCGGCAATCATCCTCAGCGCGCAGATTTGCATCATTAAGCTGCCGGGTCAGATTCTTGGCATACTCATGGGCGCGTTCGGTAACCGGCAGCACCTTGATCTGTACGGGAGAGAGCCACAGGGGGAATGCGCCGGCAAAGTGCTCTGTAATGACACCGATGAACCGCTCAATAGAGCCAAGAACCACACGGTGAATCATAACGGGACGGTGCTTCAGGCCATCTTCACCCACATACTCCAGTTCGAAGCGTTCAGGAAGCTGCATATCCAGCTGAATGGTACCGCACTGCCAGGTCCGACCCAGAGAGTCAGCCAGATGGAAGTCCAGTTTAGGACCGTAGAAAGCGCCGTCTCCTTCGTTAATGACGTAGGACTTGCCCATTTCTTCCACAGCGGCCTTCAAGGTCTCTGTGGCAAAATCCCAGTCCTTCTCATCGCCCATATGGTCCTCGGGCATTGTGGAGACCTCGATTTGGTAGCTCAAACCGAAAACGGAGTATACTTCGTCAAACAGCTTTACTACGTTCTTGATTTCTTCCTTCATCTGATCCCAGGTCATAAAGATATGGGCATCATCCTGCGTGAAGCAACGAACGCGGAACAGTCCGTGAAGCGCGCCGGAGAGTTCGTGGCGGTGCACCAAACCCAGCTCGCCTACACGCAGCGGAAGGTCACGATAGGAATGAGGCACGGAGGCGTAGACCAGCATACCGCCGGGGCAGTTCATAGGCTTAATGGCAAAATCCACATCGTCGATAACGGTGGTGTACATATTGTTCTTGTAATGACCCCAGTGACCGGAGCGCTCCCACAACTGGCGGTTCATCATCATGGGCGTGGAAACCTCCACATAACCGTAGCGCATATGCACCTGACGCCAGTAGTCAATCAAGGTGTTCCGCAGGACCATACCCTTGGGCAGGAAGAAGGGGAAACCGGGGCCTTCGTCCCGAAGCATAAACAGGCCAAGCTCCTTACCCAGCTTCCGGTGGTCGCGCTTCTTGGCTTCTTCAATACGCAGAAGATAAGCGTCCAGTTCGTCCTTGCTGGGGAAACCAACGCCGTAAATACGCTGAAGCATTTTCCGGTTAGAATCACCGCGCCAGTAAGCGCCGCAGGAAGTGGTCAGCTTAAAACCGTTGTGACGGATTCTGCCGGTGTGATCCAGGTGCGGGCCAGCGCACAGGTCGGTAAATTCGCCCTGGGTGTAGAAGGAAATAACGGCATCCTCCGGCAGGTCGTGAATCAGCTCAACCTTGTAAGGCTCATTCTTTTCCTGCATAAAGGCAATCGCCTCCGCCCGGGGCAGCTCGGTGCGCTCCAGACGAATACGCTCTTTGCAGATTTTCCGCATTTCGGCCTCAATTTTCTCCAAATGCTCCGGAGTAAAGGCAAAGGGCGCATCAAAGTCGTAGTACCAGCCCTCATCAATGGCAGGGCCAATCGCCAACTGAACCTCGGGCCACAGCCGCTTGACAGCCTGCGCCATCACGTGAGAGCTGGTGTGCCAGTAGGTCTTGCGATATTCAGGATTTTCAAAGGTGTACAGATTTTCTTCGGACATAATAGCTCCTCCTTTTTTGGTTGGGGGAAGATATAAAAAATACCCATCCCCTGAAGAATCAGGGGTGGGATACAAAGTATTCCACGGTTCCACCCTGGTTACGGCGTAGCCGTCACTCATTGACGCGGTAACGGGCGCACCCGACAGGCCATTTCCAACCTGCGGCTCGGAAGTGGTATCGCGTAAAGCAGGATTGCGGCGCACTCACACCAAATGTGCGTCTCTCTGAGCAGCTTACTGAACGCGCGTGTCTTCGTCAAAGCCTTTCTGGAAGAAATATAGCACAATTTCCTGCGGGTGTCAATCCCGATGATTGCAAAACCGGAGCGCAGTTGCTATAATGGGGGAAAGAAAGGCGGTATCGTATGATTGACGTATGTGATATTGGGGTAATGAAGCCATTGCTTGCGGAGCACGGTTTTCATTTTTCAAAGGCCAAAGGACAAAACTTCCTGATTGCCCGGTGGGTGCCGGAAGAAATTGCCGAGAGAGCCGGAGTGGACAAAACGGCAGGCGTACTGGAAATCGGACCGGGCATCGGCCCGCTGACCCAGCAGCTTGCTTTGCGCGCCGGCAAAGTCTGCGCTGTGGAACTGGACCAACGGTTGGCACCCATCTTGAAAATGACCGTGGGTCAGTTTGAGAATCTGAATATCCTGTGGGGCGACGTGCTGAAACAGAATATCCCTGCGTTGGTCAGGGAACAGTTCGGTGCGTTGCGTCCAATGGCCTGCGCCAATCTGCCCTATTATATTACCTCACCGATTCTTTCTGCCCTTTTGGAAGCGGAATGTTTTGAGTCTGTCACGGTTATGGTGCAGAAGGAGGTTGCCCAGCGCATTGCCGCCAAGCCGGGTACTGCGGATTACAGTGCTTTTACCGTGTTTTGTCAGTTTTATGCGCAGCCGGAGCTGCTGTTTGATGTACCCGCCCACTGTTTTATGCCCCAGCCCAAGGTTACATCTGCGGTGATTACGCTTCGTGTGCGCAAGGAACTTCCCTGGGATGTGACGGACAAGGCAATGTTTTTCCGGGTGGTCAGAGCAAGCTTTGCCATGCGCCGCAAGACGCTGCAAAACGGACTTGCCGCCGGATTTCCCGAGCTGGGCAAAAGCGGCGTAAAAGAGGTTCTGTCCGCCTGCGGATTGCCTGAGAATGTGCGGGGAGAAACTTTGAGCATTCCCCAGTTTGCAGCCATCGCCAATGAGATTTTCAGGAGAAAACACAATGGTTGAGTTTTTGTTTTTGGATCTGGATGATACGATTTTGGATTTTCATAAGGCAGAACGTCTTGCTATCAGCAAAACACTGCGGCAGTTCCACCTGGAGCCGGATGAGGAAGTGCTTGTGCGGTACAGCGCCATCAATAAGGCCCATTGGGAAATGCTGGAGCGCAAGGAGCTGACCAGAGAGCAGGTGCTGGTTGGCCGGTTTGCTGTGCTTTTCGGAGAATATGGGATTACGGTCGATCCGGTAGCGGTTGCCAGAAAGTATGAAGACAACCTGAGTGTGGGGCATTATTTCCTGCCCGGCGCCCGGGAGGCGGTGGAGCGTCTGAGCCGAAAGTACAAGCTCTATTTGGCAAGCAACGGTACAGCCAGGGTACAGGAAGGCAGATTGGAAAGCGCCAATATCAGCCACTTCTTCCAGGATATTTTTATTTCTCAGAATATAGGCCCGGATAAACCGGATGTTGAATATTTTTCGCGTTGCTTTGCCCGAATTCCCGGCTTTGACCCCAAAAAGGCAATGATCGTGGGAGATAGTCTTACTTCCGATATCCAGGGCGGTATCCGCGCAGGAATTGCAACCTGCTGGGTGAATCCCGACGGGAAAGCACCCCGTCCGGACATTCTTCCGGATTATCAGATTAAAAATCTTGCCCAGCTGGAGCAACTGTTGGAAAAGCTTGTTTTATAAAAAAGCCACCGGCGCTTTTGCGGCCGGTGGCTACAATTTTACCTCAACGGGGGTTCTCAAGAACATTTCTTCCGGTGTCACGGAGCAGTCCATCGCCAGAATTTGCACCCCATCCATAGCGGCATCCCGCAATGCCTTTCCAAAGTCCGGGTCCGTAGTATCATTGGGATGAAGAAACTTCACGTCTGACATCTGAACGACAAACAGCACATACGCGCCAAATCCCTGTTTGGCGAGCTGAGCAAGCTCCCGCAGATGTTTTGCGCCCCGCACAGTGGGCGCATCCGGAAAGGCGCAGATACCGTTGTGCTCCAGCGTAACACCCTTGACTTCCAAAAAACAGGGCCTGCCGTCCTTGACAAAGGCAAAGTCGAACCGGGATTGGCCCTGTCTGCACTCAGGCTTTAAATCGGTAATTTTCCCAAGGCCGCCTCCGGAAAGCCATTCTCCCGCAGCCTTGTTGGGCGCTTGAGAATCCATATTGATCAGGCACGGACCTTTTTGCACAGCAATCAAATCAAAAGCGGTTTTTCGGAAAGGGGAAGGGATGTGTTCACACCAAACATCTGTTCCCGGCTGTAGCAGCTCCCGGCAGCGCCCGGTGTTTTTTACGTGGCAAATTTCTTCTTTGCCATCGATTTCAATATGAGCAATGAACCGGTTGGGACGGGAAAGAAAACGCCCCGAAACAATATTTTCATAACGCATGGCAGACACCTCCTGAAAAGCCTGATATGACAATGCGTTTAGCATATAGAAAAAGCACGATGGTTTTGATACAAAATCATCGTGCTGCTATGCGAAAGAGCAGCATAATGGTGCGTAAATGCAGATAAGAAAAGCGAAAAGGTGCGTGGTTAAAGCTGTTTGGTAAAACAGATAATGCGATTTGCTTCCTGAAATCCAATCCCGAGATGAAAGTTAAAACTGAGCGTATTTTCTAAATCGCAATCGCTGGCAAATTCCTGACACCCTTGTTCTCTGGCCCACTGTTCACAAGCTACCAAAAGCGCTCTTGCATATCCACGCCGTCTATATTCCTCTGAAATAAAAATCCCCTCCAAATAACCTACCGGAGAGGTTTCTGCGCCTTCAACGTAGTCGTTTCGCAACTGACATTGGGCAAATCCAATTACCTTTTCGTTAGAAAAACAAAGAAATATCGCTGCATTTCGATCCGAAATTAAGTTATTGAATTCTACCGTTAATTCATCAACGGTATGTGACGTCCACATTTGAACAGCCAGTTGCGCAATCGACTTTACATCAGTTTTTATTGCCCGACGAATCATTTTGAATTCTCCTTTTAATAGCACACCTTTTTTAAAGCTCAAATTTGCTGTGTTTATTTAATCACAGATTGCTCCATAAATCAATGATATATCGCTGGCGCGATATGATATACGGCGTTGCCGTATGATATATTTGCGCCCGCAAATATGATATAATATCCGTTCCCTTCATACGCGAAGCGTATATCATCTGCGAAGCAGATATCATAGCGTCAGCTATATCACCCGTGACCGCAGGGAACGGATATCATTGTAAAAACCCTCTTTTGTCTGGTAGACAAAAGAGGGTTTTTACATGGTGGAGACAACAGGACTCGAACCTGTGACCTCATGCGTGTGAAGCATGCGCTCTAACCAGCTGAGCTATGCCTCCGTGTGGAACGTTTCAAATTATACCACACATTATAGAAAAGTCAACCCTTTTTTCCCAAAGGGGCAGGCTGTGGATTCAGAAAGAATCGGACACTT
>JAZUOF010000071.1:0-9592 GCA_045604565.1 Faecousia sp.
ATCAGCTAACCCTGATGAAATCTTCGGCTTTGCCTCAGATGAAATTAAATCCCCCCACCCGGCGTCGAGCCGGATTTCATCCGACCGAAGGGAGTATTTCATCATCGAAGATGATTTCACCCACCCGACAGGGTGGATTTAGTTGAAAAAGACCTTGTCTTTAGACAAGGTCTTTTTCTGGCAGAGGATGAGGGATTCGAACCCCCGCGAACGGAGTCAGAGTCCGGTGTGCTACCGTTACACTAATCCTCTATGGAATAACCACGGATATCATTATACGCGGCGCGGAAAAAAAGTCAAGAACTTTTTTCCATTTTCCCATTCCGAGTGAGGGCGAAATTGCCATACAATCCGGTCAGAAGTTATCCTGCCCGGTTTCCGTTTTTTTATTCCAAAGAATCCGAACTGGAAAAAACGGTTCCCCCAAATCGAGGCAATCCCTGTTATCTTGGCAAGGGTACGGTGTCAAGAAGCATAATAGGCAAAACGCCAGGGCAATTACTGCCGCAGTGTAATTTTGGGCATACGGTGTAGTGCTTAATAATCGTTGAAAAGTGACATTGGGTATGGTACAATTGAAGAAAGTATGTACAGAAGCCTCAAATTTTACGGAACGATTTTGCCGGGGAAGGATCCTGGTATAGGAATTTTACACATAAATACTGCGTCGCCTTGGTAAAATACTCGAACAAACTCGTGCTCCCGCAGGCTACACAACAGACTATATATACTGAAGATAGTACATTTATTACAAATCAGCCCGGCAGGCCTGCATAATCCGTGCGACAGAAGAAATTTGAGGAATATCAACGGCAATCGACCTATAGCAAAAAGGTGTTTCGCCGGGGAACAACTCTTAAAATACATTACAAATATAGCAATTTTGTTATTTCTTTACAAAGTGAAGTCGAATTTTTTGTAAGAAAGGTGCATTGATAATTAAAAAAGATTGCGAGATAATATAAACAAATAATATGAGCATAATTGTAATATTTGTTATATTTCTCCCAGTCGAGCAAGCAAGGGGGAAAATATATGGAAAGAGAATGTAATTACATACGTATCTACCGGGATCTGAAGGAAGCGATTCGTTGCGGCAGGTATCCTGCAAACAGCCAAATACCGACGGAAGCAGAGCTTCAGAAAGTATACGGCGTCAGCCGGATTACACTAAAAAAGGCAATGGAGCTCCTGCAGGCAGACGGCCTTATTCGCCGATTTCCCGGTAAGGGCACTTTCGTCAACTTTGACACGGCTACGGGGAGAAGCATAGACCGCCCCTCGGTCAGGCCTAAAACGATTGGCGTAATGATTCCTCATATTTACTCTTCCTTCGGCAGCATGCTGCTGGCAGGCGTATCCCGGCAGGCCAACGCCCGGGGATGCTGCCTAATGACGGGTTTGTACTATGAATCCGTCGATGAAGAGAACGAAATCATCCGTCGTTTGGTCTCCAGCGGTTGCGCGGGGATCATTGTGGTTCCTTTCCACAGTAATGAAGGCTCCAATTACGGCATTGTAAATTGTGTAATGAGCGACTATCCTGTGGTTGTGGCGGACCGTTACATGGAGGGATTGTCTCTGCCTTATGTTGGCAGTGACCACGAAAGTGCATCCTTCGCCGCCATGGAGCATCTGTTTAGTCTGGGGCACAAGAATGTGGGCCTGATTTCCTCGGCGCCTACCACTACGGCAATCATTGACCGGGAGCGCGGTTATGTGCGCGGCTACGCTATGACGCCGTACCAGATTAGAAGCGCGGCTATACTTTCCGATATCCGCAGTTCCATGCCCGGCCAGAACACACAGGAGAATGTCCGGTTGGATGTGGAACGCCTTAAGCGGTATTACAGGGAAAACCCCGATATTACGGCGCTGCTGTGTATTGACTATAACATTATGCGTATTTGCGAAACTGCTGCTGAGGAGATGGGAATGCGAATTCCAGACGATATCTCTCTGGTTTGTTTCGATGCGCCGGATGATAATTATATCCAGGCAAAATACACGCACATCCGTCAGCGCGAGAATGAAATTGGGAAAGTGGCGGTAGATATGTTGCTCAAAGCCATTGACGGGCAGGGGAATAGCCAGCGTGTTGTGGTGCCGTCGGATCTGCTGATTGGCATTTCTACCGGAGCCCCCCGGAAGTAATAAACCCTGGAAACTGTATTTTTGTGAAACACAGCGTTGCTGTTTATATGTTTCAAAGACAATTTATGGAGGAAAAGATTATGAAACGGATTATTTGCCTGTTACTGATTGCTGCAATGGCTGTCGCAATCTTTGCCGGCTGCTCGGGAGATACGGCTGGCGGCTCCGGCGGCACCGGAATTTCCAAGGTTGGAATTAATGACGTTCCGGACCTGTCCGGTGTAACCATTCGTATTCTTACCAACAGCGCCTTCACATCCGGCGTTGATTACGCCAGCATTCTGGCACGGTGGGAGCAGGTTGAAGAGCGCACCGGTGTAAAACTGATTTGGGAATGCATTGATACCGACTATAACACGGTTCTGAATACACGTCTGGCCGGTGATACCAGCACAGCTCCGGATATTGTTATGCTTTCCGGTGTCACAGAAGCCGCTTCCTACATTGAGGATGACCTGCTCTTTGACCTGACGGAGGCATACGATTATTGCCCCAATATCAAGGCGTTCTACACAGAGAACAACACAGAGATGGCCGATATTCTGACTTACGTGGATGGCGGCATCTATCAGATGGCATGCAGTTCCTATGCCACCTTCGAAGATTATTTGAAGTATACGGCAACTACCATTGACAACCACCTGTGGTATCGCGCAGACATCGCTGAGGCATTGGGCTTCACCGAGCCTCCCAAGACCCTGCAGGATTGGTATGATATGCTGAAGGCTGTTAAGAAGGCTTATCCCAGCATGTATACCTTTGACGTGACCTCCACCATTGGTTCCTGGTCCTCTGTGAACATTTTTGCCAGCGCTTTTGGCCTGAAAATGAACTTTGAGAACTCCAAGAACTACTTTTATGTAGACGATTCCGGCAAGGTCAAGTTTGAGCCGGAATCCGATGCCTGCAAGGCATGGCTCACTGAGATGCAGAAGTGGTATAAGGAAGGCTTGTTCCATAAGTCTGCCGACAGCTCCAAGCTTTACTCCAATGCAGCAGCAGGCCTGACCTTCGCAAGCTTCTTCCGCGGCCTGTCAACTCACGTGGCAGCACTGGTGGAAAATAACCCTGATATTCATTTCGAAGCTGTTTCTATGCCTTCCAATGCAGGCTACAAAACCGCTTATGGTTCCAGAAATCCCTACGGCAGCAATACATATGCCATCGTCGATAACAACGACAAGGACCGCTGTATTGCGGTAGCGCAGTTCCTGGATTATGCAGTTTATTCTGCATACGGCATTGCTTCTGAGCGCTTTGGCCCTGAAGGCTATGCCTGGAGCTTTGATGAGGATTACAATATCGTTCTTGATAAGGACTGCCCCGTATGGTCCGACACCAACAGCCTGCATCTGCAGGGCGCCTATATGTGGTCAAAGTTCCCCTCTGTTTACTCCGCAGATGTCAATGCACAGTATTTTGATATGATTGAAAAATACGCCGAGACTGTAAAGCGCGATGAGCGTCTGGAGTATATTGACCAGGCAGCAACGGCAGCGACAGCGATTAATATGAGCTATGCATTTGAAACATTTGTTGTTCCCTATATGGAAGAGGGCGACCAGGAGACCGTAGATGAGATTTTGGGCGATCTGGAGACCTTCACCAAGGAAATGATGACAGCATATCTGCTTGGCAACAAGGACTTGAGCAAATGGGACGAGGAATTCGTTAAACCTCTGTACGACGTGTTCCGTCTGCAGGAATTGCTGGATATTTATCAGGAATACGTTGATAAAAACTGATTTAAGATTGATTGATACCTGCTCCTGAACATAAAAGTGGGAGTGGAGGAAGCTTCACTCCCACTTATTTAACAAAAAGGAATATACAGGTGTTGTAGAAATACCGGAGGGATACTAAAAAATGAAAGTAAAATCCTTAACAAGTCCCACAAAAACCGGGCAGTCCAAAAAACAGAGCCGGCTGATGAAAGGCATCCAAAGAGACTGGCGACTGATCGTCATTGCCTTGGTACCGCTTGTCGTGCTGGCAATCTTCTCTTATCTGCCTATGTTTGGCGTTATGTACGCCTTTCAGGATGTGTCCCTGCGCGGAGACTTTCTGGATAATGAATGGGTAGGCTTAAAGTGGTTTGAAAAGTTCTTTGACGGCTACTATGCTGGACGATTGATCAGCAATACTCTGATCTTGAATTTCTGGAATTTGTTCGGCATTATGCTCTCGTCTATTTTCCTGGCTCTGGTGTTTAATGAGGTTCGAAACGAAAGAATTAAACGTATTACCCAGAGCTGTACTTATTTTCCGCACTTTATTTCCGTGACCGTTATTGTAACGATGATGACCAATATGTTGGATCCCACAACCGGCGTTCTGTCCGGTTTGGCGGAAAACATGTTTGGTTGGGATCCGGTAGACCTGTTCCTGGAGCCAAATGCATTCCGTCCTATGTACGTAATATCCGGAATTTGGTCCGGTGCCGGTTGGGGCGCAATTATTTATATGGGCTCTATCAACGGCATTGATCCTTCTCTTTATGAAGCGGCATCGTTGGACGGCGCCGGGCGACTCAGTCGGATTCGCCATATTACCTTGCCGGGCATCAAACCGGTTGTTATTACACTGCTGATCCTGAATGTCGGCAAGATGATGAGTCTTGGCTCCGGCAAGGTTCTGCTGATGTATAACAGCGCGGTCTATAGTACGGCAGACGTTATTTCCACCTATGTTTACCGCAATGGTATCGGCGGTGCGGAATTCGGCTACTCAACAGCAGTTGGTCTTTTCAATTCCTTGGTTAATATCACGCTCCTTCTGTCGGCAAACGCCATCTCCAAGAAGGTTTCGGAAACATCCTTGTTCTGATACGGAGGTGCAGAGAATGAAGATATTGAGTTTTGAAGACCGCGTTGTAGATACGATTGCCTACATTCTGGTAATTGTATTTGCAATATGCTGCGCATACCCTCTTGTTTATTGCTTGAGCATGTCCTTTAGCGATGACAATGCTATTTTGACCAATAGTGTCACTTTGCTGCCAGAAGGCTTCAACCTGGAGTCTTATATAATTCTGCTGGGTCAGTCCCAATTCTGGACATCCCTGCGTAACTCTGTTTTTCTGGTGGTAGTCGGTACGGTTTGGCAGGTTAGCTGTACCTTCGCCCTTGGCTACGTGCTTTCGCGCCGGGATTTCGTATTCCGTAATGCCCTGACGGTATATATTACGATTCCTATGTTTTTCGGTGGTGGATTGATTCCCACTTTCCTGCTTATTAAGAATTTGGGTCTCTATGACACTTGGTGGGCCATTATTCTGCCTGCAGGCGTGAGCATCTGGAATGCTATCCTGGCAAAGACATTCATCCGGAATAACATTCCGGCCGAGTTGATTGAGTCGGCAAGAATTGATGGAGCAGATGATTTCCAGATTTTGTTCCGGTTGGTATTCCCTCTGTCTACCACAATCATCGCGATTTTGTGTCTGTACGCCGCGGTAGGCTTCTGGAATGATTACATGGATGCGCTGATTTACCTGCAAAATACCGACTTGCAACCCTTGCAGCTCTATTTGAGAAATATTCTGCTGAAATCCAGTGCCCTGGTAGAAGATTCCAGCATTGACCCTCAGGCGGTTATCAAGAGCATAGTAGAAAACAACCGAATCAAGTATGTATTGATTGTAGTATCTACCCTTCCCATTGTTGTGTTCTACCCGTTCCTGCAGAAGTATTTTGTCAAGGGCATTATGCTCGGCTCCATTAAGGGTTGATATGAGAGGACGGTGGAGCAATATGATGAAATATATACCGAGGATTATTTGTATTCTTTTAATGCTGACCAGCCTGGCCCTTTTGTTTATGCCCTGTTGGACAGAGGCTGGCACATCTGTTTCTGCGGTAGAGTATGTGGCGCATCCGGAAGCACACAGAGATTTGACAAAGCTGATGCGTGATTATACCGACACCAAAGATTTGACCACCCGCAACGCGCTGACAATCTTTCTGATTGCTGTTTTAAGCGCTGCCGGCTCTGTGTTTAGTCTGTTCAAGATTAAAACCGCCATCCCCTGCATTTGCGCCACAGTTACCGGCGCGGTGGGAGTGTTTGCCTATCTTACAAACCCGGTGATACAAACCGCATATATCGCCTCGGCAGGATTGATTGTTAGTGAAATCATGCTGCTGTTAGGCGCAGCAACCCTGATTTTGACCCGCGCAACTAAGAAAGGAGAATCGTTATGAAAAAAATCTGTGCTATTTTACTCGTGCTGGTTATGGTACTGGCAATGTTGCCTCTGTCAGTTAGCGCTGCTGAGGCATATACCACCATTTCTTCTGAGGAAGAACTGATGGATATGCTGGAAGCTGTAGAAGCTGACATTATGGGCTACGGCAACGATACCGGCTGCTGGAAGCTGGCTGCTGATATTACAGTCACATCCAACTGGCCTACAGTAAGCTACTTTGATGGATTCCTTGATGGTGACGGCCACACCATTACCTTCGCGGATGATGTGGTATTGACCAACGCCCTGTTTGATTTTGCAGATGAAAATGCTGTTATTACGAACCTGACGATCAGCGGCCTGACGATTGTATCTCCTTTCGGCAGCGTTGGCGGTCTGGTCAATGAGAATCACGGTCTGATTTACGGCGTGAATTTCGAGGACCTGTCTGTAAGCTCCAGCCTGAGCTATGTGGCTGGCGTAGTCAATCTTAACAGCGGCACCCTGGCCAATATGAATTTGAATAACGTAACCATTTCTTCCGATGCAAATGAAGCAGGCGGTGTCTGCTATGAAAACAAGGGCGTGATTACCAACGTCAACGTTACCAATGCCAAGATCACCGGCAATGGTGACGGCGCTGCCGGTATTACTTCCAATAATGGTGCCAAGGGTACTGTGTCCTACTGTACTGTCAGCGGCCACATCAAGTCTAACCTGCACATCGGCGGTATTGCCGGCAGAGCTAAGGGTACAATTACCTACTGTATTAACTACGCTACTGTTGAAGCAGGTAAGGGCCGTGTTGCCGGTATTTTGGGTTCTGCACAGGATACCGTGACCGTTTACGGCTGTGGCAACTACGGCGATGTAGTTGCAGTTGCTGCTAACGGCGGCAATGTGGGTGGTATCACCAACCTGACCAAGGAAAATAAGGATGTTACCGTTGAGAACTGCTTCAATGCCGGTAATGTTATTGTTAAGTCCGACAAGGCTACGCAGGTTGGCGGCGTTGTTGGTAATATGGTAGGCGAGATTACTGTTGTTAACTGCTATAGCATCAGCGGCCGTGTATTCAGCTCCTCTGTCTACACCGGAAGCACGTCCGGCCTGCGCAATTACAGCGACTCCAACAAGACGGACTCCTCCAATGGCACCGAGATTTCCGCCGCTCAGATGAATTCTGCGGATATCCTCGGTATGTTGGGTGGCAATGCTTTCGTTTTTGATGATGCCAGCGAGTACCCTATCGCTTTGGCTGATAACCCCAGCTCGGTTGTTGCTCCTGTTATGCCTGAGCCGGAACCTGAACCCGAACCTGAGCCCGAACCCGAGCCCGAACCCGAGCCTGAGCCTGAGCCCGAAGAGACCGATCCTCCCAAGAATAATAATACCAATAAGGACAACGATTTGAACACAAACGGCAATCAGGACGTAATCATTATTGTCATTGTTATTGCTGTGCTTGCTGTGGCAGGTGTTGCTGTTGTTCTGGTATTGCGGAAGCGCAAGCAGAAATAATAATGCCCGACAACGGCGACTGTGAAAGAGAAGTCTGAGATGAAAAAAATTGTTCGATATTTAAGTCTGGTTTTATGCATCTGCATGTTACTGTGCGGCTGCGGACAGAGCGGCGGTAACAATGAGCCTTCCGATTCGCAGGCGGAAGAAAACAATGCTACACAAGACGGCTCCACAGAGAAAGGCGATAACGTGAGTTTGATTGAACAGCTTACTGTAGATGGGATCGATATCTCGCAGTATGTGATTCTTTACCCCCGCAGTAGTTACTATCAGGCAGGAAAAGCAGTGCTGAAGCGGATTGAGCAGGAGTATCAGTATGATAAAGTCACTGCTCAGCGCGTTGCTGACTTGATTTATAAACTGTGCGGCGTGGAACTTGAGGTTAAAATGGACACTTCTGTGGAGGAAGGTAAGTACGAGATTCTTATCGGCTCTACTAACCGCAGCCAGAGTGTGGTAACCGGCGCGCGCTTGGCCACCCAGGACGATTATGTTGTCAAAGTACAGGATGGCAAGCTGATTATTCGCGGTGGCACATACGGCACTACTTATCATGCAGTCGACGCTCTGGAATCCTATTTGGGCAAACAGACCGATGACTCTGTCAATCTGCCCGAGGGCTACAGTCAGAACGGAACATATCACCTGACTACGATTTGCTGCATTGGTGACAGCATCACCTACGGCAGCCAGTCCACAGATCCCATATATCTTTCCTATCCTGCAAATCTGCAGCGTATGCTGTGGACGGAGTGTGTGGTCTATAATTATGGAAAAGGCGGCCGGACCCTGCGCAGCGATCTGAAGGATGAAAACGGCAATAACCCCGCGTGGGTTTTGACTGCGGAGCACAATAACTGTATGGCCAATGAAACCAAGTATGATTATGTTCTGATCATGCTGGGTACCAATGATAGTGACCGGGCAGCAAAGTACGGTTGCTTGGGCGGCTATACGTGGAATGAAGCAGATGATCAAAAGTATATCGGCGACTACCTGGCGCTGGTGGATAAGCTGAAGGAAAAGAATTCCGAGTCTGTTTTTGTAGTTATGAACTGCCCGATCAGCTACCGGGTTACCAGCTATGATTCCACTCGGGTTCGCACCGTACAGGCTAAGGTTGCCCAGATGATGAAAGACCGTGGAGATAAAGTGTACTTCTACGATATGTACACCTATACCTCGGATAACCTGGGAAGCGTCAACTTCCCGGATCAGCTCCATCCTTCGGATAAGGGCTATGCTCTGATGGCAGACGGCGTTTATGCTATGCTGCAGGGCATTTGGAATGGGAAATTGGATTCTTATATGATCCCATTAACCTAATGTAAATGAATGACGGAACCGGTGGGACAGAAAAACCTCACCGGATTCCGGCATTTTATGATTAAAAATTAGGGAGGCAACTTATGAAACTAAGCAAACGAATTTTAGCAATGGTTGTCGCCGCCGTGCTGATTTTTTCCGGAATGAATTTCCAGGAAGTTTCAGCCAGTGACGTGGTTTACACTTTGGCGGATTTGCAGGCGGCCATTACCAACAATCAGAGCGTAAAGCTGGGTTGTGATATTGAGGTCACTGCCTGGACATACTTGAACGGTGAATACTCTGCCGTGTTAGACGGCAACGGTTATACACTGGACTGCTCCAGCTTGAGTACAAAGACGACCGGTCTGATCAAAACACTGACCGGCACAGTAAAAAATCTGACCATTAAGGGTATGACCG
>JAZUOF010000072.1:0-6468 GCA_045604565.1 Faecousia sp.
GGCAAACTTGACACCGGTGTAGTCACCGCGGTCGAACTTGTCAAAATCCTTGCGGTCAAAGGCAAGGCTGATCTCCTGAGCCCGATCGCCCCGGAAGTTGAACAGGATCACGCTTTCGCCGTTGGCGATTTTCGCCACAGGCTCACCGTTTCTTGCCACCACAAAGGCAGGCAGATCCTGATCGATACAGCCGGTCTCAGCCCGGTAGGTTTCAATTGCTTCCCGTGCAGAGGCAAATTGGCGGCCAAGGCCCTGCACATGGGTGCGCCAACCCTTTTCTACCATACCCCAGTTGGCTTCATACCGGTCCATGGTTACCTGCATACGGCCGCCGCCGGAGGCGATGGCATAGTCACAGCCGGGGGTATTGAGTTCCTTCAGCACTGTCTCCAGCTGTTGCACATATTCCGGCGCGGAAGTGGCCGGTACGTCACGTCCGTCCAGCAGTACGTGGCAGTATGCTTTTGCAACGCCTTCGCGGTGCGCCTGCTTCAGCAGAGCAATCAGGTGGCTGATGTTGGAGTGAACATTGCCGTCGGACAGCAGGCCCATAAAGTGCATCGCCCGTCCGTCTTTGGCATTGTCCACCAGTTCCTTCCACGTCCGGGAAGCAAACAGCGCGCCATTTTCAATAGACTCTCCCACCAGCTTTGCGCCCTGGGAATATACCTGACCGCAGCCTAAGGCATTGTGGCCTACCTCGGAATTGCCCATATCCTCATCGGAGGGCAGACCGACAGCCGTGCCGTGAGCCTTCAGGTATGTATGGGGGCACTGCGCCAGGAGCCGGTCCAGTGTGGGGGTCTTTGCCACCACAACCGCGTCGCCGCTGCCGCCGTCGCCTTTGCCCACACCGTCCATAATTACAAGAACAATCGGTTTTTCCATTGGATCTTCCTCCAAGAATCTGTCAATAAGTATTGTATGCTTTTTGGGGCATTTCCAGTCCTGAGACGGACAATTCCAGAAAACCCCATTTTTATAGCTGTACTATTTTACATCATTTTACACAAGATTACAACCTATTTTTAAATTTTTGCACATTTATATAAAAAAATTCCCGGCAGATGCCCTTCTTCTGGCAATCGGCCGGGAATTGTTAAGTATGTTTTAAAAAACTCCTGCGTTTTCGCTTAAAAATCAATTCATCGTGCCCTGGCTGCGGGCAAACAACTGGCCAATCCGCTCACGCAGAGCCTGACTTTCCGGAGTCTGGGCCGTACCCATCGAGTCAATCCACTCCACAGAGGCCTTCTGCGCCTGCTTCAGCGTAGCCAGATCACAGCTTAAATTCGCCACCCGGAACACAGGCAGGCCGGACTGCCGGCTGCCAAAGAAATCACCGGGACCACGAAGGCGCAAATCCTCCTCGGCAATCCGGAAGCCGTCCGTCGTTCTGCATAAGGCTTTCAGTCTGGCGTTGGTATCGGGGTTTTTGTTTTGGCTGACCAGCACGCAGTAGCTCTTGGCGCCGCCGCGGCCAACGCGTCCGCGAAGCTGATGAAGCTGGGAAAGGCCAAACCTATCCGCATCTTCCACCACCATCAGCGTGGCATTGGGTACATCCACGCCCACCTCAATGACCGTAGTTGCCACCATCACATCCGCTTCGCCTCTGGCAAAGGCGGCCATAACCGCCTCTTTTTCCGCGCCTTTCATCTGTCCGTGCAAAAGCGCTACCCGCAAATCGGGAAACACCGTTTTTTGTAAAGTATCCGCCCAGACCTGCGCGGCTTTAAGATTCAGCTCCTCGTTTTCTTCCACAGCCGGACAAACCACAAAGCACTGATGACCCTGCTGTACCTGTTTGCGGATAAACCCGTTGAGCCGCGCCCGGTAGCTTTCCGTCACCAGGAAGGTATCCACCGGTTCTCTGCCCGGAGGAAGCTCGTCCAGAACGGAAACCTCCAAATCCCCATACATCAGCAGCGCCAGTGTTCTGGGAATGGGGGTTGCCGACATCACCAGCACATGGGGGTCTGACCCCTTGGCAGACAGCCTGGAGCGCTGGGCCACGCCGAACCGGTGCTGTTCGTCTGCAATCACCAGACCCAAATTCTGAAATACGGTACTGTCTGTGACCAGCGCGTGGGTGCCGATTATCAGCTGGGCAGTACCCGTTTGCGCCGCCTCGCGAACATTCTTTTTTTCCTTCGCCGACATAGAGCCGGTAAGCAGGGCAACAGAAATCCCCAGGGGTGACAGCAGCCTGGACAACCCTCCATAGTGCTGCTCCGCAAGAATCTCCGTGGGCGCCATCAGCGCCGCCTGATACCCGTTTTTCACCGCTAAGTAAGCCGCCGCGGCCGCAACCATCGTCTTGCCGCTTCCCACATCACCTTGTACCAGCCGGTTCATTGGCGCGCCGCTGCATAAATCCCCGGCAATTTCTTCAATGGCTCTGCGCTGCGCGCCGGTGAGGGTAAAGGGAAGCGCTCCATAGAAATCGGCCAAATCCGCCGTCCGGTAGGGGGGAACTTTCTTGCCTGCCCGGCTGGCGCGCATCAATGCCAATCCTGCGGAAAAAACAAAAAATTCTTCAAAAATCAACCGCTTTTTCGCCTGCTCCGCTTCTTCCATCGAAGATGGCTCGTGGATGGCATAATATGCCCGGTCCGCCGGCAGAATCCCATACTGCTGACGCACCTTTTCCGGCAGAATCTCCCGCGGGGGATCGCAAATAGCCAGCGCCTGCCGTACTGCCTTCAAAACAGCGGCATTGGACAGTCCGGCGGTCAGGGGATATCTGGGTAAAATCCGGCGGGTGGTAATAGCAGGACTGTCCGGACTTTCAAAAACGGGTGAGGTCATTGCGTAGCCGCCGTGGTCACCGGAGACCGCCCCGTAAAAAATGTACTCTTTGCCGTACTGGAGTTGTTCGGTGGTAAACTTCTGATTAAAAAAAGTCAGATTCAGTCTGGCGGAATGGTCCGCCACCTGGGCTCTGGTGATATCCAGACCCTTGCGGATATGGGCAGTGCGGGGCGGCTTCATAACCACCGCCTTGAAACAGGCCGGGGTGTCCAGCTCCAAATCCGCTATGCAGACCATACGGGTACGGTCCTCATAGCTTCGGGGAAAATGACAAATCAAGTCCTGCAGCGTTTCAATACCCAGCGCAGAAAACTGCTTTGCCTTGGTGGGGCCAATGCCCTTCAAAACGGTAATCGGGTCTGTAAGCCTTGCCATCGGAACACCTCCTTTTCCCCATTATAACACAAATTGTGGGGAAATCCATAAAAAGTACGGAACCTGCCCTGTAATATGAAAAAACTCCTTCCGAAAAGGGTCGGAAGGAGATATTTTCAGAGAAATCAGGCCAGCTTATTCAGCCGCAGGGTCATGCTGCTCTTTTTGCGGGCAGCCGTGTTCTTGTGCAGAATACCCTTGGTCACTGCTTTGTCAACAATGATGATAGCCTGCTTGTAAGCAGCCTCAGCAGCAGTACGGTCACCGCTGACCAGAGCAGCGTCAAACTTCTTAATGACGGTCTTCATCTCGGACTTGTCAGCCTTGTTCTTCTCATAAGCGATCTTGGAACGGATAACATCCTTCTTAGAGGACTTGATGTTGGGCATAATCACACCTCCTGTTCTTTGTAATATGCTCATGCGTTTACCCATTATAACGCGGGATTTCTATAAAATCAATACCTTTTTTATATTTTTTCCCGGGACGGCAGCCCTTTTCCTTTGTCAAGTCCTTTTTTTTACCTCCATTTTCCCCATCCGTCATTTTGATAATTGTCGAAAAAGTGGAAAGTTTGACGAAATGCGTCGAATTGATTTATGTAAACCGAAATGCATACCTTTCGGAAACCGGTTCCCTTGTGGAAAACTCTGTGGAGAATGTGGAAAAGTACGGCTTTTCAACAGCTATTTCGGTGGTTTTGCCCGGTTATCCCCTTTGAATGCCCTGCATAAACCGGTGAATAAACAGGAATTTTTGGTAAACTGTTCGTGTTATGTCGCCGTTATTTTTACGGGTATTTTTCCGTCGTTTTTGGCGAAAAAGTTGGCAGATTTCCCCTTGCCTGTCTGCTCCGGTGGGAAAACTTTCCCTGCTAAACAAAAAAGTTTGTTTATTTTTCACAATTTATCAGTCCGTATGAAATTCCTCCGGAAAGCAAATACTGTCCTCATCAGGAATCTGCGAAAGCGTAGGAGGACCCATGCAGGGAAAAGTAGAGATTTGCGGTGTGAACACCGCCCGGCTGAAAGTTCTGACTCAAAAAGAGATGGACGCGCTTTTACTGCGCGCCAAGGATGGCGACGAGGATGCAAGACAAACCTTGATTGAGGGCAATTTGCGTCTGGTGCTGTCTGTAATCCAGCGCTTTGAAAAACGGGGAGAAAACCCCGACGACCTTTTTCAGGTAGGCTGTATCGGGCTTATCAAAGCAATTATGAATTTTGATCCCACCAAGCAGGTCCGTTTCTCTACCTACGGCGTTCCCATGATTGCCGGAGAGGTACGCCGGTATCTGCGGGACAATTCGGTTATTCGGGTGTCCCGTTCTATCCGGGACGTGGCTTACCGGGTGCTGCAGTGCAAGGAGGCTATGCTGGCCCGGCTGGGCCGGGAACCCACCCTGGAGGAGGTTTCCAAAGAACTGGAGCTGCCCACCGAGGATGTGGCGGAGGCGCTGGATGCCGTTTGCTCTCCCGTCAGCCTTTACGACCCGGTTTATGCAGACGGGGGCGATCCTCTGACGGTGATGGACCAGGTGCGGGATACCAAAAATACCGAGGGCAACTGGATGGAAATGATTGCCCTGCGGGATGCGTTCCAGGCGCTGGGGGAACGGGAAAAACAAATCCTCTCCCTGCGCTTTTACGACGGCAAAACCCAGATGGAAGTGGCATCTCTGGTGGGTATCTCTCAAGCGCAGGTATCCCGCCTGGAAAAAAGCGCTATCGGTTCTATGCGAAAATCCATTACGGTGGTTTCCTAAAGCCAGGCATACCCTTCCCCCCGGCATCATAGACTAATGCCGGGAGGGGGACTGGATATGTCGGTTAATTTTTCGGACCTGCACTGCAAAGAAGTGATCTGTATCAGTGACGGGCGGCGGTTGGGCTTCATCTCGGATGCTAAAGTAGACCTTCCGGAGGGACGGCTGTGCGCCATTGTGGTGCCCGGACCGGGAAAACTCTTTGGTATACTGAACCCACGGGACGATTATGTGATCCCCTGGAACTGTATCTGCCGGATGGGTCCGGATATAGTTTTGGTAGACGTGCGCCTGGAAGAGTGCCGGGTTCCCCGGACGAAGCTGGGTCTGCCTTTTTAGCAGAAAAACCTATCCTTTTTCGGGGGCGGCGGTATGCCGCCCTCTTTTGCGGGCGCTGAGGCTGGAAAAATCTTGAAAACCGGGGAATTTTTTATTATTTTTTTGGGAAAACTACTTGCAAAATCCCGCAGAATCCTATATAATACTTCGGCGTGGGCAAATTTATGCCCACAGTATCACTACACCACACACCCGGTGATCGCGTCCCCGAGTGCTCCCAAAAGGAGCGGGCAGCGCGAGATGATCGGGGTGGAGGACAAAACAAAAGGAGAAAACAAAAAATGGCTGTCGTATCTATGAAGCAACTGTTGGAGGCCGGCGTACACTTCGGTCACCAGACCCGTCGCTGGAACCCCAAAATGGCTCCCTACATCTACACCGAGCGTAACGGTATCTACATCATCGACCTGCAGAAGACCGTGAAGAAGCTGGAGGAAGCCTACAACTTTGTCCGTGAAATTTCCGCCAATGGCGGCAACGTCCTGTTTGTCGGCACCAAGAAGCAGGCTCAGGATGCCATTAAGGAAGAAGCTGCCCGTTGCGGCGGTTACTAGGTCAACGCCCGTTGGCTGGGCGGTATGCTGACCAACTTCCGCACCATGCGCACCCGTATCGACCGTCTTGCTCAGCTGCGTAAGATGGAAGCGGACGGCACTTTTGCCATGCTGCCCAAGAAGGAAGTTATCAAGCATCAGGGCGAAATTGAAAAGCTGGAGAAGTACCTGGGCGGCGTAAAGGAAATGAAGAAGATTCCCGCTGCTCTGTTCATTGTTGACCCCCGCAAGGAGCGCAACGCAATCGCAGAAGCCCGTAAGCTGAACATTCCCATCGTAGCCATCGTAGACACCAACTGCGATCCCGATGAAATCGACTACGTAATCCCCGGCAACGATGACGCCATCCGCGCCATCCGTCTGATCGCTGCCACCATGGCCAACGCTGCCATCGAGGGCCGTCAGGGCGAGGACAACGCTGAGGCTGCTGTCGAGGCTCCCGCTGCTGAGTAATTAAAAATTCTACATGGCACCCGCAACCCGGGTGCCATGCCGATGATATTAGGAGGAAATCAAAATGGCATTTACTGCTCTGGATGTTAAGAAGCTCCGTGAGATGACCAACGTGGGCATGATGGACTGCAAGGCAGCCCTGACCGCTTGCGATGGCGATATGGATAA
>JAZUOF010000073.1:0-1526 GCA_045604565.1 Faecousia sp.
TATACATTGTTTCACTTTTTGTGGCGAATAACTGGATTTCCTATGGCGTGATGTTGGCTTTTTTGGTAACGACCATTGCCGTTTCTACCATTCCCCTGAAATCGGTTGTGCGGGGAATGAAGCCTCTTTTTGTCATTATGATCCTCACCGGTCTTCTGAATATCTTTTTCACCACCGGCGAAACACCCCTGGTGGAATTCTGGAACATCCGGATTTATCCAGAGGGAATTACCCGTGCGGTATTTATGGTTTTGCGTATTCTGATGCTGATTACCGGCACGTTTATGCTGACCTATACCACTTCGCCCATCGCCCTGACAGATGGCCTGGAATCCTTGCTCGGACCGTTAAAGGCGATTCGTGTGCCTGTACACGAGCTGTCTATGATGATGTGCATTGCTTTGCGGTTTATTCCCACCTTGATTGAGGAAACCGATAAAATTATGTCTGCCCAGAAGGCAAGGGGAGCAGATTTTGAATCCGGCAGTCTTCTGCAACGGGTAAAGGCGCTGGTTCCCATTCTTGTGCCGTTGTTCATCAGCGCATTTCGCAGAGCGGATGAACTGGCGACAGCTATGGAATGCCGTTGCTATCAGGGAGGGAACGGACGCACCAAAATGAAGCTTCTGCGGTTCCACCGGTGCGATTTGTTCGCTTTTTTGACAGGCGTATTGCTGTTGGGTGCGATCATCACATTGAATTTCTTTGGCCTGTGAGGTTAGTATGCGAAATATTGCCTTGTTTTTGACCTATGAGGGAACGGCCTACCACGGCTGGCAAACACAGAAAAATCTCGCAACCGTCCAGCAAACCTTGGAAAAGGCGATTGGTATGGTAGTAGGGCACAGCGTCCACACCACAGGCTGCGGACGGACCGATGCCGGTGTCCATGCCAAGTGCTATGTGGCCAACTTCAAAACAGAATCCACCATCCCGGTGGAGCGGCTGCCCTATGCGCTGAACACCCATTTGCCTGCAGATATTGTTGTCACCAGAGCCTTTGACGTGCACGAAGAATTCAATGCCATCGGCTCCTGCGCCTGTAAGGAATATACCTATCTGATTTACAATTCCCGGGTCAGAGATCCGTTCTACGTGAACCGCGCGTGGTTTTACCCAAAGCATTTGGATGAGAAAATTCTGCAGGCGGCGGCGGATCAGTTTGTAGGTACGCACGATTTTGCGGCAGTACGAAGTGTGGGTACAGATGTTAAATCCACAGTCCGAACGGTATACTATTACAAGGTGGAGCGGACGGGAAACCTGATTTCCCTGAAGGTTTGCGCCAATGGGTTTCTGTATAATATGGCGCGGGCAATGGCCGGTACGGTGGTTTACTGCGCGGAAGGAAAGTTCCCGCCTGAGCAAATCGGAAAGATTTTAAACGACGGAAACCGGACCGCCGCAGGGCCTACCGTTCCCGCAGGCGGCTTGTATATGACCCATCTGTGGTATGATGATGGGGTGGAACGTTTTGAATGCGCGCCGGAACTGTAATGTTCATAAAATGTTATACCATTTGCGCC
>JAZUOF010000074.1:0-12700 GCA_045604565.1 Faecousia sp.
ACTGCCATAGGTTGCAATTTTATCCGACAGCCGGATACGGTTCAAAACCTCACTAAGCTTACCTGCAACAGAAATGCCGGTAACGGGGATCGTCTTTTCGCCGTCATGGTAGTAGGCAAGACGGACCTCTCCGCCAATGTAATCGTTGTACGCATCTACCTGCAGACCGGACATAGACAGGATTTCCAGAGACTTTCCGGAAAAATCTTCGGCTTTTGCTGTTCCTGCGCTCACGGAAAGGACGTTGAGGTTACCGGTGGGCTGTTCCCCCAGATACTGTCCATATCGGTTGGAGCCGTAGTAGTTTACAGCAACACCGCCTTCAACCAGCTGAATATCCTGTAAAGACATACCGTCCTGATCAAATTTTGCGCTGCGCAGATTACCGGGTACTTCGCCCAACATCCGAATGTGAATCAGATCATATTCCGGGTTTGTTTGGATCTTATCGCCCTTTTTATATAGATTTGCGTGGGAGTAAACGGATGCATAGTTTAGGTCCTGAGCGATATCCCCAAAAAGCTGCGCCAGTTCCAAACGATTCAGAATTACGTCGCAGTCGATGGAGAAGGAGGGGGTAATTGCGTTGTAACGCGCTTTTACTTCCGCCATTTTCTGCGCAATTTCCTGCTGAAGGTCATCCACATTCAGGCTTCCGAAATTGTACTGCTCATACAGTTCCACACTCCGCTCCTGCCCGTTATAGGTGGGAATTGCTTCTACCATTGCATCATAGCGAACCTGTGTTTTGGAAAGGTTACGGCTGTTAACAATGGTTTCTGTGTGCTTGTTAATGAAGATTTCCACAGTATTCAGCGCAGCATTAGGAATATCATTGGATGAAAACACTGTTTCAGCAATTTTAGCCGCCAAATCGGAAGGAGGGAACTGGTCAAAATTGCTTTCCAAAGTGTATCTGCCTTCTTCATTGCAAGGGAGGGAAAAGTGCGGATTGTTAATAAGAAGTGCCTTTTCCACGGCATCCTCAATAAGTGTGCAAAGCTGTTCGTCAGTCGTGGAGGGATAGACAAAAAACTGCGCCTCACCTTTAAACCCATCATGGTCTACATACACAGTAACTTCCTTGTCACAAGTATTGGTACGGCGTACGGTTTCCAGCTTGTTCTTAATAAAAAATAATTCAAAAGTTTCTTTGTTGTGGACGTTAATTTTATAATCTGATACACGCAAATTGC
Organism: Faecousia sp.; assembly: GCA_045604565.1. Lineage (GTDB taxonomy): Bacteria > Bacillota > Clostridia > Oscillospirales > Oscillospiraceae > Faecousia. Next base: position 1,197 of record JAZUOF010000074.1, read on the forward strand.
GTTGCAGAGCCTTTACAATCATATTCATCCCAGCTTCACCCTCGCTTTCAGAGCAGGACCGCCGTCACTGACGCGCACCCATTCTTTATATCCTTTTCCGCAGCTACCTGCGCCAATGACCTTGAAGTCGTCGGAAATCATGGTGATGGATTTCAGCAGGTCCGGAACATAGCCGCTCATAACAACAGGAGAAACGTAGTTATCCGTCAGCTTTCCGTCTACAATTTCAATGCCATATTCCGCAACGCACTGGATGGCCCAGTTCTTGGGATCCTCCATACCGTTGTTGGTTTCAAAGAGCATATAACCGTGCTGAATGGAGGCAATCATATCCTCAATTTTGTCCGTACCTTTTTCAAAAAACGTATTGGTCATACGGGAATATGCCTTGCGGCGGGAGGATTCCCGTCTGCCGTTTCCTGTGGGAGGCGTACCGAGCTGCGCTGCAGATGCCAAATCGGAAATGCCGGTCACAAGGATGCCGTCTTTAATGATTTGGGTGTCACCGGCAAGGACGCCGTCGTCATCGAAGAAGTAGGATGCGGCGCTTAAAACAGACGCTGCGCCATCGCGCATATTGCAGATGGGGGAGGCGACGTACTTACCAACGTACTCCTTGGCCAGCGCGCGATCCTTAACAAACTGGTCCATTTCAACACCGTGACCAAAGGCCTCGTGAGCAATCAGACCGGTAATGGATGGGTCGGTAATCACGTCATATACGCCCGGAGTAATGGGCTTGGCAAGGGTGAGCATATGCGCTTTGTGAAGCATTTTATCCAATTCACCGGGTAACTGGGTCATAACCTGAGACAAAAGGTGGGAATTGGCGCCCTCACGCACCTGCACGACCTTGTCATTCTCTCTGTAAACCGCGGCGATAATACCGTTTACCCAGGAATAATGCTGATCCAGTTCCCGGTTCTCGGAGATGAAGAGCTTGGAAACATCCAAACAGCCCACCATTACAATTCCATTGAGTATGTACTGGCTTTTTTGCAACATATTGGCGCACAGCTCTTTGCAGAAATCCAAAATTTGACCGTCTGTGTAGCTGGATAAATCGCATTCTCTGGAGAAAGACTTTACAAGCGGTTCATCGGCAAGGGAGATGTTTCCCACTGCGTTGCTGCACAGTGTACGGTTCAGCGCAAATGCCTCAGAAATCTCTCTGGCGATTGCACTGATATCTCCGCCAATATCGTCCAAAGAATATTCATAGAAAATATTTCCGTCAGTCATCTTCACAACAAAGCCGCATTCGGTATCTCTGCCTGAAGAAATGTTGGTGGTGTTTCGGTCGGCGCGAACATTGCGGGTTTTGGTGTCAACGCCCAAAATGCTTACATAATCGTATTGTTTTCTCAGTTCTGCAACCAGCGCTTTTGCCGCCGGCCGCCTGGAGTCCAGAAACGGTGAAAATCCCATATTCATTCCTTCTTTCCCTCAAAAAATGATTCAGGCGTTATCTCTGGCAGCCTTTAAAGCCTGGGCAAGCTGGTCGGGGCAGGAAGTAGACTTCATACCGCAGCTAATGCCCTCAACACGTTGGATCACTTCATCGATATGCATTCCGTTTACCAGCGCGCCGATGCCTTTCAGGTTGCCATTACAGCCGCCGACAAACCGGACATTGCTGACAATGCCGTCTTCTACTTCGAATAGGATCTCCCGGGAACAGGTGCCGGAAGTTTTATATTGATACTCCATATTGATACAATCCTTTCTTTATAGAAAATGATAGACAAATTATATAACACATTCCGCTTTCTTTCAAGTATGAATTGAAGCATAGAAATGGGTTATCCTACACCGTGAGGTGATAAATATGGAAGGAACCAAAGATTCTGAAGTCAAAAAGGAAGAAAGAGAACAAGTGGTAGAGCTTGGCTCAGATATTACCAAAAGTAAAAAGGGTAATATTTATACTTTAACGATCATCGGACAGGTAGAAGGTCATCAGGTCTTGCCCGAAACAGCGAAAACCACAAAGTATGAACACGTTTTACCACTGCTTGCCGGTATTGAGGAGAGCGATGAGATTGACGGACTGCTTTTACTGCTCAATACGGTTGGCGGCGATATAGAGGCAGGACTGGCAATCGCTGAAATGATTGCCGGGATGAAAAAGCCAACGGTTTCCCTTGTGTTGGGCGGAGGCCACTCTATTGGTATTCCCTTGGCGGTATGCACAAAACGTTCTTTTATTACGCCCACGGCCAGCATGACAGTGCACCCAGTGAGAATGACCGGCCTTGTGGTTGGCGCGCCGCAAACCTTCCGGTATTTTCAGAGAATTCAAGAGCAAATAGCTGATTTTGTAACAGAAAACTCTGGAATTTCTAAAAAACAATTTGAAGATTATATGATGGCAACCGGTGAAATGGCAACGGATGTGGGCACCATCCTATACGGAAAAGAGGCAGTTTCGTCAGGCTTGATCGATAAACTTGGCGGCTTAAGCGATGCTCTGAATGCATTGCACAAGATGATTGCAAAGAATAAAGGGAAACGATAATATTTTTGTAAAGTGTACTGGAAATTTGAAAAGGAATGTGTTATGATAAATTAGATATCAAATGGGAAGGGGATAGATATGAATATCATTCAAAGTCTGATATACGGACTGATATCCGGGTTGACTGAGATTTTCCCTATCTCTTCCCAGGGCCACCAAGTACTTATTTCTCTGATTTTTGGTGCAAGCTATCCAAGCGGATTGCTGAATTTCTTTGTTCATGCAGGCTGTCTTGGCGCAATTATTCTTTCCTGCTTCCCTTATTTGACCAAGCTTCGTCGTGAGCAGTTGATTTCCCAGCGCCGGGGGAGAACCCGCGGGAGCAATACAGTTTCCCGGGGAGTGTATGAAATCCGTCTGCTGAAAACCGCAGCATTTCCCCTGATATTGGGTGTTATTCTGTACATCATTGTTGGTACGATGAACATAGATATACCGGTGATCGGAATTCTGTTTGCGGTTAACGGTATTGCACTGTTTATCCAGGAACATATCTCCCATGGCAATAAGGATGCGAGCAAAATGACTGCGCTTGACGGCGTTCTGATGGGCCTGAGCGGCGTTTTCGCAGCGTTCCCGGGCATTTCCCGTGTGGGAGCTATGGTCTGCGCCGGGACTGCCAGAGGGGTTGACAGACCGCGTTTGATTAACTGGATTATTGTTCTTGGCATTCCTGCGCTCCTGGTTTCCATGGCTTCCGATGTTGTTACGATGTTTTCTGTGGGCCTCGGGATCGTATCGTTTGCAGAGTTCATCGGCTGTATTTTTGCGGCAATTATGGCATTTATTGGCGCTTATGCAGCCATTGTTGGTATGCGGTATTTGTCTGTGAATATCGGCTTTACCTTTTTTGCCTACTATTCCTGGGGCATTGCCTTGCTTATTTTCGTTTTTTATCTCATCGCATAGTTTCAGTAAAGGAGAATTTCCATGGCTGCTAAGAAAAAGAAATCCCGCGCAGAACAGGCGGCATCTGCCGCCAAGGAAAAAGCCTATAAAAACAAAAAGAAGAGCTCCGGAGCTAAAAATTCCAAGGAGGGCAAGGATAATGCTGTTCCTGTACGGCTGATTACGTCCGTTGTATTTCTGGGAATGTTTATTCTGTTCCTTGTCATCTTCTTTAATCCCGACGGCGCGCTGACGAGTCTGCTTGCCAATATTGTCCAGGGAATTTTGGGGCAGATAGGCTTTGCGGTGTCTATTCCTGTGCTGCTGTATTTGTTCCTGATTCACGCGTTCAGCCGCCATCGTCCTGTGCTGATGCGTTCCATCTGCCTCGGGGTGTTTGTACTGCTTTGCGGATGTATTTCCCAGCTTACGCTCAGCACGATTCTTCTGCCGCAGGACATTACCATTATTGGCGCACTTTACAGCGGCGGTGTCCAGGGCTCCACAGCCGGACTGGTTTGCGGTGGTTTGTCACTGATCGTGGAATGGCTGTGTGGTGAAGTGATTTCCTACATTCTTCTGATTGTTGCGGCAATTTTGACATTCCTGGCTGGTATACGCATTACTATTCCTGGCTTGATCCGCGCTGTTCGCGAGCGCCCCCGCGCGGAATGGGAAGAGGAAGAAGAACCGGAAAATGACCGCGCTGCTGCAGTTGTCAATCACATTGCCAACAAGCGGATTGCTTATCAGCAACAGCGCCGCGCAGAAGCTGCCGCCGCAGCAGAAGCCAGGTTGGTTGCAGATGCCGAAGCGGTTTCTCCAACGCATCAGGAAGAGCCTTCCCGCGCCAGCGAGATTATGCGTCAAATTGACTCCGATGTTAATAAGCCGGTTGCCGCTGCCGTTGGGGTGAAGGTGACCGATGAGGATGCCGTAATCGCCTCTGCCCCAAAGACTATTCAGGAAGAATACCCGGAAACGATGCCGGAGCTGGAGCAAGAGGTATTGGACGCGGTTTCTATGCCTGTTGAAGAAGTAAAGGTGGAAAAAGTTTTTGCAAAAGAGGCTGCCGAATCCGCCCAGGAAGTTGCGATGGAAATTGCACAGGCACAAAGCACGGAAAAGCCTGTTTATTATTTTCCCCCCATTGATCTGCTGAAACTTCCGTCTAAGAGCTTTGGCGATGCCACAGCAGAAATGCGCGAGAATTCTCAAAGATTAAACGATACTTTAGCAAGCTTTAAGATTGAGGCGCATATTATCAATGTTACCCGCGGTCCCAGCGTTACGCGTTATGAAGTGGAGCTGGAAAAGGGTGTCCGCTTAAGCAAGCTGACTTCTGCGGCCGATGATATTGCGCTGAGCTTGGGAGCGTCGGGCGTGAGAATTGCCGCCGTTCCCGGGAAAATTTCTGTGGTGGGAATCGAGGTGCCCAACAGGGCGGTTACCACGGTTTCCCTTCGGGAAGTTATTGATTCCCACGAATTTAATAAGGCAAAGTCTTTGTCTTCCTTTGCGGTGGGCAAGGATATTGGCGGCAACTGTATTGTGGGCAATATTGCCCGCCTTCCGCATATGCTCATTGCCGGTACCACCGGCTCCGGTAAGTCAGTTTGTATGAATTCCATCATCATTTCTTTGCTGTACAAGGCAAGTCCTGATGATGTAAAACTGATTATGATTGACCCCAAGATGGTGGAGCTTGGCATCTACAACGGGATCCCGCATCTTTTGATTCCTGTTGTGACAGATCCGAAGAAGGCTGCTGGCTCTCTTCAGTGGGCGGTTACGGAAATGATGCGTCGGTACAAAGCAATGTCCGACGTGGGCGTTCGGGACCTGGAGTCCTATAACAGCATTATTGACAGTCAGGAAGTAGATGGGGAAAAGATTCCCCAGATTGTTGTTATTATCGATGAGCTGGCAGACCTTATGTTGGTAGCCGCGAAGGAAGTGGAAGAGTCCATTTGCCGAATTGCCCAGATGGGCCGCGCTGCCGGAATTCATTTGATTATTGCTACGCAACGTCCGTCTGCGGATGTTATCACCGGCCTGATGAAGGCCAACATTCCTTCCCGAATTGCATTCGCCGTTGCGTCCGCTATGGAATCCCGGATTATTCTGGACACACAAGGCGCAGAAAAACTGGTTGGCCGTGGAGATATGCTCTATGCGCCTATCGGTAACGGCAAGCCGAAACGAGTGCAGGGATGTTTTGTCAGTGACCCGGAAGTAGAAGCAGTGGCCACCTATGTAAAATCGAAGTTTCAGAGCAATTACGACGCCAATGTTATGGAGGATATTGAGCGAAATGCGGCGCAGACCGGCAACAAGTCAGTGGCTGCGACCACACCTGAGCCGAATTCCGAAGAACTGGGCGGCGACGAATGTTTACCTGCCGCTGTGGACGTAATTCTTGAGACCGGACAGGCTTCCGTTTCTATGCTTCAGCGCCGTTTAAAATTGGGCTATGCCCGCGCCGCGCGAATTGTGGATGAAATGGAGGAAAAGGGAATTGTCGGTCCGTTCCAGGGAAGCAAACCCCGGGCAATTCTGATTACTAAAGAACAGTGGGAGGCTATGAAGTCCGGAAAAAACATTCAGATGGATTTTGAAGACCTGGCTGATGATTCCGGCGTTCCGGAAGATTTTTAAATCATCTATAAAAGGACTTATGTCTTTTTTTAGAAAATGCCGTATAACGGCAAACTAATATGCATCGCATCCGTTAAGACGGAGCGACAGCAGGAGGTATATTATGAGCAAAAAAGTTGAAAAATTGGTCGGAATTGGACTGTTTACAGCGATTGTTGTTGTACTTCAGTTCCTGGGTGGCGGCATAAGGTTTGGTATGTTTTCCATATCACTTGTGCTGGTTCCCATTGTTGTAGGCTCGGCTGTATATGGCTGGCCGGCTGGCGGCTGGCTAGGATTTGCCTTTGGCGTTGCAGTGCTGCTTTCCGGTGACGCATTAGCATTTTTGGCTGTAGATCCACTTGCCACAGTCCTGGTTGTTCTTGTGAAGGGTACAATGTGCGGACTAGCGGCTGGCCTGGTTTACAAGCTGCTTGCTGGCCGTGAACAAATGCTGGGTGTTATAGTAGCCGCAGTGGTATGTCCCATCGTCAATACCGGTATTTTTCTATTGGGATGTCAATTCTTCTTCCTGGAGACAATCACCGGCTGGGCGGCTGAGGCCGGCTATGCGGCGGCGGGCGAATATATGATTTTCGGATTGGCAGGCATTAACTTCCTGATTGAGCTGGGAGTGAATATTGCGCTTGCTCCGGTAATTACCCGATTGATTTCCATAGGCCGAAATATGACGAATACTTAATATAAAAAGCTGACAGCTTCTGCTGTCAGCTTTTTTGCATATTGGCAACGGACAGGCATACATTCTAACAGGAGTGATGCAAATGAGATGCCAATGGCAGGCGTTTTTGGAATTGCTTCCCATGTGGATGCGTAAGGAGACGGAAAGGCTGGGGAAAGAAGATTTGCAGGAATTGCGTCTACGAATCCATTCACAGCCGGAGCTGGTAACGGCAAGGGGGTCAGCATACCTTTCGGAAAACGTCAGAAAGGAAGATATAGACCACTGTATTAATATGGCGAGCAAATATTCCCCGTGGGCGGCCGAAAGCATCGGCAAAGGATATATTACCGCTCCCGGGGGACACAGAATTGGTCTTTGTGGCAGTGCGGTAATCGCGCAGGGACAGCTTAAAGGACTTAGGTCGATAACATCTTTATGTATGCGTATTGCCAGAGATTTTCCGGGAATTGCTCAACATATACCTTTATCCGGTTCTGTATTAATTATCGGCAAACCTGGAAGCGGAAAAACAACATTACTGCGGGACCTCATTCGCCGAATATCCGACTCCGGAAGAGGAAGTGTTGCTGTGATGGACGAGCGGGAGGAAATATTTCCCTTTTCCCACCAAACACCTTGCTTTTCCATAGGAAAAAGAACAGATGTTATGACCGGATGCTCCAAAGCGCAGGGGATTGATATGTTATTGCGTACAATGGGCCCTGAGTCAATCGCATTGGATGAAATTACTGCGGAAGAGGACTGCCAGGCACTGATGCAGGCAGGATGGTGCGGCGTGCGGTTAATTGCAACAGCCCATGCGGGAAGTATGGAGGAACTTTGCTCCAGGAAAATATATCAGCCTCTGGTGAAAAGCAGACTGTTTGATACGTTTGTCGTGATGCACGCGGACAAGTCCTATCATTGGGAAAGGATGAGGATATGAACGTCAAGCTGTTAGGATCGATTCTGATTATGATAGCCTGTGGTGGCACAGGGTTTTTGTATGCGGCAAACTATCGGAAGGAAATCAAGTACTTAAAACAGCTTATCAGGGCGCTGGAGCAGATGGAGTGGGAATTGCAGTGCCGTATGACACCGTTGCCGGAACTTTGCAGCAAAGCGGCGCAGGTCTGCACAAACAGCCTGGGGGTATTATTCCGGAAATTTGCCGAAGAATTGGAAAATCAGATATCGCCGGATGCGCAGCTTTGTATGATGTCTGTTCTGGAACAATGCGCAGACCTGCCGGAAATGGTAAAGAAAATGCTGACAATTCTTGGTTCGCAGTTGGGAAAGTATGATTTTGATGGACAAATTAACAGCCTGAGGGCCGTCCGACAATCCTGTGCCGATGAACTTAGCAGATATGAATTCAATAAGGACGTACGGCTGAGAGGCTATCAGACGTTGGGATTATGCGCCGGTGCGGCAGTGGTTATTATGTTGTTGTAAAGTATGGATATTGATTTGATATTTCGGATTGCCGCAGTCGGCATTATTGTCACAATTCTCAATCAGGTGTTATCTAAATCCGGTCGGGAAGAGCAGGCCACTATGACAACACTGACAGGCTTGATTGTAGTTCTGATGATGGTGGCGCAAAAAATAGCGGATTTGTTTGATGTGGTAAAGTCACTGTTTCGTTTCTGATGGATGTGTTTATGAAGGTCACCGCAGGAATTTTAATTGCGGTTGTTTTAAGTATAACCCTTGCAAAGCAGGGCAAGGACATAGCACTTGTTCTGACAGTCGGCGTATGCGCTATGGTGGCGACGATTGCCGTGAGTTATTTACAGCCGGTTATTGATTTCATGGACAAGCTGCAGTCCATCGGCAATTTGAATGCTGAAATGATCAGTATTCTTTTAAAAACGGTTGGCGTTGGTCTTGTTGCAGAGGTGGTAAGTTTAATTTGCGCTGATTCCGGAAACAGCGCTATGTCGAAGACCGTGCAGATTCTTTCGGGCGCAGTCATTCTGTGGATGTCGATTCCGCTTTTGAACAAGTTGATTGAATTGGTGGAAAGTATTTTAAGTACTGTATGAAAAAACTGATTCTTCTTATTCTATTGATATTCTGTATGTCTACTCCGGTTTGTGCAACGGAAATTGTTCCTCCCGATGTGCCTGATGCAGGGGAAAAATATATGCCTGAGGATGCGCAGACCTTTGGGGAAGGACTGTGGTATGTCATCCGATCTGCTATCGCGGACCTGCAGCCAAGTGTTGCGCAGGGCGCTGCAACCTGCCTGTCGCTGATCGCGGTGGTTATTTTAATTACCATTCTTCATTGCTTCCCGGGCACAACAAAACGGGTTACGGATATTGTGGGAACCGTTCTGGTTGGCGTACTGATGCTCCAACCTTCCAATGCCCTGATAAAGCTTGGTACGCAGACAATTACAGAACTATACGAGTATGGAAAACTTTTGTTACCAGTAATGACGGCTGCGTTGGCGGCGCAGGGTGCGGTGGGGACATCTGCAGCTTTGTATGCGGGAACTGCGCTGTTTACCAATATATTGACCACAGTCATTTCCAGAGCAATTATCCCGATGCTATATATTTATCTGCTCTTGTGCATTGCAGACAGTGCAATCGGCGAAGAAGTACTTAAGAATCTGAAAAAATTTTTAAAATGGGCAATTACCTGGAGTCTCAAAATTATTCTTTATATTTTTACAGGCTATATAGGAATTACCGGCGTGGTTAGCGGTTCGGCAGATGCCGCCGCAGTAAAAGCTACAAAGTTAGCCATTTCCGGCTTTGTACCTGTTGTGGGCGGAATCCTGTCCGATGCTTCAGAGACCGTCCTGGTCAGCGCAGGCGTTATGAAGAGCGCCGCCGGTGTATACGGCATATTGGCAATGATTGCAGTCTTTATTGGCCCGTTCCTGCAGATCGGAATCCAGTATTTGTTGCTGAAGATCACCGCATCAGTGTGTAATATCTTTGGAGCGAAATCCGCATCAGAGCTAATTCATGACTTCTCGGGAGCAATGGGTATGGTACTGGGGACAACCGGCGCGGTTTGTCTCATTTTGCTGGTAGGAACGGTTTGTTTTATGAAGGGAGTCACATAATGCATTGGATAAAGGAATATCTATTGTGTGTGACCGCAGCGGCAATCCTTTGCGCGATTATTAAGGCGATAATTGGCAATAAAGGGACCCTTTCAACAATGGTGAAATTACTCACAGGTCTGTTTTTGGCCATCACAGCAATTTCTCCCTGGGCAAAATTGGACAATTTTGATATTTCCTCCTTTACAACCGATTATTCCTGGGATGTCCGGGAGGCGGTGGCTCAGGGTGAGCAGATGGCATCAGAATCCGTAAGGAGTATCATAAAGGAAGAAACCGAGGCATATATTTTGGACAAAGCCGCATATCTTGAATTGAGCATTACGGTGGATGTCACTGTCAGTGAGGGTGATCTGCCGGCACCGTCTGCTGTAACCATCACCGGGAATGCATCCCCCTATGCAAAACGCGTGTTGACTCAGTATATTCAGGAAGAATTGGCCATACCGGAGGAGAACCAGATATGGACATAAACAAAGTAAAAAAAGGCATTACAGAGCTATTTCATAAATATAAGTATATCGTATTGATTCTGGTGATTGGCTTAATTTTTATGCTGCTGCCCAGCTTTCAGCCGGAATCCGAAGATACAGTATCAAAGAAGAACATAGCAAGTGAAGTTCAGCAAGATATTTCTGCGGAGCTGGAAAACATTCTCTGCCAAATTAAGGGGGCAGGGAAGGTACGCGTTATGATTACCGTTGCTCAGGGGGAGCAGACATTATACCAAACCGACGCAGATTCGTCTGTCTCGGACAGCTCTACAAGTACAAAGCTGGATACCATTACCGTAACAGACGCAGACCGCAATGAGGTTGGATTAATTCGGCAGGTGAATCCGCCTACATACCTGGGTGCAATTATTTTGTGTGAGGGCGCTGACGACCCGGTAATACGTCTTAACATTATGGATGCGGTTTCCAAAGTAACCGGCCTGGGCGCCGATAAAATTTCCATTGTAAAAATGAATTAATTGGGAGGAATTCATTATGAAGAAATGGCACAAAAATTTGGTGGCCGCAGGTGTGCTTGTGGCGGTATGTGCAGGCATTTATGTGAATTGGTTATATTCTGAGGATGTTGCAACCGCGGATTTAACGGATGTTCTGAATTCAGATAAAATACTATCATCGGATATGCTTGTCATGGCAGAAGATACTCTACAGGACGTTCAGTCCACTGCTTCGGAATATTTTGCCGCAGTTCGTCTGTCGCGGCAGGAGGCGCGCGACAGTGCCGTAACACTGTTACAGGAGGCGATGGCATACAGCTCTGACGTGGATGCAGCCGGAAGCAATGAAGAATTGGAAGAAATTGTTCAGACTGCCTTGCGTGAGGCGCAGATTGAAAGCCTGGTTATTGCTAAGGGCTATGAAGACTGTGTAGCCTATATGAGCGATAAAGGCATTTCTGTGGCGGTTGCGTCGCCGGAAGGCGGACTGCAGCAGTCTGATGTGGCAGTCATTGCAGATATCGTCCTTTCTCAATCGGACTACTCGTTTGCAGATATTTACGTTATTGAGGTACAGTAAAAAAACATCCGGCCATAGGAGGTGTGCTGTTCTTATCGGAGAAAACAGAATTCTTTCAAATTCAGCTAAGAACCAGCATCGCATTTGTAAGTACAAATGCACTTGGGCAGTAGCCCAAACCCACTAACAACAGAAAAGAGAAGATTCGTATCATAACGA
>JAZUOF010000075.1:0-7266 GCA_045604565.1 Faecousia sp.
CCAATGATATAATTTGTAACATTGGCGCTAGTTTTTATGGTTGCGGAGGCAGGACTCGAACCTACGACCTCCGGGTTATGAGCCCGACGAGCTACCAACTGCTCTACTCCGCGATATGAGCGCCCTCTAGCGCTAAAACATCATACCACAGACACCTTGCTTTGTCAAGTGCCTTTTTGTCCCCAGATTCCGACCCTTTCTGTCCGGTTTTTTGGACGATTCATCCGGTATGCTTACGGTGTGGCCCATCCGGACGATTTTTGTCATTTTCTGTTGACAAGTACTTGATTAAGTACTATAATAGAGAAAACCTGTACCCATTCGTGTACTGCCTCACCGAATTGGGACGTTTTCAGGAGGATGGACTATGGAAAACCTGTACGAGAATATTCAAAAGCTTTGCAACACCCGCAGTATTCGTCCCGGCCGTCTGTGTGACGAGTTGGGTTTGAGCCGAGGTCTGATGACGGACCTAAAAATGGGCCGTAAGAAGGGGGTCAATGCAGAAACTGCTCAGAAAATTGCTGCCTTTTTCGGCATTTCCGTGGGTCAGCTTTTGGGGCAGGAGGACGCGCCTGCGGATGTTCTGGACCAGGTTGATGTGGCCTTTTACGGCGATTTTAAAGAATTGGATGAAGCAGAAAAGGAGGCCGTCCGGGATATGGTGCGTATTATGCGCCAGCGACGGCAGTTACAGCAGAGGGATTAGCCGTGTTTGAAATTGCAGATTTTTATGACTATTGCAAAAAACATCAGGTAGATGTGATTCCCTACATCGGCGCTCCCCGGCCGGGAGCGACCATTCGGGATCGGGGTATGTATGCGGTATTTTTGGATTTTGGGAAGATTCGCTCCACGCGGCTTTTGCGGGGAGTTTGCTTCCACGAGCTCGGTCACGCCGCCACCGGCGCTTTGCACAAGGTAGACAGTCCTTATGAACTGGTTGAGCGCAGCGAATACCGCGCCAATCGTTGGGCTGCAGAACAGTATCTGACCGAGGAGGACTTCCGCGCCGCTTTTGCCCTGGGGTACACGGAGCTGTGGCAGCTTGCGGAATATTTCGATTTGCCGGAATCGGATGTAGCCCAGGCGCTCACCTATTGGAAAGAGCGAAAAGGTATCAATTTCAATAAGTAAAGGGCGTGTTGCAAAAGAATTGCAACGCGCCCTTTGATTTATATCTGGGGGTCGGTAATATCCGGCTGCAGAATGCCGTTTTCATCAAAGAAATACCGGCTGCCGTGAATCGTTCGCCAGCCTACCGCCGCCACACCGTTACACAGCATATACATTCTGCCGTCCTCCGTATCCAGCCACCCGGTACGCATTACGCCCGTAGCGGAGAAGTATCGGTCGTAGCCGTTGATATTCTGCCAGCCGGTTGCAACGGAGCCATCTTCCAGCAAGTAGTAGTCTAGTCCGTTCTCGCAGTACCAGCCTGTCCGGGGAGTTCCCCAGTTGAAGTAATACCATTTCCCCTGCAGGCACTGCCAGCCGTTCAGGGCTTGGGCGTTGGCGGTAATGCTCCGGGAGCTACCTTGCGTAGCCTCATTGCCCACGGTAAAGGCCTGTCCGGCAAGGGGAATCTGTCTGACTTCCTCCTCCACCGCGCCATCCTTCACATAATGGTTGGCTACATCTACTGTAACAGTATAGGTATAACTGCCTCCCGGTAACTGACTGAAGTCCAGCAGGTCATTTACAGACGCCCGGCTCAGGTCGAAGAAGCAGCTGTCCTTTGTCCAAATAACGGTTTGCACCGGTGTTCCGCGGCTGTCCGTAACCTCTACAGTAATTTGCGACAAGCGATTGTTCACACTGTAAATATCGCCGGCAACCTGAAAATCCGCGCCCGTTTCCACCGTCTCCGGCAGGGCAGCTCCCTGAATCCGTACGTCGGTATAATTCATATACCAGGGCGTCAGGCCTTCGGCGGCCACATAGCAAATCCGTTCGCCGTCATCAATCTGATAATACAGGGTCCCTTCCGCGTCCTGGTAAATGCCGATCGCGTGCAGCCGTTCTCCGGAAACGGTTGCGCGAAGGTCCGTCATCGCCTCTCCTCCGGGTTGCGACACCAACGTCTGCGGTTGGTCGGAGACTACAAACAGATCTGCCGGGTAGTAGGTGCAGAAATCTATGTAGGATTTTGTGCCGAAATAGACCAGGCCCTCAAAGGTTGACCAGGTTTCGTAAAAATCTGCCCATTCTTCAATGGTACAGATATGCGCCTCCTGCGGCAGGAGTCCGTAGGGCGTATCGAAGCCTTCCGTATAGTACACATTACCGTCCAGGATGGCGTGGATGGCGGTGACATGTCCATATTTCTGCCCCGCCACAGTACGGGTTTTTTGGAAGCCTGCCATCAGATTATACACATTGATTGTACCGGAACGGGTGATCGTGTTCATCGCTTCCTGGGCGGTATACTCCTCCACAGGATAGGCCTCCACTTTATAACCCACGTCAGTCTTTTCCAGATTTTCGTAAAAGTCAAACTGGTCGTTACCGTTGAACGTATACGGCTGGCCGGTCACACCCATCAGGTACAGCTCCCAACCCGCCATATATCCGCACCACCCCTCCAGAGTGCTCTGTCCGGAATGGCGCAGGATTCGCCAGTAAAATGCGGAAATCCGATCGCAAATGCGCTGTTCTTCCTGTTCTTCCTCCTCGGTGGTGACTGCGGTAACCGCTGTGGGGAAAGCCGCCACAATCAGTACAAGGCACACAAGCCAGGCTATCATCCGTTTTACCACAGGCGTTCCTCCTTCCCCTGTTTCACAATAGGAAAATTATACCATTTTATTACGCGCATTTCAAGGGGGTGTTTTCCGGCTTGTTTCGGACGTTTCCCCACTTTTATGGCATATTCTCCGGTTTTGCGGAACTGCGCGCCATCAGGCAGCACGCCGGTGTAATGTCCAATGCAGTGTTGACTTTTTGGGGGTTTTATGCGAAAATAAACAGGTTACAATATAAAGACCGAAAAGAGGTTAACCAATATGACCCAATCCAGAACTCATACCTGCGGTCAGCTTCGCCTTTGCGATGCAGGAAAAACTGTTACCCTCGCCGGCTGGCTGGAGAATGTCCGTGAGGTTGGCGCGAATTTTGCTTTCCTGGTGCTTCGGGATTTCTATGGCACCACGCAGATTGTGGTGCAGAATGAGCAGATGATGGCGCTCGTTAAGGGAATCAACAAGGAGTCTACCATTCGGGTTACCGGTGTGGTTCGTGAGCGCGAGAGCAAAAATCCCAAGCTGGCTACCGGTGAAATTGAAGTGGTTCCCCAGGAGCTGGAAGTGCTGGGCAAATGCCGTCACAATCAGCTCCCCTTTGAAATCAACAAGTCCAAAGACGCCGACGAAAATGTGCGTTTGAAATACCGCTATCTGGATCTGCGGAATCCCGCAGTCAAGAGCAACATCATCTTGCGCTGTCAGGTGGTTGCGGAGCTGCGCCGTCTGATGACCGAACAGGGATTTTTGGAGATCACCACTCCCATTCTGACCGCCTCCTCCCCCGAAGGCGCCCGGGACTATCTGGTTCCTGCCAGAAATCATCCCGGCAAATTCTACGCCCTGCCTCAGGCTCCTCAGCAGTTTAAGCAGCTTCTGATGACCTCCGGCTTCGACCGCTATTTCCAGATCGCCCCCTGTTTCCGGGATGAGGATGCCCGGGCAGACCGTACTCCCGGCGAGTTCTATCAGTTGGATATGGAAATGGCGTTTGCTACGCAGAATGATGTGCTGTCCACCCTGGAGACGGTGCTTGTACCTGTCTTTGAAAAGTTTGGTAAATACCAGCGCATCAGCCCCGCGCCCTTCCGTCACATTCCCTTCAACGAAGCGATGGAGCGCTACGGCTCGGACAAGCCTGACCTGCGTATTGACCTGGAAATTCAGGATGTTACCCAAGAGGTTGCCGAAAGTGAATTCGGTCCTTTCCAAAATGCTACCGTTAAGGCTGTGGCTGTGGACAACTTTGACCAGGGCCGCAAGTGGATTGATAAGCTCCTTTCAGACGTGGAAGTGCAGACCGGCAACAAGGCCTGCTGGATTCGCGTGGACGAAAACGGAGAGCTGACCGGCGGCGTCAGCAAGTTCCTTGTTCCTTGCAAGGATGCGCTGACCGCAAAGCTGAACCTGAAACCCGGCAGCTTCGTATGTATGGCCGCCGGTAAAAAGCGCGACGCGCAAAAAACCGCAGGTGTCATCCGCACCATGATGGGCAAGCGCATCCCCGGCCACTTTGACGAAGAACAGTATGCAATGTGCTGGATTGTGGATTTCCCCATGTACGAAATGGGCGAAGAGTCCGGCGAGCTGGAATTCTGCCACAACCCCTTCTCTATGCCTCAGGGCGGTATGCAGGCCCTTTTGGAGGCGGAAGGCAACGTGGAAAAGCTGCTGGCAATCAATGCTGACCAGTATGACCTGGTGGTAAATGGCTATGAGTCCGCCTCCGGCGCTGTTCGCAATCACGATCCCGAGATTATGGTCAAGGCTTTCCAGATGGTTGGCCTCGGCGAAGAGGATGTGAAGGCAAAGTTCCCCGCCATGTACAATGCCTTTACCTACGGCGCGCCTCCTCACGCAGGCGCAGCGCCTGGTGTTGACCGTTTGGTGATGCTTCTGACCGGTGAGGAGTCCATCCGGGAAGTGATCACGTTCCCCATGAACAAAAATGCTCAGGATCTGATGATGGATGCGCCCACCACGGTTTCTCAAAAGCAGTTGGATGATGTGCACATTCTGATTAACGAAGCGCATCTGTAAAAAACGAATAAAAAGTCAGCCGAAACCAAGGTTTCGGCTGACTTTTTTATGCAAGTAGCAAAGGGTTTTTATCTGTGCAAAGCCTTACGAAGAACAGGCGTGATGGCCAGAGCAAGGCCTCCGCCAATCAAGGCGGTAACCAACTGCGGCCAGGCAAACATTGTGGGCAGCATCTTCAGCATCGGCGGCGCAAGCACAACGATTTCTCCAATCTTCTGTCCCAGCAAAGCGCCGGAGGCAAGGTCGCAGATTACGACCACCACCAGCAGGTACAGCACTGCAAATTTCACAAGCGCAGCCACTACCAGCGCAATGACCTGGCGGATGGCAGACCATTTCTTGCCCACCAGTACCCGCAGCAGCACCACATAGCAAACATTGCCCAGCATAATGGGGGCAACGGTGATGAAGTTGGGAGCGATGCCAAACAGGAACGCGCATACCGGGGAAATCACTGCCACGGTAATGCCGCTGCTCATACCCACCATCAGGACGGTAACTGCCAGCACGCCATTGACGCAGGATCCGGTAACAAGCTGCTTGACCATCTGGTCAGGAATGAAAGAGCCGACCCACTGCAAAACAATCAGCAGCGCCAGCATCATTGCGGTTTCTGTGATCCAACGAATTTTTTTATTCATAATCTATCCCTCTGTTTACAAATTACTGATTACGCCGGAGTAGGCGGTTTTCACGCTCACGCCCTGCAAAGCGCCAACTTTGCCGGCCAGAGCCGCGATGGTATTTTGCGGGGCATCCAACGCAATGGAAATAATACTTACGTTCCTCTTGCGGTAGGGAATTCCCATTCTGCCAATAATATATTCTCCATATTGGTGAAGCAGCGCATTCAAAGATTCCACCGCCTCCCCGTTCTCCACGATAATGCTCATAACAGCTACCCGTGTTTCCATCTGTAACCTCCATAAAAATTGCCGCACCGTGACCGGTGCGGCAATAACAGAATGTTCCCATAGTACTGATACAGGGCATCCCTATTGGCACCTTTCACGCAGCATACGCTTAATGTCAGGATCTTGTTTGGGCACAGATTTCTCTGTGTGTATAAAATCAGTCGTTAAAACCGACTCTTGCCTTGTAGGTAGTATGCAGAAGTTCGTGAGCCTTATGGGAGTTGGGCTTGCCCAGGAACTCGTCATACAGGGCCTTGATCTGCGGGTTGTTGTGAGACTGGCGAATCACCTGGCGCTCATCCTCAGAGTACAGAGCGTTTGCTCTCTTCTGAATATAAGTATCCATAATATCGTCATCCTCGTTGGGCAGGAATGCATCACGGACATAGGGCTGGCCACCGCCGTTGATACAGCCGCCGGGGCAACCCATGATCTCGATGAAGTGATACTTGGAATTGCCTGCGCGGATCTCGTCCAGCAGAACCTTAGCGTTCTTCATGCCGTTGGCGACAGCAACGTTCACGGTCATGCCATTGATATCCAGAGATGCCTCGCGGACGCCTTCCAGACCACGGACCTCAGTGAAGTCGATCTTTTCGTATTCCTTGCCGGTAAGGACAAAGTAAACGGTACGCAGAGCTGCTTCCATAACCCCGCCGGTGACACCGAAGATAACGCCGGCGCCGGTGTAATCGTGGACGATATCGTCGTCGAAGTCCTCATCGGGAAGCTTGGCAAAGTTGATGCCGGAGCGGCGGATCAGACGGCCCAGTTCACGGGTGGTCAGAACAGCATCCACATCAGCCAGGCCATTGGTGATCATCTGCTCGCGCTCCTTCTCATACTTCTTGCAGGAGCAGGGCATGATGGAAACCACAAACATATCCTTGGGATCTACGCCGATCTTGGCAGCATAGTAGGTCTTCAGGATCGCGCCGAACATCTGGTGAGGAGACTTGCAGGAGGACAGATGGTCCAGCAGGTCGCCGTAGTTGTACTCAGCGTAGTTAACCCAGCCGGGAGAGCAGGAGGTGATCATGGGCAGGGTGCCGCCGTTCTGGATACGGCCCAGCAGCTCTGTGCCTTCTTCCATAATGGTCAGGTCAGCGGCGAAGTTGGTGTCGAAAACCTTCTTGAAGCCCAGACGGCGCAGGGCGGCTACCATCTTGCCGGTGACAGGGGTGCCGATCTTCATGCCGAACTCTTCGCCCAGAGCAGCGCGGACAGCGGGAGCGGTCTGCACCCCAACGTACTTGCCGGCCTTCATGGCGGCATCGACGCGGCCGATTTCGGACTTCTCCATCAGAGCACCGGTGGGGCAGACATTGATGCACTGGCCGCACATGATGCAGGGAGAGTTGATGAAGCTTCTGTTCTCAGCGGGAGCCACGATGGTCTTAAAGCCGCGGTTCTCGAAGCCCAGGATGCCCATGACCTTGCCGAGGGCGTTCTGGCAGCGGGCGACACAGCGGCCGCAGAGAATACACTTGGGAGTGTCCCGGATGATGGTGGGGGTCAGCTGGTCAAAGGTGGGGGGTGTTTTGCTGCCCTGGTAGGGGCCCTCCCGGGCA
>JAZUOF010000076.1:0-70020 GCA_045604565.1 Faecousia sp.
GCATATACTTCTCCACAACAGCAGGCAGAGCATCATAGTACTTGTTGCAAGCCTCACGATGCTGGAAGAAGATATCGTCATTCTCGTGAGAGCCGCGCATTGCGGGTCGCTCAGGATTCAGGGAGTGTCGGCGGAATTCAGCCACAGCATCCATATTGGTCATTTCTTTCAGGTCGTCGTAGTCCCAAATGGCGATTTTCTGAATCTCATGGGATGTACGGAAGCCGTCAAAGAAATTGATAAAGGGAACGCGTCCTTCGATAGAAGCCAGGTGAGCAACAGCGCCTAAATCCATAACTTCCTGCACATTGGTGTCGCACAGCATTGCAAAGCCGGTCTGACGACAGGCATACACGTCGGAATGGTCACCGAAAATGTTCAATGCCTGAGTAGCAACAGTACGGGCGGATACGTGGAACACACTGGGAAGAAGTTCGCCGGCAATCTTGTACATATTGGGGATCATCAGAAGAAGACCCTGAGATGCTGTATAGGTAGTAGTCAGGGCACCGGCAGCCAATGAGCCGTGGACAGTGCCAGCGGCGCCTGCTTCGGACTGCATCTCGACAACCTTTACGGTGTCACCGAAGATGTTCTTACGGCCGGCAGCAGACCACTGGTCAACATAGTCGGCCATAGGACTGGAGGGCGTAATGGGATAAATGCCAGCAACCTCGGTAAAGGCATAGCTGACGTGGGCGGCGGCAGTGTTGCCGTCCATTGTCTTAAATTTTCTTGCCAAAATACAATACCTCCTAAAGTATTCATTTTTTGTCCTATACAATATAGCACGTTTCACCGAATTTGTAAAGGCGTTTTCACTGTCAACAATGGGAAAATTTGTAGAATTCGCTCAATTAATAACGATTGACGTTTAAAGTAAATGATTTTCAAATACATTAAAAAAAGAATTGTCTTTTTGTGACGAATGGGGTATGATGTTACTAACTGTAAACAGGAGGCGAGTATATGATCTGCAGTATCTTTACGATGGGTGTTAACGGCGTGGAAGGCAATGCCGTTACGGTGGAATGTTACATTTCCAACGGCCTGCCGACCTTTGATGTTGTAGGCTTGCCGGACGCGGCTGTTAAAGAGGCAAGAGAACGTGTTCGTGCTGCGGCAAAGACCTGCGGATTGAAATTTCCAACCGGGCGAATCACCATCAATCTCGCCCCTGCCGGTTTTAAGAAAACGGGAACACATTACGATCTTCCCATTTTTCTGAGTATTATGTGTGCTTGCGGCGCGATTCGCAGACCGCCATCTTCCTGCGCGTTTATTGGCGAAGTAAGCCTTGACGGACAGATTCGCCCTGTAAACGGTGTTCTGCCGATGACGATCGCTGCCCGCAGAAGCGGCTTTGAAACGGTTTATGTTCCTGCAGAAAATGCCGCTGAGGCCACCTTGGCACGGGGACCTGCCATCATTCCGGTCCGTACGGTCAGCGAGCTTGTGGAGTCTCTAAACGGCGGAGAGCCGTTGGAAGAGGAGCCAATGTGGATGCCCGATAGAAGTCAGGTGCACCTTCTAGACTTTAAGGATGTAGCGGGGCAGGAGAATGCAAAACGCGCAATGGAAATTGCCGCTGCCGGGGGGCATAATATCTTAATGATTGGACCTCCCGGCTCCGGAAAAAGTATGCTGAGCAAACGATTACCATCTATTTTACCGGATATGACGTGGAACGAATCCCTTGCAGCCACCCAAATCTATTCGGTGATGGGTATGCTTTCACCTAAATCTCCGATGATTTTACAGCGGCCCTTCCGAGCGCCTCATCATACGGTCTCTAATGCAGGCTTGATTGGTGGCGGAACAAATCCAAGGCCCGGTGAAATCTCTTTGGCGCATAAAGGCGTGCTCTTTTTGGATGAGCTTCCGGAGTTTAGAAAGGACACGCTTGATTTGATGCGTCAGCCTGTGGAGGATGGAAGCGTGACCATTGCCAGAATTTCCGGCAGCGTGACCTACCCGGCTGAATTTATGCTTGTGTGCGCTATGAATCCCTGTAAGTGCGGCTGGTACGGTGATCCATCCGGTAGATGTACATGCTCCGAAAGTTCTATTGAAAATTACCGCAGCCGTATCTCCGGACCGCTCTTGGATCGGATTGACCTGATTGTGGAGGTTCCTGCAGTGCCATTTGAGGACATTTCCCGAAAAAAAGAGGCAGAACCTTCTGCAGACATTCGTGCCCGTGTCAATGAAGCAAGAAAAATTCAACATCGTCGTTTTGGGGAATCCTCCGGCATGTACAATGCGTTGATGGGCCCCACAGAACTGCGGTACTATTGCGTATTGGATGATGATTCCTACGATTTGATGCGCCGCGCATTTGACGTATTTGGATTAACTGCAAGAAGCTATGACAGAATTCTAAAGGTTGCCCGTACCATAGCGGACTTGGCCGGCAGTCAGAATATTCAGGCGGAGCACATTGCGGAGGCTATTCAGTACCGTATGGTTAACCTGTAAGAATAGGAGAAAGTTATCGTGAAGGAAATCTTTTTGCTGAAACTGGGTGAAATTGTTCTGAAAGGAACAAACAAGCGCCAGTTTGAAAATAAATTGCGTCAGAACATCCGGCGGCGTATGAAGGCGTACGGTAATTTTGATGTATATATTATGCAGTCCACAGTATATGTTGAACCTATGGACGAAATGGCGGATATTGACGGGGCGTGGGAAGCTTGCCGGAGCATATTTGGACTGGTCAGCTTGTGCCGATGCCACGCCTGTAAAAAAGATATGGACAGTATTTTTGCTGCTGTGGAGGAATATCTGGGAGAAGAACTGGATTGCGCGGAATCCTTTAAGGTAGAGTCTAAGCGGTCCGATAAGGCATTTCCTATGACATCCATTGCCATTTCCCAGGAAATCGGAGGCCGCCTTGCCGAGGCACATCCGGATTGCCGTGTGGATGTGCGGAATCCTGCCTATACGGTCTATGTGGAAATTCGTGATTTGGCTGCCTATGTTCACGGACCTGCTGTGCCCGGAGCCGGTGGTCTGCCTACCGGTGTTGGCGGACGAGCCATGTGTCTTTTATCCGGCGGCATTGATTCTCCCGTGGCGGCTTATATGATAGCTAAACGGGGAGTGGAAGTGGAGTGCGTTCACTTTTTCTCCTGGCCATACACCTCGCGCCTTGCCAAGGATAAGGTTGTGGAGTTGGCGCGACTTGTAACACGTTACTGCGGAAGAATGACCCTGAACATTGTAAACTTCACCCCTATTCAGGAAGCAATTCGTGACAACTGCCCTGAAGAATTCTTTACATTGATTATGCGCCGTTTTATGATGGAAATCTCTCAGGAAATTGCCAAAGAACATGGATGCGGCGCACTGATTACCGGCGAAAATCTTGGTCAGGTTGCCAGCCAGACGATGGAGGCGATGACGGTTACCGGGGCTGTTGTGGATATGCCTGTATTTATGCCGCTCATTGGTATGGATAAAGAAGAAATTGTCACCATTGCGCGCAAAATTGGTACAATGGAGACTTCTATTTTGCCCTATGAGGACTGCTGTACCGTTTTTACACCCAAACATCCTAAGACCAAGCCCACTTTAGCGCAGCTAATTGCTGCAGAGCGGCCTCTGGACAGACCCGCTTTGATTCGTCAGGCGTTGGAAACAGTTGAAAAAATTACGGTGAAGTACTATGATGACACTTTGCAATAAGGTCTTATCTGCCTTATGCGGGAAAACTTTAGCTACGGCGGAAAGCTGCACCGGTGGAATGATCGGCGCTTCTTTAACTTCTGTTCCCGGAGCCTCTAATGTTTACTGCGGCGGTGTTATTAGTTATACAAACGCGGTGAAGCATCAGTTACTGGATGTTCCTGCAGAGCTATTGAACGCCTGCGGAGCGGTTTCTGCAGCGGTTGCTGAGGCAATGGCAACTGGCGTCCGAAAATATCTGCAGGCGGATGTGGCCGTTTCTGTCACCGGCCTGGCGGGACCGACTGGAGATGCGTTTGGGAATCCTGTAGGAACGGTGTATATTGGATACAGCGACGAATCGGTTACGTTAAGCCGTAAGTACCTCTTTTTGGGAGACCGGGATACCGTACGTCATCAAGCGGCGCAAGCTGCCCTTGCGCTTGTTTTAGAATTTCATTCTCCCGGGGAGGCCACCTTATGATTGTTAAGTGGAATGTTAAGATTCCTGAACTTTCCGGCGACCAAACACGACGTGTTTATGTGTATTTGCCGGCTTCCTACAAAAAACAGATTCAGCGCCGATATCCGGTACTGTATATGTTTGACGGACATAATGTGTTTTTTGATAAGGACGCAACATACGGCAAGTCCTGGGGCATGAATGAATATTTGAAGAAGTCCCGAAAACAGATGATTGTGGTTGCGGTGGAGTGCAACCACCAGGGAAACAGCCGACTTTCAGAGTATTCACCCCATAGTTTTTCTGACCCGCATTTCGGTCATATTTTGGGAAAGGGCCGCATCTATATGACGTGGCTTGTTAAGACGCTAAAGCCATATATTGATGAAAAATTTCGCACGTTGCCGGACAGAAACTGCACAAGTATATGCGGCTCTTCCATGGGTGGATTGATGGCGCTGTATGGCGCAACGGTATACAACCGGATTTTCCGAAACGCCGCATGCCTTTCTCCCAGCCTGTGGACGGACTGCAATCAGATACTTCGTATGATCGCCAAAGCCAATCTGCGTTCGGACACCTGCATCTATATGGATTACGGCAGCGAGGAGATTGCAAACCATGCGGGCATACTTGACGAGCTTGTGTCTGTTTCGACCCTGTTACTGTCCCGTAAGGTCAAATTGACGTTCCGGATTGTTCCGGGCGGTACACACTGTGAGGCATCCTGGGAAAAACAAATCCCTGTTTTTATGGAGTGCCTGGGATTATAGAGAGGAAAATGTTATGGAAATCCGTTATTTTAAGCATTATAGCAACTGCTTGAACCGGGAAATGGAATTTAAGGTGTATGGCCATCAGGGAAAACCGGTTATGTTTATTCCCTGCCAGGGAGGCCGTTTTTTTGATTTTGAAAATTTCCATATGCTGGATTACTGGGCAAGATGGATCGAGGAAGGCAAATGCACCGTATACGCCATTGACTGCATTGACAATGAAGCCTGGGCAGCGCAGGGTGCTGACAACCGTTGGCGTATTGAAAACCATGAGCGCTGGTTTCACTACGTGGTGGACGAGCTTGTTCCCTACATACGTCATTTAAGCGGTGAGAGAAATGGATATGACCAGGGTATTATTACCTTTGGCTGCTCAATGGGTGCGATGCACGCGGGCAATTTGTTTTTCCGCAGACCGGATCTGTTTTGCGGCGTCTTTGCGATTTCCGGACTTTATGATTCTCAGTTGTTCTTTGGTAACTATATGGATGAGCTGGTATATAACAACTCGCCGGTAACTTATCTGGAAAATATGGCGGATAATCATTCCTATATCCCGATGTACAATCAGAATAAGATGCGTTTTGTTGTGGGGCAAGGTGACTGGGAAGGACCGTTGCTGGAGAGTACGCGGCGTCTGCACGCCGTTGTCCAGAAAAAAGGAATCCACGCGCGGGTGGAATACTGGGGACACGATGTGGCGCATGACTGGCCCTGGTGGTATAAAATGGTGGAGCTGTACGCTCCGGAATTCCTGTACTAAAAGAGGATAGATTCTATGAAAAATTTTGTTTTTATTTCGCCCAACTTTCCGGAAACTTATTGGAAATTTTGCGCGGAGCTGAAGGGTAACGGAATGCGGGTACTGGGTATCGGTGACTGCGCCTATGATCAGCTGAGGCAAGAGCTTCGGGATTCTCTGCACGAATATTATAAGGTTTCCAGCTTGGAAAACTATGATGAGGTATTTCGTGCTGTGGCGTTTTTCTCCTATAAATATGGGAAAATTGACTGGTTAGAATCCAATAATGAGTACTGGCTGGAAAGAGATGCCAGGCTGCGTACTGAGTTTCATATTACGTCCGGATTTATGGAAGAGGATATGAATCGGATCAAGCGCAAATCTGCAATGAAACATTATTATGAAGCTGCAGGAATTCCTGTGGCCTGTTATCATTTGGTCAGCGAATGCGAAGATGCTCTGGCATTTGCCAACCGGGTTGGTTATCCCGTTATTGTCAAGCCGGATAACGGAGTGGGAGCAAACAACACCTATAAACTGCATAACGATGACGAAGTCCGCTTCTTCATGGACACAAAAGACGATCAATGCTACATTATGGAGCAGTTCGTGCGGGGGTATGTACGTACTTATGATGCTATTATCGATAATTGCGGGGAACCCCTGTTCGAATCCGGAAATATTACTCCCAATTCCCTTATGGATATTGTAAATACCGGAGACAACTGTGTTTATTACATTGTCAAGGAACTTCCCGATGAGATGAAGGAAATTGGTAGACGTACTGTGAAATCCTTCGGCGTCAAGAGCCGATTTATTCATCTGGAATATTTTGTGCTGACTGAGGCGCAGGAGGGACTTGGCAAGGCGGGCGACATTATTGGGCTTGAGGTGAATATGCGCCCTGCGGGGGGTTATACACCGGATATGTACAATTTTGCTTACGAAACTGACGTTTATAAAATTTGGGCAGATATGATTGCTTTTAACTGCAGCACCAAGCCTCTTGGCAATGCCCATTATTGCGCTTTCGTCGGTCGGCGTGACGGCAAGAAATTCCTTTTGGATCACGAAGCGGTGATGGGAAAGTACGGTGAAAAAATGAGAATGATTAGCAGAATTCCGGATGCGCTGGCAGGAGCAATGGGAAACCAAATGTATGTAGCAAATCTTGACACAGAAGAAGAAATGAACGAGTTTTACCGCGATTTGTTGGCTTGCATATAATTTATGGCGGGAGGCGTTACAGCTTCCCGCCATTTGTGTAAAATAATCCCAGCATTCTGTGTGATAACCGCCAACTTTCCCTTGAAAGACACTGTAATCCACAATTATAATTGGCATACTTCAAACTGTGTAAAAGGGGCGTGGGCATAAGTGTATCTCAGACGTATTGCCCTATGTCTTGCAGCGGTTAGTTTCAGCGTGTTAATGTTTGTCATACTTCTTTACAATATTACATTGCAGACACAAGCAAGTCCTTGCGCGCGTAATTATCATAGCATACAAGTGGAAAACACGCCATTGCAGATACTTGCAGTCGTGGAATATGAGGGGGCGTTTGCAGAGGATTACTCCGAAGATATGGTGTTCAGCGTTTCTGCAATTTTGTTACATAATCCTTCCGGAGATTTTATTGCAGAGGCTGTTATCGTGATCCATTCCACAAAGGGTTCTTTTTTGTACAGGGCAGAAATGATTCCGGCGGGACATACTGTATTGATTCCGGAACGGGGCAGGGCACCATACGAAGAAATGGACATTTTGGAGGTCTATGGGTGGGTCTATACATCGGATGCATTCCTTTCCGGACTGGAGATAACAGAAATAGAAGCTGACGAAATAATGGTCAGCAATGATTCCGGCAAAACGTTGGAGAATGTTCGGATTTATTACAAATCTTATCTGCCCCAGGAAGGTATTTATCTGGGAGGAATTGCAAGGGAGGTATTTATTCCTTCCTTGTCGCCCGGAGAGAGCGTTACATTGGAATTGCCGTTCTATGCTCCGGAATATAGCCGGATTGTTTATACCGAATATCATTAAAGCACCCCGAAAAATGAGTTTTCGGGGTGCTTATATTATAAGACTTTTTTGAGAAACTCTTGCAGGCGCGGGTGAGCCGGACTGGCAAACAAGGTTTGGGGAGGACCTTGTTCCAGAATATTTCCGTCAGCAATAAACAACACACGGTCGGATATTTCCCGGGCAAACCGCATTTCATGTGTTACAATGATGCTGGTCATGCCGGTACGGACCAGCCCCTTAATAACATCCAACACTTCTCCCACCATTTCTGGGTCAAGAGCCGAGGTGGGCTCATCAAAGAGCATAACATCCGGCTCCATTGCCAAAGCGCGTACAATTGCCAATCTTTGTTTTTGACCGCCGGAAAGTGTCCCGGGCATCTCGTTGAGCTTATCCAAAAGGCCTACGCGATTCAGAAGCTCTTCTGCCATTTCTTTGGCCTCGACCGGCGTCTTTTTTTTCAGAAGCTTGGGTGCAAGGGTGATGTTTTCTTCAACTGTTAAATGTGGAAAAACATTAAACTGCTGGAATACCATGCCCATCTTTTGACGGTAAATATCAACATTGACGTTTTTACCGGTAATTTCTTCACCTTCAAAATATATTTGACCCTGTTCCGGAATTTCCAAGAGATTCAGGCAGCGAAGGAAGGTGCTTTTTCCGCCGCCGGATGGTCCGATAATGGAAACTGCTTCACCTTTATGAATGACTTCATTGACCCCTGTCAATACTTTCAGATCCCCGAAGCTTTTGTGAAGGTTGATAGTTTTGATCATTTCCATAGCGTTATGTCTCCTTTGCTACAGCCTTTTTCTTTCGTGTGTAAGACTTTTCGTTAGACATCTTTTTCTCAAGCAAGGACACCAGTTTGGTAAGGGGGAAAGTCATACACAGGTAAATCAGACCGACAATGGTCAAAGATTCCAACTGCAAATAAGTTGCGCCGGCCACAGACTTATGGGCGGTCATCAAGTCACCAATGTAGAATGTGGAGGCAAGGGACGTTTCCTTCAGAATCATAATAAATTCGTTGCCAAGAGCAGGTAATATATTGCGAATGGCTTGCGGAAGTATAATTCTTACCATAGTCTGAGAACTGTTCAACCCAAGGCATCTTGCAGCTTCTGCCTGTCCGCGGTCTACTGCCTGAATACCGCTGCGAATTACCTCGGAAACATATGCGGCAGAATTAACGCACAGAGCAATAGCAACCCATATAAAGCTGGTGAAATTCAAAAAGGGAAGCAGTTCGGGGAGAACAAAGTAAAAAATGTAGATTTGCAGAAGAATTGGAGTGCCGCGAATGACTTCAATATAGACAGAGGCGAGAAATCGTACGATCTTGAACCGGGACATTTTCAAAAATGCCACAACTGTGCCTAAAATTACACCCATAAAAACGGCGATAACTGTGAGAATCAGTGTGTTTTTTATGCCCTCAATTAAGTATATGTACCAGTAGTTTTCAAGAAGCATCAGTATGTTCTCAAACATCTTAGAAAAGTCCATAGAAAAATTCCTTTCATTTTACGCAACAGGGCCGACAGCGCGGCGCTGTCGGTCCTGGAATATAAAACATTAGTCTGTTATGGGATTGCCCTCTGCGTCATAGACGACTTCCACACCGGCAATGGCCAGAGCCTCTTCATACCAGATTTCATAGCAGCCTGCAGCCAATGCTTTCGCAAGGATGGCGTTAACTTTCTCTGTCAACTCGTCGTTGCCTTTTTGCAGAAGGATCAGGTTATTTGCCTCTTCGTCGGAAACTACAAACTGGAAGCCTGTCATTGCGACATCCGGATTGTTGTTAATCAGAGAGTTGGCATTTCCGATTGCCACGGCCATAACATCAAAATCGCCCTTTTTCAACTGAAGAAGACCAGTCTTGATATCGGTGTAGATGACCAAAGTAGCGTTGGGAAGCTGCGCCGCAACGAGATCTGCCTGCAAGGATGCGACCTGGGCGCCAACTTTCAGACCTTCAATGGATGCGGCATCGGCATAGGCATCACCATTGGCGGCCATGGTAATCAAAACCTGTTCGGTCTCGTTTTCTCCGGCGTAATAGTAGTCACTCAGATTATACTGCGCTGCGCGCTTTTCCGTCCAGGAAAAACCGGAGATAGCCATATCCACATTACCGCTGGCGACCGCTGCCTGACAAGTATCAAAATCCATAGGCTTGATTTCTAAGGTCATGCCGAGTTCTTCGGCTATGTACTTGGCCAGGAATACATCGAAACCAACAAATTGATCTTGACCGGACTTGGTGGGATCCACAAATTCCATAGGAGCAAAGTCCGGAGACATTGCAACAGTCAGGACAGGCTTGTCAGATTGGGTGGAACAGCCTGCCAGTACAGATACAGACAGAACAATCATAAGTAGTGATGCAATAAGTTTTTTCATAAAGAGATTCTCCTTTTCTCCGCAACGGGATTGATAAGTGAATTATACAATGTATATTATTCATAGTCAACTGTATATATATCCAACAAAAATGGAAGCATTTGGGGGAATCATCAGGAATATTCATAAAAATATTCAAAATTAACCTGTATATGCGCATATTCAGGAATTGCATACAGCTTTTTATGCAACAAGGATACAGCGATATAAGCAAACCCGGCTGATTAGCAACTGCGAATCAGCCGGGTGTTTTATATGCTTACAACAGGAAATAAATCAGATATAAACGAAAGGGAGAGGACACCTCGGAGAAAATGGTGTCATTCCTCAACGGGATCCTGCGGGGGAGGGTCATTAGCGTCTTGTTCCGGGGTGGAGTCGCTCACAGACCCTTGCGTAGTTTCCTGATTGGAACCCGGAGTCTCGGGAGCCTCCGTTTCATTTTCAGGGGGAGTGGTGGGGGTTTCGGGATCACCGGAGCCACCCGGATCGGTGGGCTCTGTTGGAGTAATAATTTTAGCAATTACTTTATCGCGATGAGAGTACCTATCGCTGTTTTCCAGAACCTTCTCGATAAGTTTATTCGTCTCTTTGTCGTATCTTGCGCGATAGCTCTTGGAGGTATAGCCCGTATAAGGATCGGTGATGACATCTCCGTCCTTGTAGCCCTTTTCATTATCGGGTTCCAATTCCTTGTAGACTGTTTTATAAGGAATGGTATCCAGACGTTCACTGACAAACTTGACGTAATAATCCTTGGTATCCGTTCCAATCAGCTTAACCGTGACATTTCCGTAACTTGCGCTGGCCTCAATGCGAATGGGATATTCCGTATTATTCTGGAATTTGAAATCACATCCACCCCAGAAAACGGTTGCGTCGGTGCCAAGGGGCGTATAAGAGGAGGCATAGGCGTGATTCCAACGCTCTACAATCTTCAAATCTGCAATCACAGAGCAGTAATACAGTGTGGAACTTACCTGACAAATGCCGCCGCCAATATCCGGAACGGACTCGCCGTTGATGTAGGAAATGCCGTACTGATATCCTTTTTCCACAGTGCGTTCGCCCAGTGCGCCGTTGTAGCTGAATACGTCTCCGGGATAGAGGACCATGCCATTGATGGCTTCGCAGGCAAGTCTAAGATTAATATTTCTGCCATAAATGCTGCCGGCACGGGTGGTATAGCTGGCCAGAGTGTCACAGAACAGGAGACTGTAAAGTTCTGCAGCGGTATTCTCCGGAGCAAGCCAACGGAAAGAAATTTCTAAGTTATCACCGTAATTACAGCGCTCCAACTTGCGTTGAGCTGCTTCCATATCAAAGTCAAATCCGTAGTAGCCACCGGTTACTTCAAAGGTCTCTTTATTCATTTCGGCTTCAACGGGCGAAATCAGAGAGCTGTTGTAAATGCCTTCCAGGTCAATGGGATTAGGCAGAGTATAGGCCGGAGAGTAGCTGATGCGGAATACAGCGTCGCTAAAACCGTCGATCACGTGCTGGTACAGGTCATCCAGATCCAGAGAAACGCCTGGTTTACCGGTAAAAATCTTCAGAACCGGGAGAACAAGGCTCGCGTCAATTTCTGCGTGTTCACCGGGGAATTCTCCCACGATCTCAAAGGAAGACTGGACCAAGGTAGAAGAATAGAATTCTGACATGGAACGCAGCTCATTCATAACAGCATCTTTATTAATGGTCATGAATGCAGAAAGATCCAAAGACTTTTTTTCCGGGCTGGTCTGCTCATATTCTACAGCTGCATTTACTGCAGACTCCACATCTATGGAAATGCCGGATACAGAATAGGGAATCCGAACTTCGTGCTCATCAATCTGAACAACCATCGTGTTGGACAAATAGGCTTCATTTACCGCAGAGGATACCGCCTGAATGGCTTGCGCCCGGGTCATTCCGGTCACATCTACACCGGCAACGGTAAGGTTAGCTGTGATCAAGGCGTTGTCATACATATATTGGTACAGAAACCATCCGCCGAGCGCAATCACAATCACCAAAAGCACTGCACACGCAATGATGATGGTCATATTTCTGTTATTAACAGCACGCGCATAGCGCGCGGATTTTTTCTCGGCATTTTTTTCAGCCAAGTTATGAAATGCATTCTCCAGCTCAAGGACTTCAGTATTTCGGGATTTATTACCAGCCATGGAACGCACTCCTTTCAAAAAAAGTTATAGTTGGGAAAATTATATCATATTTTTGCGTAATTGCAAGAATTATGTTATGACAATTTTATGAATTCTCCAAGCACGCGCGATATCTGTTCACAAAGACCTTGGTTTGACGCAGACTGTCTATGCCGGAAGATAGCTTTAGGCGAAGGGTCGGAAGCTTCGTGTTTGCCAAAAGCTGCGCTCTTGCCTTATAATCCGGATCTGCAAAAAGCTTGGAAATTGCGTCAAAATTCAGATTATTCAAGGTAAACATCACATCACCGGCTTTTTGACGTATATCGGTGATTCCGGCTTTGCGTGCGTTAGCGCGCAAAAGAGCAATGTCAATAAGGTTCAATACGCCTCTGGGAGGCTCGCCATATCGATCGATGATCTCATCCAGAAGGTCGTCGGCATCTTCCTGATTCCGAATTGCTGCCATACGCCGGTACAGGTCCATTCGCTCCTCGCCCCGTGATACATAATCCTTATCTACATTTGCTGTTACGTTCAAGTCAGCGGTGCAGTCAGGCTCGTGAGATTTTTCACCTTTTTCTTCTAAAACAGCCTCGTCCAGAAGTTTCAGATACATATCGTAGCCAACGGACATCATATGTCCGGATTGTTCTGCACCTAACAGATTACCGGCGCCGCGAATTTCCAAATCCCGCATGGCGATTTTGAACCCGGAACCAAATTCGGCAAAGTCTCGTATTGCAGAAAGACGCTTTTCCGCAACTTCCGTCAGAGCCTTATCAGGCCGGTAGGTCAGATAGGCATAGGCTCTGCGGGTAGAACGGCCCACGCGTCCGCGAAGCTGATGAAGTTGACTTAAGCCGAATCTGTCGGCATTCTCAATGATTAATGTGTTGACATTGGGGATGTCTAGTCCGGTTTCAATAATGGTGGTGCAAACAAGCACTTGGATTTCGCCGTCAGCCATAGATTGCATCACGTCGCTAAGAGCATCCTCGCCCATTTTTCCGTGAGCTACAGCCACACGCAGACCGGGAATTCTTCTTTTCAGCGCAGCAGCGCACTGGTCAATGGTTTCCACGCGATTGTGCAGATAGTACACCTGCCCGCCACGCTCTACTTCCCGCCGAATTGCGTCGTCCAAAATATCATTGGAATGTTCTAGCACAAAGGTTTGCACCGGATAACGATCTGCCGGAGGGACTTCAATAGTAGACATATCCCGAATTCCGGACAGTGCCATGTTTAAGGTGCGGGGGATAGGAGTTGCAGAAAGAGTCAGTACATCCACTCCTTTGGAAAGTTCCTTCAGCCTTTCTTTGTGGCTGACACCAAAGCGCTGTTCTTCATCAACAATTAACAGGCCCAAATCTTTAAATTCCACATGTTTTTGGAGCAACTTGTGTGTTCCGATAATCAGATCCACTTGTCCTGCTCGCAGATTCTGCAGCGTAATTTTTTGCTGATTGGGAGTGCGGAAGCGACTTAACACATCAATGTTTACAGGGAAACCACGGAATCGGGAAAGCGCGGTCTGATAGTGCTGTTGCGCCAGAACGGTTGTGGGGACCAGAATAGCAGTCTGCTTCCCGTCCATAACCGCTTTCATAATGCTTCGCAGGGCAACCTCGGTTTTTCCAAAGCCCACATCCCCGCAAAGAAGTCGGTCCATAGGAATGGGAGACTCCATATCGCTCTTTATTTCAGCAATACAACGCAGTTGATCCTCTGTTTCCGGATAGGGGAAATTATCTTCAAATTCTTTTTGCCAGGGGGAATCAGCGGCAAAAGCAAAGCCTTCCTGCCGTTTTCGCGCAGCATACAGCGCAATCAGTTCGCTGGCCATATCTTTGGCAGCTTTTCTTGCACGCGATTTGGTTTTTTGCCAGGCATCTGTTCCAATTTTGTTCAGGCGAATATTGGATTCTTCACCGCCGCCGATGTATTTGCTGACCAAATCAAGCTGAGTAGCGGGAACGAACAGCGTATCAGAACCCTGGTAGGCAATTTTTACATAATCCTTAACGGCACCGTCCACCTTGATCTGTTCCATCGAAACAAATCTTCCGATGCCATAGTTTTCATGAACAACCAAATCACCGGGTGTCAGATCGGTAAAGGAACTAAGTTTCTGGCGGTTGGTAGCAGATTTCTTGGCTTTTCGTACGGGGTGCGTCCTGGCAATCAGTTGACCTTCTGTGAGAACTGCAAGACGGGAATCGGTATATTCCATACCATAAGGTAATGTTTTATCCGCAAGATAAATTTGGCCGGGTTCCGGCAAACCGGTTAAGGGAATACACAAAGAAGCGCGAATACCTTTATCTGTGAGGAGTTCCTGCAGAAGCTGCGCGCGGTTCCGGCTGCCGCATAATACAAGACTTGAAAAACCAATGCGCTGATAGTGGCTCAAATCCTGTGCGGCTGCATCCAAATTTCCGCCGTAGCCGGGCAACTGTTTGGCGGTGATGGCATGCATCGCTTTGGGCGGACACGCTTCCGGGTATGCAGAGCCTGCAAAGGTATCCATATATATAACAGTCCGCCCGGGTAATTTTTTGCAGAAATCTTCCCATTGGTAGACAAAATCGCACAATTCTCCCGCAAGATAGCCTGCCTGCAACATATTATCCAGCTGCATACCCATTTCTTCTATTTTGGTGCGCGCTGTGCGGCGCAGATTTCCCTGGTCACACAGGACAACAATACTATCTGCTGGAATATGGTCAAAAGCAGTGGCAAATTCCGGATAGATCAGGGCCATATACCGGTCGGAGGCAGAATTGGAAAGGTTGTTTTCGTATTTATTCAGGTCCTTTTCCAGAGTTTTGATTAATGCCTCATGAATATGCTTTCTTCGTTTTTGTGTTGCAATTAGTTTTTGGAGATCCTCGCAAAGCCCAGCCAGCCCGCGTGTATGCAAATGAGGCTGGGTTTCGCCAACCGGAAGGACCACGATCGTGTCAGTATTCTCTGTTCTTCTTTGAGAAACTGGGTCAAAATACCCCATTGTGTCCAGCTCATCGCCGAAAAACTCTGCCCGTACGGGACGATCAGAAGCAGGGGAATAGATGTCTACGATTCCGCCACGCACAGCAAATTGACCAGGCCCCTCAACCATACCGCACCGGCTGTATCCGGCAACAGACAGCTTTTCTGTCAGTTCCTCCAAAGCATATTGTTTACCTACTTCTAAGGAAAAGGATGCCTCATGCAGAACGGAAGGGGGAATGGTGCGCTGACTCATAGAATCCCAGGACATAATTTGAATTTTGGAATTCCCTGAATACAGATCATAGAATTGACGCAGACGCTTCTGTTCCCATGACCGGGAAGCAACCGCACTTTCATACAGCGTTAGTTCCCGAGCAGGAAGTACCGGGACCGGCACGCCCATGAATGCCTGCAAATCCTCACAAAGTCGCTTGGCGGAAATATCGTCCTGGCAGATCGCAACAACAGGACGCCCGGTGTGGATTTGCAAACCGGCCAATAAATGACTTCTACAAATTTGACCAATGCCGGACATTGCGATGCAATCCGTATTCTGAATTTCCGACAAAACAGAGCGGTAGTCCGGCAATGAATTCAGAAAAGATATCAGATGATCCATGCAAATCTTCGCCTTTCCATAGTTTTTTCGCTCCACGTGAGAACGCGGAAAGGGAGAAGCAGCCCCCCTTTCCGTGGTTTTATTGCATAATATGTTATTCTGGATGAGAGCCGTTAAAACGGTTTGCCGCGCAATAGACGCCTTCATCTATGATGGCAAGCGTAGCGTCTGACGCGTTTTTCAGAGCAAAATTAAGGGCCTTTTCATCACTGTCTGTAAAACCGGATAAAACCCAATCCGCCAGATTCGCGTCTGCGTGAGGCTTTGCCCCTACGCCAATTTTGATGCGGGGGAAATCCTGACTGCCCAGATGCTCGATAATGGACTTGATTCCGTTGTGCCCTCCGGCGGAACCTTCCTGCCGGATACGAAGTCGGCCGGGAGGAAGCGAAATGTCGTCAAATAGAACAATAATATTCTGAGGGGGAATGCTGTAATAAGAGGACATTTGTATGACGGAGCGGCCGGACAGATTCATATATGTCAGAGGCTTCAGCAGGAACAGGCGTTTGCCGTTGCGGTTCACCTGGCCGTATATTCCCTGAAACTTACCCTTGTCAATTTTGCAACCAAGCTCCTGCGCCAGAAGATCAATTGCCATATATCCGCAATTATGCCTTGTGTGGGCATATTCTTTCCCTGGATTGCCCAGCCCGACGATCAGCCAGGTCTCCTTATTCTTACCAAACACAGCTTAGAACAGGTCTGCGATGGAAGTGCCGCCATGAATATGCGCAATTGCGCGGGCAAAAATGGGAGCAACATCCAGAAGTTTGATTTTGCTGCAGCCACAGTTTTCGGGAAGAGGGATGGTATTATGCACCACAACTTCCTCAATTACGCTGTTGCTGATGCGGTCAAATGCAGCGCCGGATAAAACTCCGTGAGTGGCACAGGCATATACCTTTCTGGCACCGCCTACTTCCACGAGGGCCTGCGCCGCATTGCACAGAGAACCGGCGGTATCAATCATGTCGTCGTAAAGGATACAGGTCTTGCCCCGGACATCGCCAATGACATTCATTACTTCACAAACGTTTGCTTTTTGGCGACGCTTATCCACAATTGCAAGGCCCATATGTACCTTGGCGGCAAAAGCGCGGGCACGTCCAACGGAGCCAACATCGGGAGAGACAACAACAAATTCATCGTGGTTGTACACATCCTCAGGGAATTTGTTCAAATAATACTTTACGAACGTGGGATTTCCCAGCAGATGATCCACGGGAATGTCAAAGAATCCCTGAAGCTGTGCAGCATGCAGATCCATCGTCAGTACCCGGTCAGCGCCGGAGGCGGTGAGCATATTCGCCACGAGCTTGGCGGAGATGGGGTCGCGGCTCTTGGCTTTGCGGTCCTGACGGGCATAGCCGAAGTAAGGAATTACGGCGGTGATTCGACCGGCAGAGGCGCGACGGCATGCGTCGATCATAACCAGTAATTCCATCAGATGGTTGTTGACGGGTTTGCAGGTGGATTGGATTAAAAATACGTCTGCGCCGCGCACGGTTTCATCCAATGTGACGGATACCTCACCGTCGGAAAATGTGGAAACCGTACTTTTTCCCAAAGTCAGGCCCAATTCTTTACACACAGTTTCGGCAAAAGCGCGATTAGAATTGCCGCAGAAGATTTTTATGTTGTCTCCGTATGCGATCATAGCGGATGTACCTCACTTTTTATCTTTTTTTAGCTGCAATATAGCACGGTAGCATTCAAAGCTATTATAACACTTGAGACGGAGAAAATGCAACACGCATTTCAAAGAAATAACAACTAATTTCCTCTACCGTATCATCTTTTCTTTGGACAAAACATCCAATGGGTAATCCTTCCGTGGCGGAGAAGGCAAGACGAAATTATGTTTGAAATTTAGCTTGTGTTATGCAGGATTGCGTGGTATAATATAGGATACGAAAAATGAGTGGGTGACGAGAAATGAACAATGAAATTCGAATTAAAGGCGCAAGAGAGAATAATCTTAAAAATATTGATTTGACCATTCCCAGAGACAGGCTAATTGTATTTACAGGTTTATCCGGCTCGGGAAAATCCAGCTTGGCGTTTGATACTATTTTTGCAGAGGGCCAAAGGCGATATGTGGAGAGCCTGAGCTCCTATGCACGTCAGTTCTTGGGACAGATGGACAAGCCGGATGTGGACTCTATTGACGGCCTTTCTCCGGCAATTTCTATTGACCAGAAAACAACCTCCAAGAATTCCCGCTCCACGGTTGGTACGGTTACCGAGATTTATGACTACCTTCGTCTTTTATGGGCGCGGGTAGGTGTACCCCACTGTCCTAAGTGCGGAAAAGAAATTGCCCGCCAAACGATTGACCAGATTGTGGACCGCGTTGAGATGATAGGGGAAGGCACACGTTTTGTAGTATTGTCTCCGGTTATTCGCGGTAAAAAGGGCGAGCACGTCAAGGTGTTTGAAGACGCCCGTAAAGCCGGCTTTGCCAGGGTTCGTGTAGATGGAATTCTGTACGATTTGAATGAGCAGATTAAGCTGGAAAAAAATCTTAAACATAATATTGAGCTTGTGGTGGACCGCCTGGTTATTCGGGAAGGCCAACGCCGCCGTTTGGCGGATTCCATCGAAACTGCCTGCAACCACTCTGGCGGACTTGTCCTGATTTATCTGCCGGATTCTCAGGAGGAAATGAGCTTCTCCCAGAATTATGCCTGTGAGGATTGCGGCATCAGCTTATCCGAGCTGGAGCCCCGAATGTTTTCCTTCAATAATCCTGCAGGTGCATGCCCGCATTGTACAGGCCTGGGTTTTCAGCTGATTCCCGATGTGGATTTGGTGATTCCGGACAAGACGAAGTCTATTTTTGACGGAGCTATTCAGGCCTCCGGCTGGTGCAATGCAAGGACGGATTCCATTTTCCGTATGTATTTCGAGGCTTTGTCACAAAAGTATCATTTCTCGCTTACGGATCCGGTCAATTCCCTTTCGCAGGACGCGATGGAAGTCATTCTCCATGGCACAAAAGGGGAGAAACTGCGGATGACATACAATCGCGGTAACGGTATGGGTGTGCTGGAACAGCCGTTTGAAGGAATTCTGAACAACATCAACCGCCGTTTTCGGGAAACCCAGTTCGATGCGGCCAGAAAAGAGTTGGAAGAATGTATGTCAACAGCGCCCTGTCCCCATTGCCACGGCGATCGCCTGAGCGAAATTGCCCGCGCAGTAACCGTGGGGGGCATAGGCATTATGGATCTATGTAAGATGAGTATCCGACAGGCGCTGAAATTTATGGATCAGCTTCACCTGGAAGGGAATATGGCACTTGTAGCCGAGCAGATTGTCCGGGAAATTAAGTCGAGACTGTCTTTCCTGGCAGATGTGGGTTTGGAGTATTTGACCTTATCCCGTACTGCGGGAACACTCTCCGGCGGTGAAAGCCAGCGCATCCGTCTGGCAACACAAATCGGTTCCTCACTGACAGGTGTTTTGTATATTCTGGATGAGCCATCCATCGGATTGCATCAGCGGGATAATGATAGGCTTTTGCAAACGCTTTTCCGTCTGCGCGACCTGGGAAACACCTTGATTGTTGTGGAACATGACGAGGATACTATTCGCACTGCGGATTATCTTGTTGACGTTGGTCCGGGCGCGGGATGCCATGGCGGTCATATTGTGGCGCAGGGGAGCCTGGATAATATTCTGAATACGCCGGAATCTCTTACCGGACAGTATTTGTCCGGTGTAAAGAAAATTCCTGTTCCTTCGTCAAGAAGAACAGGTAATGGCAAAAGACTATGCGTAAACGGCGCATCTGAAAATAATCTGAAAGAAATTGATGTGTCTATACCCTTGGGAACGCTTACTTGTGTTACAGGTGTTTCCGGATCCGGAAAGTCCAGCCTGGTCGGCGAGGTATTGAATAAGAGTCTGCTGGGCCGATTGAATCATGCGAGAATCCGACCGGGTACCTGCAAGAGCATTACAGGCATGGAGCATCTGGATAAAGTGATCGATATTGACCAAAGTCCTATCGGACGCACTCCGCGCTCCAATCCTGCCACCTATACGGGGTTATTTAATGACATCCGGGATTTGTTTGCCTCCACGGCGGATGCCAAGATGCGTGGATACGGACCTGGCCGGTTCTCCTTCAATGTTAAGGGCGGACGGTGTGAGGCCTGTAGCGGCGACGGTATGGTCAAGATTGAAATGCATTTTCTTGCGGATGTCTATGTTCCCTGTGAAGTCTGCCGCGGCCAGAGATATAATCGGGAAACGCTGGAAGTGCAATACAAAGGAAAAAATATCGCGCAGGTGCTGGATATGACGGCAGATGAGGCTCTGGAGTTTTTTGATAATCTGCCGAAAATACGCCATAAAGTGCAGACGCTTGTGGATGTGGGACTGGGATATGTCAGGCTGGGTCAATCCAGCACGACCCTGTCCGGCGGTGAGGCGCAACGCGTGAAGCTTGCTACAGAGCTTGCCCGTGCATCCACAGGCAAAACCATCTACGTGCTTGACGAACCTACTACAGGACTGCACGCTGCGGATGTGCACAGATTGATTGATGTGCTGCAGCAGCTTGTGGATGCAGGCAATACGGTGCTTGTAATCGAGCATAATTTGGATGTTATAAAAACAGCAGACTATATCATTGACCTGGGTCCTGAGGGCGGCGATGAGGGCGGTTATGTAGTTGCCTGCGGCACTCCGGAAAGAGTTGCGGAAGTTCCGGAAAGCTATACCGGACAGTATTTGAAACGCTACCTGTAAAAAACTGCCGGGTGCAACGCACCCGGCAGAGGATCAGTATTTTCCGTTATATAGCTCTTTGGACAGAACGTCTGACAGTTCAACCAACGCCTGATTTCGTCCGCCGTATACATCCGGTCTAAGGAGATTACTGCGAACCACAGACTCACCATTGCGTATTTCCATTGTCATCGTTACGCGTATTTTGCGTTCAGCAGTCTGCTCAACGAGAACGGTTCCGCCGTGAGCTGAGGCAGTACTGTGGACGAGGACCATACCAAGTCCGAGACCGGTACGGTTGTCCTCAAGGCTTGGCTGACGAAGATAGCGCGTGAAAATATTGGCGGGCAAAGGTGATTCTGACGTAGCGGAAACTGTGAAGTAAAGCAGATAACCGCTTCGCTCCACTCTGGCTTGCAGAGCGCTTCCGCGGGGAGAGAACTTGACAGCATTGGATATCAAATTATATACAGCCCGTTCCAAGGCCTCTTTGTCAGCCAACATATAAATGCTCTTGTCCGGAACGGTGATATCCAGTCGGATATTCTTGCTGGAGAGAAGGGCTTGCGCATTCTCAAGAATTTCATAAAAGACAGCACAAATGTCCTGGGTGGACAGATAAGATTTCATTCCCGGCATCTGGGCGGCATCAGACATATTACCCACGATCCGCAGCAGACGGAACAGACCGTGATTGATCTGCTGCATTTGAGGGCAGTCGGAACCTTCTGCTAATTCCTCGGCTGCATTCATAACCTCGGACAAAGGCGAACGCAGATGGGCTGCCGCCAGTGCCAATGCCTGCAGCTCAGATTGCTCAGGCGCGTGCTCAATAAGAAAAAGATCCAGATTGTCCACTCTGCTGACGGAGGCGCGGTACACCGTATTGGAAACCTGAAGCGTCAGGTAAAGGTTTCCTCCGATGTAATCCGCATACTCCTGCTTGCCGGTCAGAAGCAAACGGCTGATATCTGTATCAATGTCAATCATAAGCTGACGGGCGGCGATATTTGCATAGACGATTTTTCCGTCTTGTACAAAGAACCCGGGACGATCCATCATCTCGAGCAGTTCAAAGCTATTATTAGACTTATTCACGATATCACCCCTCCCGGCATAGGATGCTCCGATTTTGTAAAATCATTATTCGACAAAATTCGACAGTGCTTCTGTCTCTATTCTAACGCATATTTTAAAAATAGCAAGATTTTTATCACACATGAGGTGAAATTATGTCCATTCACAGCGGTCATCGGGAGAGATTAAAAGAACGCTTCCGTAAAGAAGGCCTGGATAATTTTGAGGAGCTGTATGTTTTGGAGCTCCTGCTGTTCTACTGTATTCCCCGAAAAGATACCAACGAGCTTGCGCACAGGCTGCTGGATCGGTTTGGGTCATTGGTTAATGTGCTGGATGCTACCCCGTCTGAACTTGAAAAAGTACCGGGCATTGGCAAAAATGTTTCCACATTTTTATCTTTGCACTCTGCAGTGGAACGATACTACGAACGCGCCAGCCATCAGGAGAAAATTGTATCCACCGTGGATGAATACGGCAGTTTTATGACGAGATATTTTAAAAAAGCACGTAATGAAATGGTGTATCTCCTGAGTTTGGATGCCAAATGCAAAGTGCTATCGTGTTCTTTGGTGGGAGAGGGAAGTGTTAACTCGGCAAGTGTTCCTATTCGCAGGATTGTAGAAATGGCCCTTGCCGACAATGCTACTTCTGTGATTCTTGCTCATAATCACCCCAGCGGACTTGCTTTGCCCTCCAACGACGATGTACAGACTACATACCGGCTTGCCCAAGCATTGGAAGGCGTGGATATTTGCCTGGTTGACCATTTGGTTATCACGGCCGATGATTATGTTTCCATGGCGCAGTCCGGATATTATCGCCCAATCGCTGCATTGCCAAGGTAAAGGAGCCTGTTATGCATATAATTTTATGTTTGGATGACAAAAACGGCATGACATTTAACGGCCGAAGACAGAGCCGCGACCGCGCAGTGGTAGACCACATTTTGAAAGATATCGGAACGCAACCGCTTTGGATGAATGCGTATTCGGAGAAACTTTTTGCGGATACTGCGAATACTATTTGCGTAGACGAGAATTTTCTGTCATACGGGGAAAAAGGAGCATATTGCTTTGTGGAAAATGCAGATGTAACTCCTTATGCATCAGAAATTGAGGACATTATCATCTATCGCTGGAATCGAGTATATCCAGCAGATATGCATTTTCCCAATGATGTGATTGGCAACCGAGTGTTGACAGGCATTAAACAGTTTTCGGGGAATTCTCACGATATAATTACCCAGGAGGTTTATTCACTGTGAAGATGGGCAACACAAAACTGGTGATTGCGGTTATAATGCTCGTTGCGGTAATTGCCGGCGCGTTTTTTGCGCCGAAGGAGCAGGAGCCGGTGTACAGTGATTCTGTGACCAATGTTCCGGAATTTACCGGTAATCCTTATGTGATTGTTGACAACAATCAACCTTCGTTTTCTGAGTCGGACTATACTACAAGGTCCTTTGAATATTATTCTTCTTTAGACAGGTTAAATCGGTGCGGATACGCGATGGCTTGCATTGGCAAGGATCTGATGCCTACCCAAGACCGCGAAAGTATTGGCCAGATTAAACCCTCCGGTTGGCAGACCGTCAAATATGATTTTGTAGACGGAAGGTATTTGTATAACCGATGCCATCTGATTGGTTTCCAGTTAACAGGAGAAAATGCAAATGAATGCAACCTAATTACAGGAACACGTTACATGAATGTGGAGGGCATGCTGCCCTTTGAAAACCTTGTGGCTGACTACATAAGAGAAACCGGAAACCACGTGCTGTATCGCGTTACCCCGATTTTTATAGAAGATGAGTTGGTTGCGCGGGGCGTACAGATGGAAGGTTTCTCTGTGGAGGATAAGGGCGACGGTATCTGTTTTAATGTGTATGTATATAACTCTCAACCGGGTGTGGAGATTGACTATGCCACCGGATACAGCAAGCAGGCACAGCAGAGCGCGCCCACAGACAAAACTGCCACATACATACTGAACACCAATTCCAAAAAATTTCACGATACTTCCTGTGCTTTGGCAGATAATATCAAGGAAGAAAATCGCAGTGAGTATACCGGTACCAGATCTGCATTGATGGAATCCGGATATTCACCGTGCGGGAGCTGCGATCCGTAAATCTGGAGATAGGAGGCCATAACGATGAATATGTTTCAGCTTACTTCGGAATTTAAACCGTCCGGTGATCAGCCGGAAGCCATTCAGGCGCTTGTAAATGGGGTAAATCTGGGATTGCGGGAACAGACGTTGATGGGTGTTACCGGCTCAGGAAAAACATTTACTATGGCATCCGTTATTGCGCAGGTTAACCGTCCCACCCTTGTGTTGGCCCATAATAAAACATTGGCCGCGCAGTTGTGCTCGGAATTTCGGGAGTTCTTTCCCAACAATGCGGTGGAATACTTCATTTCCTATTACGATTATTATCAGCCCGAGGCATATATCGCCCATACGGACACGTATATCGAGAAGGATTCTGCGGTGAATGAGGAAATTGACCGGCTTCGTCACAGTGCAACTTCCGCCTTGTTTGAACGTCGGGATGTTATTGTGGTATCGTCGGTAAGCTGCCTTTACGGGCTTGGTGATCCTATTGATTATAAGAGTATGGTTATCTCTCTGCGGGTCGGACAGCAGCGACCGATGGATGAAATTCTTCGGAAACTGACAGAGATTCGTTACGAACGCAATGACATTGATTTTTCCCGGAATAAGTTTCGCGTACGTGGCGACACTTTAGAAGTATATCCTGCCTACTGGACAGGACGAGCCATTCGTGTGGAATTTTTTGGAGATGAAATTGACCGCATTTCTGAAATCAATGCCGTTTCCGGATTGGCGGAACGTTTTGTGGATCATGTGGCCATATACCCTGCAAGTCATTATGTAGCATCCCGGGAGAAACTGGAACGGGCTATGAGGGAGATTCGACTTGAATGTGACCGGCAGGTGGATTACTTTCGGGCACAGGATAAACTTCTGGAAGCGCAAAGGATTGCTCAGCGCACGAATTATGATTTGGAAATGTTGACGGAGATTGGATTCTGCTCCGGAATTGAGAACTATTCCAGGATTATTCAGGGCCGTGAGCCGGGCACACCGCCGACGACTTTGCTGGATTATTTCCCAGAGGATTTTCTCCTGTTTGTGGATGAAAGTCATGTGACATTACCTCAGTGCAGAGCCATGTATGCAGGCGACAGAAGCCGTAAGGATGCGCTGGTCAATTACGGCTTTCGTTTGCCTTCTGCTTATGATAACCGCCCTTTGAATTTCACAGAGTTCAACGATAAGCTTAATCAGGTAATTTATGTTTCCGCTACACCTGCGGAATATGAACAGACCCGCTCCGCGCAGACCGTTGAGCAGGTGATTCGGCCGACCGGCTTGCTTGATCCGGAAGTGGAGGTTCGCCCCATCGAAGGACAAATTGATGACTTGGTGGGAGAAATTAAGGAGCGAAGCGCAAAAGACGAGCGGGTTCTTGTGACGACGCTAACCAAGAAAATGGCAGAGGATTTAACCGCTTATCTGCAAAAGCTTGGGATTCGAGTGCGTTATATGCACTCGGATATAGGAGCGATGGAACGGATGGAGATCATTCGTGACCTGCGCATGGCAAAATTTGATGTACTTGTAGGCATTAATCTTTTACGTGAAGGACTTGACCTTCCCGAGGTAAGCCTTGTTACGATTTTGGACGCAGATAAGGAAGGTTTCCTTCGCTCAGAAACAAGTCTGATTCAGACAATCGGTCGCGCTGCGCGTAATGCCGGTGGCAAAGTAAT
Organism: Faecousia sp.; assembly: GCA_045604565.1. Taxonomy (GTDB): domain Bacteria; phylum Bacillota; class Clostridia; order Oscillospirales; family Oscillospiraceae; genus Faecousia. Next base: position 25,471 of record JAZUOF010000076.1, read on the forward strand.
TATGTATGCGGATAATATTACGCCATCTATGCGCGCAGCCATAGATGAAACTGAACGCCGTCGCCGGATTCAGAATGCATACAATGAGAAAAATGGCATCATCCCCAAGACAATCCGCAAATCTGTCCGGGAATTGATAGAAATTTCCGCCCCCACAGCCGAGCGGAAGGGTAGAGCCGGAATCAAAATGACTCGCGCAGAGAAAGAAAAGGAAATTGCAAGGCTGGAAAAGCAGATGAAGGAAGCGGCGCGTATGATGGAGTACGAATATGCTGCAATTTTGCGCGATCAAATCATCGAACTGCGCGGAGAAAATTAATCATAAAAAGAAACTGCGGCGCAAGTTGCGTCGCAGTGTCTTTTTGAAAATTACGCAGGGCGTTTGCCCGGCGCAAAAGAGTTATTTTGGAATGCTTCCGCGAATGCTGTCTAAGATGGTGGAAGGATCAAATAGATTGAAGAACCAGTCTGCATGGTATTTCATATTGGATCCTGTGACCAAAATACGCGCCTGACGGACATAAGAGGTCTGGACACTTGCCCAGGGATAACCGTCGGAACAGAAGCCAAGGAAGTAGCGGAAGCCGGCATTATATAAGGTGGAGAACTTATCTCCGGAATAGGTGCCGTTGCCGGCAATATCACTGGTTTGAGCAAAGGCGATAATATCCACATCTCCAAGGATAGGTACTACCTCGTTTGTCCAGTTATTTAAATCTGCCTTCATTTGTGTAAGGGTATATTTGCCATATGCCACATTTCCGTAGGTATAGCAAGCGATATCATAGCCGTCAGCGCGAAGCGCTTCTGCAATCTTTTTGGCGCCTTCAATTTCAGCCTGATAGGCATCAGCACCTAAGCGGGATTCTGCGGCGGGGTTGGTGCGGTAACCAAACAGTCCGTCGTAACCGGTTACGGCAATGATTGCCTTTGCGCCTTTGTAAGAGAAGCTGGGGTGCTCGTCAATAAAGGCGTTCAGGATAGGCACCAAATCGTAGGCTCCGGTAACGGTCTGACCGGTGCTGTCTACCATTTCATTGGTTAATTCACCGTTGTCATCCAGTACAAGTTTGCTTGCAAAGCCGGCACCGCCCGCATCGGGCAACTTGTCGCCGTCGCTGTCAATCATAAAGGTGTTGTAATTAACGTGGGTTTGCGTCAGCACCAGGGGCTTTTTACCCTCGGGCAGGTAAATGGTCTTAGCACTGTATACCACAGCGCCATCCTCAGCCGTTTCTGCTGCGATGAAATCGTCCAGACTGACCAGAACGTAGTCGTTTTCGTAGAGCTGATACAGGATCTCCTCAAATTCATCTGTGGTAACAAAGTTTCGGTTATAGGATGTGCCATAGTTCTTATCCACAAATGCCCGCGCAGGATCAGCAATCAACAGCTGGAAGGAGAGGTTTACAATTTTATTAGGGTCATCCCAGGGGACAAGGCTGTCCCGAGCAGCTTCGTATTCAGCACGGCGTTCCAAAAGCTGGGTATATTTTGTGATATCGCCGGTGAAGGTGTCAATAACAGTAATTGCTCTGGAATAATCGTAATCAGCGGCAAAATCCGCGGAGATACGCAGTAAGTCTTCAACTTCCTGCGCAAGCTTCCGTGCCTCTTCTTCAGCAGCAATGGAGGCGTTAATAGCATCCTGCCGCGCCTGGTTGCTTTCCTGAACAGCGCGGGTGATTGCGCCGACTATAAAAACAAGAATCAAGACCAAAGCGAGACCAGCTATGGCTACCGGCAGATAAGACTCCTTGAAGATTTCCATTTGAGAGCGTCTTCTGCGCCGGGGATTTACCGGCCTGGATTCATTGTTTTGCATTTGATCCATATAAAACGCCGCCTTTCTGTGTTTGTTTTAAATATTATATAGGTATTTCCAGCAAATTGCAAGATAATTTGTCTGCAATTTCATTCCGGTATGAAAAAATATACATTTGGTTATGATTTTTTGCGTGAGTGTATAAGAACTTTCAGATAACAGGAGGAAATACAATGGTCAAAGGCGTTTCAAAGCAGGTAATTCTGGTAAAGTCACCCGAACCGGATCTGTTTGAACAGGCGATTTTCATTCTGAGAGACGGACAAAAAGCGCTGACCGATGAAGAGCTTCTGCGGGAAGCTCAGAAGATCGCGAATACGAAGCCGAAAACAAAAGAACAGTTTTCTGCAAAGATTATGTTTTGGGGGATAGGTATTGGAGCATCCATAATGGGCGCTTTATGGCTGTTCAGTATATTGAGCTTGTAGCTTGCGTAAAAGTGTATTGCGTGGTATAATGCCTCCAAACGGAGGTGAACGGGATGCAAATTGGTTCATTAAAGCTCAATATGCCGGTTGCGTTGGGACCCATGGCTGGGGTAACGGACTGGGCGTTTCGAACAATTTGTGCGGAATTGGGCGCTGATTTAACCATTACAGAAATGGTATCATCCCGTGCGCTGGTGTATCAGGACAGGAAAAGCGCCGCGCTTCTGCGAAAAAACACAGGAAGCATTTGCGGCGCACAGATTTTTGGAAATGACCCGGATATTATGGCGCAGTCGGCTCGCCTTGCATTGGAGATTTCCGGTTGCGATTTTATTGACATCAATATGGGGTGCCCGATGCCCAAGATTGCCAACTCCGGTGACGGATGCGGCCTGATGCGAACGCCTGACCTTGCAGAGAAAATTGTTGCGTCTGTTGTTTCTGCAGTAGATGTTCCGGTCACAGTGAAATGCCGTCTTGGTTGGGATAAAGGGTCTTTGAATATTTTGGATTTTTCCAAACGGATGGAAGATCGTGGCGCGTCGATGCTGACGGTACACGGTCGCACCAGAAGTATGTTGTATTCCGGTACGGCAGACTGGGATTCTATTGCCAGGGTTAAGGAGCAGCTTACCATCCCGGTGATTGCCAACGGTGACATTACAGATGGTCAATCTGCAAAAAAATGTCTTCAGTGGACGAGGGCGGACGGACTTATGGTAGGAAGAGCTTCCTTTGGGGATCCATGGATTTTTGCAGAAATTAACGCCGCTGTTAAATCTGACAAGGACTTTGTCAGACCGCCCCTTTGTGTTCGCGTGGATACGGCCGTACGGCAGTTTGAATTGGCCTATGAGGATAAGGGCGAGCATATTGCCTGCCTGGAGGCAAGGAAACACTTTGCGTGGTATCTGCGGGGCGTTGCGTACAGCAATTACTATAAGGAGCAGATATCGGCCATTCGTAATATGGAAGACATATACCGTATTGCGGAGGGCATCCGACAGGACTTGAAATAATTTCATAGAATGATTTTTATGCCGTGTCACACCCTAACTGTGAGGTGAAGGATGTGATACGGCGTATTGTTTTATGCTTATATATGATGATGCTGTTGTGTATTCCGGTACAGGCAGACACTATAAAATGGGTGGATTTTCAGGTTCCATACGAATCTTTGCGTTATGCCATGAATGCAGATATTCAGTCTTATGAAAGAGAAAAGCACATTTCGTGGATAGACAGTTTATCGGTTGCGGCTTGCCGAACGGGCGGAAAATGCAGTCTTTCATCTGTAAAGAAGGCAGTTTCAGATTTGAAAGGCGATCAATCCCTGGAAGAGCTTCTGGGAGAGCTATACCGGTATTATCCATACTATCGGGAATCTTTTAACGCTGCCCTGGGAGGATTTTTAGGCTCCTACGCCATAGAAATTGACGGACAGTGGATGCCGTCCTATGGACTAAAAGCGTTTTCGCCCATTGCGGCCGGATATGGCTACAGCCACTGCGCAGACTTCGGGAACAACCGATCTTTTGGATTTGCCCGAAAGCATTTGGGCAATGATATTATGGGGTCATTGGGAACACCTATTGTTGCGGTGGAGGGCGGTACCGTGGAGGCGATGGGATGGAACCGGTATGGCGGTTGGAGAATTGGTGTGCGCTCCTTTGACTCCAAGCGGTATTATTATTACGCGCATCTTCAAAAAGATCATCCATACGCAAAGGATTTGCAGGTAGGAGATATCGTTCAGGCGGGGGATTTGTTGGGCTTTATGGGCAGAACGGGGTATTCCGACAAGGAAAATGTAAACAATATTGAAAAGGTGCATTTACATTTTGGAATGCAGCTTATATTTGATGAGAGCCAGAAAGAAAGCAATAACGAAATATGGATTGATGTATATGATATTGTTAAACTTCTTTCCGCCCATCGAAGCAGCCTGGAAAGGACATCAGACGGTTGGAAACGGATGTATCCTTACCGGGATTTGGATGTTGAGGAACTGCTGAATTAATAAAAGAATTTTCGGTTTCCTATTTGACAAATAATTCGCGCTGTGCTATACTAACCCAGATAATGCAATAGGGGGTAAGAATGATGATGCACAGCGAGAAATTAATCCGAACCATTGGTTGTTCTGCTGAGGATTTTTGTTCGGTTAACAGCGTTGCTTGTGAGGCATTGGCAGACTATCCCCATTTTCCATACGTGGTTTTTCCCGGCTTCTGTGATGTGCATGTGCATTTCCGTGAGCCGGGTTTTTCTTATAAAGAGACCATTCGCACCGGCACACAGGCGGCTGCCGCAGGCGGGTATACCGCAGTATGCACCATGCCAAACCTGAATCCGGTGCCGGACAGCAGGGAAAGTCTTGCCCAGCAGTTACAAATTGTGGAACGGGATGCTTGCGTTCACGTTTACCCTTATGGCGCAATTACCGTAGGGGAAAAAGGTGAGCAAATTGCGGATTTAGAAGGCATGGCTCCGGATGCCATTGCTTTTTCCGATGACGGTAAGGGCGTGCAGGACGAGGACACTATGCGCCAGGCGATGCTCCGCGCCAAGGCGTTGGGAAAGATTGTCGTGGCGCATTGCGAGGTGAATTCCTTGCTGCGCGGCGGATACATTCACGACGGCGATTATGCAAAAAAACATGGGCATAAGGGAATATGCAGCGAAAGTGAATTTGCCCAGATTGCCAGAGACTTGCAACTTGTTGAGCAGACAGGATGCGCCTACCACGTATGCCACATTTCCGCAAAAGAGAGCGTTGCGCTCATCCGGGAGGCAAAGAGCAGGGGATTGAACGTGACTTGTGAAACTGCGCCCCATTATCTTGTGATGGATGACAGTTTTCTGCAGGAAGACGGCAGATTTAAGATGAATCCTCCACTTCGCGGCAAGGAGGATACACAGGCGTTGATTGCAGGTCTGCAGGACGGAACAATCGATATGATTGCAACAGATCACGCGCCCCATTCCGAAGAAGAAAAATCCAGAGGCCTATCCGGCAGCGCCTTTGGAATCGTGGGATTGGAAACGGCATTTTCTGTGCTGTATACGTATTTGGTTCTGCCTGGCATCATTTCCCTTGAGAAGTTAATTACATTGCTGGCAGATAATCCCCGCAAGCGCTTTGAAATTCCGATGGGAAAGGATTTTACGGTGTGGGATTTGAACGAGGAGTTTACCGTTGATCCGGATAGTTTCCTGTCGAAAGGACTCGCAACGCCCTTTACAGGATGGAAATTAAGAGGAAAATGTATACTGACGATCTGTGATGGACGCATCGTGTACGCAAATCAAAATGGGAGGCATCATTATGGCTAAGAGAACAGACTTAAAAAAGATTCTGATTATTGGCTCCGGCCCGATCGTTATCGGCCAGGCAGCAGAGTTCGACTATGCTGGCACGCAGGCTTGTCTTGCGCTGAAAGAAGAGGGTTACGAAGTTGTTTTGTGCAACTCCAATCCTGCAACCATTATGACGGATACAGCCATTGCCGATAAGGTCTATATGGAGCCTTTGACTTTGGAATACATCGCAAAGATTCTTCGCTATGAACGCCCGGATGCCATACTTCCCGGTATTGGAGGACAAACCGGATTGAATCTTGCGATGCAGCTGGAAAAAAAAGGCGTTCTTCGGGAGTGCAATGTTGAACTGCTCGGTACGAGTAGCGAATCCATTGAACGGGCAGAGGACAGAGAGATGTTTAAAGAACTCTGCCAGTCTATTGGTGAACCGACCATTCCCTCCGAAATTACCTATTCCATTGAAGAGGCCAAGGCGGCTGCTGGGCGCATTGGCTATCCCGTGGTGCTTCGCCCGGCATTCACCCTCGGCGGAACGGGTGGCGGATTTGCCTACAATGAAGAAGATTTGGTTGACATCGGCCTGAATGCGTTTAAGCTGTCTCCGGTGCACCAGGTTTTGGTGGAAAAGAGCGTTAAAGGTTATAAAGAGATTGAATTTGAGGTTATGCGCGATTCTCATGATCACGTGATTACCATTTGCGGTATGGAAAATGTGGATCCGGTGGGCGTGCATACCGGCGACTCTCTGGTGGTTGCTCCCATTATGACCTTGAGCAAGAAAGACGAAAAAATGCTCCGGGACAGCGCTATAAAGATTATTCGGGAGCTGAAAATTGAGGGCGGCTGTAATGTTCAGTTTGCCTTGAATCCCAATTCCAGCGAATATTTTCTGATTGAAGTCAATCCCCGTGTGTCCCGATCCTCTGCGCTTGCCTCCAAAGCAAGCGGATACCCCATTGCCCGGGTTACGGCAAAAATTGCCGTTGGTATGGCCCTGGAAGATATTAAAATTGCAAATACCAATGCAGCTTTTGAGCCGGCATTGGATTATGTGATTGCTAAGCTTCCCAGATTCCCCTTCGATAAATTTACTACTGCTCCCAATACTTTGGGTACGCAAATGAAGGCCACCGGTGAGATTATGGGTATCGGTTCCAATCTGGAGGAGTGCCTGCTGAAGGCTGTCCGGTCTCTGGAGACCGGCGTGTGCCATTTGTATATGTCCAAGTTCAGCAAGATGTCTGATGCGGAGATTCAGGACTACCTGAACGAATTTAAGGACGATACGGTATTTGCGGTTACAGAGCTCCTGCGCCGCAATCATAGTATCGATGAGCTTCATAACTGTACGAAAATTACAAGATATTTCCTGCAGGCCATGAAGAATATTGTGGAAATGGAACGCCGTATTCAGGAGAGTGTGGGTGATGCCGATATTCTTCGGGAAGCAAAGGCAATGGGATTTGGCGACCAGTTTATAGGCAAGCTGTGGAATTGGAAGGAGCTGCAGGTATATCAACTGCGGGCGGAAAACAATATTTATCCTGTTTACCGCATGGTCGATACCTGCCATACAGGTGCGTATATTCCGTATTTCTACTCCTCATACACAGGCAAGAATGAATCCAGACTGACGAATAAGAAAAAGATTGTTGTGCTGGGCGCGGGTCCTATTCGTATCGGACAGGGCGTGGAGTTTGACTATTCTACTGTCCATGCGGTGACCACGATCAAAAACTCCGGATACGAAGCGATTATTATCAACAACAATCCGGAAACGGTATCCACAGATTATACCACGGCGGACAAACTGTACTTCGAGCCTCTGACTCCGGAGGACGTGATGAATATCATTGCCTTTGAAAAACCGGAGGGAGTCATTGCATCCCTTGGCGGTCAGACTGCCATCAACTTAGCTCAGCCCCTTATGGAGCGGGGTGTAAAAATCATTGGTACTGATTGCGCTGCGATTGAACGTGCGGAAAACCGCGACAGTTTTGAAAAGATTCTGGAAGAACTGAATATTCCTCAGCCTAAGGGCAAAGCTGTGACTCGTATTGAGGACGGAGTTGCTGCCGCTGCGGAAATCGGCTATCCTGTGCTGGTGCGGCCCAGCTTTGTTTTGGGCGGCAGAGCTATGCAGATTGTCGCCAACGAGTCACAGCTGAGGCATTACTTGAAAACGGCTGTAGAAATTGATGAGGATAAGCCGGTTCTGGTTGATAAATATATTGAGGGCAGGGAAGTGGAAGTGGACGCCATTTGTGACGGCATCAATGTATTTGTGCCCGGCATTATGGAGCTGGTAGAGCGTACCGGCGTCCACAGCGGTGACTCTATAAGCGTATACCCTGCATTCAGCATCTCGGACAAGGTCAAGGGTGTCATTTTGCAATACGCCAAAAAGCTTGGCTTGGGTATTGGCATTGTGGGACTGTACAACATTCAGTTTATTGTGGATAAAGATGACAACGTGTTTATTATCGAGGTCAATCCCAGGTCTTCCCGTACAGTTCCGTTCCTGAGCAAAGCGACCGGATACTCTCTGGCGGATATCGCTACAGAGGTTATCTTAGGGAAAACCTTGAAAGAGCAGGGCATTTTTGATATTTACCCTGAGGAGAAAAAGCGCTGGTATGTGAAAGTACCCGTGTTCTCATTTAATAAAATCCGTGGACTGGATGCCTATTTGTCTCCGGAAATGAAATCTACCGGCGAAGCGATTGGCTATGACGACAAGCTCAATCGCGCATTGTATAAAGCATTGCAGGCATCGGGTATGCATTTGCAGAACTATGGCACTGTTCTTGCTACCATTGCCGACAAGGATAAGGAAGAAGCGCTGCCATTGATTCGTCGTTTCTATAACCTTGGTTTCAACATTCAGGCAACGTATGGTACGGCGCAGTTTCTTAAGAGCAACGGAATTCGCACGCATATTTTGAACAAGATCAGTGAAGGCAGCGAGGAGATCCCCGATGCTCTGCGTCAAGGACACATTGCCTATGTCATCAATACCAAAGAACCCGGTTCGGAAGGCTCTGACAATGACGGCCACCAGATCCGGAAAATTGCCACAGAAAACAATGTGACAATCTTTACGGCGTTGGATACGGTGAAGGTGCTTTTGGACGTTTTGGAGGAGACCACTTTGACCATTTCTACCATCGATGCCTGAAGGAGACAGTATGAAGCAAGGGATTTTTGAGATAAAGGAGAATACTGCGCTGACGGAAAATGTCTACCGGATGGTACTAGAGGGGGATACCACCGCTATCACCGCGCCGGGACAGTTCGTAAACATCCAATTGGATGGACTGTATTTACGCAGACCGATTTCTGTATGTGATGTGAACGGGAACCTGCTGACGCTGATTTATAAGGTAGTTGGCAAAGGAACAAAACAGATGTCTCAGATGAAGGCTGGGAAACTTGATGTGCTTACCGGTCTGGGAAACGGCTATGATACGTCGGTATCCGGCTATCGCCCCGTTTTGCTTGGCGGCGGCGTTGGCGTACCACCAATGTACCTGTTGGCAAGGAAGCTTCGCCGAGAGGGAAAGTACGTTCAGGTTGTCCTTGGCTTCAACACGTCATCGGAATGCTTCTATGAGGACGCTTTCAAGGCGCTGGGATGTGAGGTATATGTTACCACTGTGGACGGCTCATACGGCGTAAAAGGCTTTGTCACTGATGTGTTAAGTGATTTGGACTATTCTTATTTTTACACTTGCGGTCCCGAACCGATGCTCAAAGCTGTCTATAAAACATCCGTTACATCAGGACAGATGAGTTTTGAAAAGAGAATGGGATGCGGCTTTGGCGCTTGTATGGGTTGCTCCTGCAAGACACTTACCGGGTATAAACGGATTTGTAAGGAAGGCCCGGTTATGAGGAAGGAGGAGATCTTGTGGGAAGACTGACCGTTGATTTATGCGGGATTTCCATAGATAATCCTGTTATTCCCGCCTCCGGTACATTTGGCTATGGTTATGAATACAGCGAATTGTATAACATTAATTGCCTTGGTACCTTCTCCTTCAAGGGCACTACCCGGCAGCCGCGATTTGGCAATCCGACACCCAGAATTGCGGAGTGCAGTGCTGGTCTGATCAATGCAGTAGGGTTGCAAAACCCCGGCGTGGACAGCGTCGTTTCTGTGGAACTGCCCAAACTGAAAAAGTGCTTCCATAAACCTGTTATGGCAAATGTCAGCGGTTTTTCCGTGGATGAATATGCCGATACCTGCCGGATTTTGAACGAACAACCGCAGGTGGGCTGGCTGGAAGTAAACATCAGTTGCCCCAATGTTCACGGCGGTGGTATGAGTTTTGGCACTGACCCGGTCGCGGCGGCTCAGGTTACTGCGGCTGTTAAAAAAGTAACTACAAAGCCGGTTATTTTAAAGCTGACTCCTAATGTTACAGATATTGTTTCTGTTGCTAAGGCCTGTGAGGATGCTGGCGCAGATGGTATCAGCCTGATTAACACAATGCTTGGTATGCGCATTGATTTACGCACGCGCAAGCCGATTATCGCCAACAAAATGGGTGGTTTTTCAGGCCCGGCGATTTTCCCTGTGGCGGTTCGTATGGTATATCAGGTTGCCAGCACCGTCAAAATTCCTGTGATCGGTATGGGCGGTGTCAGTTCTGCCGAGGATGTGGTGGAAATGATGCTTGCCGGTGCAACAGCCGTGGAAGTTGGTGCGGCTAATCTGGTGAATCCCTATGTGTGCAAGCAGATCATTGAAGATCTTCCGGGCGTTTTAGATCAATACAAAATAGAAAATATTAGAGATATTATCGGAGGTGCAAAGTGATGGGAAAGGATGTCATTATTGCCTGTGATTTTTCCAGCGCAGAACAGGTATTCACGTTTTTGGATAAATTCACGGACAAGAAACCCTTTGTAAAAATCGGTATGGAGCTGTTTTATGCGGAAGGACCAGCGATTGTCCGGGAAATCAAAGCAAGAGGCCATAAGATTTTTCTGGACTTGAAGCTTCATGATATTCCCAATACCGTAAAAAAAGCTATGGCGGTTTTGTCCGGATTGGATGTGGATATTTGTAATCTTCACGCAGCCGGAACAGGCGCTATGATGCGCGCAGCCCTGGAAGGATTGACACGTCCTGACGGAACGCGTCCTCTGCTGATTGCGGTTACTCAGCTTACATCTACCGATCAGGAGAGCATGGAGCGGGATCTCATGATCCACGCGCCCATTGATCAGGTGGTTATGCATTATGCAAAAACTGCCCGGGATGCCGGTTTGGACGGCATTGTTTGCTCTCCGCTGGAGGCTGGAAAGGTTCACGAGGTTTGTGGAACAAGCTTTTTGACAGTAACGCCTGGCGTACGGTTTGCAGATGGCGAGGTGGGCGATCAAAAACGCGTTATGACTCCGGCGCAGGCCAAAGTCATTGGCTCAGACTATATTGTGGTGGGCAGACCCATTACGGCTGCTTCTGATCCTGTTGCTGCCTACAACCGGTGTGTTGAGGAATTCTGTGATTGAAAGGAGAACCCCCTGATGGAAAGCTACAAAAGAGAGTTTATTGCATTTTTGCAGAGCGCGGGTGTGTTAAAGTTTGGTGACTTCACTGCCAAAAGCGGACGTAAGATTCCTTATTTTATTAACGCAGGTGAAATTAAGACCGGCGCACAGATTGCCAGGCTTGGCGAATTTTACGCAAAGGCATATCAGGAAAAAATCGGCAACAAAAGATGTGTCCTGTATGGACCTGCATATAAAGGAATTCCCATTGCTGTCTCTGCATCGGTTGCTTTGGCCGGATGCGGTCTGGATGTTCCCTTCTTCTTTAACCGTAAGGAAGCGAAAGATCACGGTGAGGGCGGAATCTTTGTAGGCTATGTTCCTGTGGCCGGTGAAGACGTTATCATTGTGGAAGATGTGATTACTGCCGGCACTGCTATTCGAGAGAGCATGGCAAACCTTTCCTCTCTGAACGGCGTAAAAGTTGCTGCAACGTTTGTAATGGTCGACCGGAAGGAAAAAGGTAAGACGGAGCTTTCTGCTATGGCAGAAGTGGAACAGGAGTTTGGTTTCCCTGTTTATTCTGTTGTGGATGTATATGATATTATCGCATACCTGGAAGAAGATCCGGCGAATACAGAAAACGTCAACCGTATTAAGAATTACCTTGCCATCAATGGAGCGAAGGTATGAGAAGTTTAATAGATATTACGGATTTTTCCGTAGAAGAGCTGAATGAGCTGATTCTGTCAGCCTGCGATATCAGCGACAATCCCGAAAAATATGCACAGTCCTGTAAGGGTAAAAAGCTTGCTACGCTATTCTTTGAGCCGTCTACCCGTACGCGGCTGAGCTTTGAGGCTGCGATGCTGGAATTGGGTGGTAGTGTTATTGGATTCAGCGAGGCATCCTCATCCTCTGCCAGCAAGGGTGAAAGTATGGCAGATACAGCCAGGATTCTTTCTTGCTATGCAGATATTATGGCCATACGCCATCCTAAAGAAGGCGCGCCGTATGTAGCAGCCCAAAATGCGACAATTCCGGTCATTAATGCAGGGGATGGTGGGCATTGTCATCCCACCCAAACTCTTGCGGATTTGTTGACAATCTACCGGGAAAACGGTGGATTTGACGGCTTGACAATTGGATGCTGCGGCGACCTGAAGTATGGCCGCACTGTTCATTCGTTGCTTGCGGCGATGAGCCGATATCAGAATGTAAAATTTGTGCTGATTTCTCCGGAAGAACTCAGACTCCCGGAATATATAAAAGCAGAAGTGCTGGATAAGCACGGTATGACATATGTGGAAACCACATCCTTGGAAGAAGCCATTCCGGAGCTGGATGTTTTGTACATGACACGTATTCAGAGGGAAAGATTTGACAATCCTGAGGAATATGCCCGATTAAAAGACAGCTATGTGCTGGATGTATCCAAGATGTCTCGGGCGAAGGAAACGATGCGGGTACTGCACCCTCTGCCTCGCGTTAACGAGATAAGTGTTAAGGTGGATGCTGACCCCAGAGCTGCGTATTTCCGGCAGGCATTGAATGGGAAATATATGCGTATGGCGCTGATTCTGAAGCTTTTACAGGATGCTAAGCAGGGAATTCAGATGACGCAGCCGGAGAACATAATTGTCAATGAGCTTTTCTGCAAGAATCCTCGTTGCATATCCTCTGTAGAACAGGAATTGGACCAAATTTTCAGGATTTCTGACAATGAAACAGGGGAATGCCGTTGCCTGTATTGTGAGGCAAAAAGCATCTATCACAGGTAGCATTATCCTTATTATGAAGTTTCACAAAATTAAGGCGGGTTCTGACGCAAATAGTATTCAAAAGGGAGAATTGCTCAGAATCTGCCTTGACACGTGTTTGCGCGCGTGATACTATTTTCATGTATTTATGGCGTTCTTTGCGACTGACGGAAATGTGGAGCACCACAGTGGAACAAAGAATGTTTATGCCGACCGTCTGGGCGCATTTAACTGGCAAGGGTTAAGTGCGCTCTTTTTGCATTTAAGGAGGTAACTTATGAAGAAGATTGGAATTATAATGGGCAGCGACAGCGATCTTCCTGTGGTCCAAAAGGCCCTGGATACGCTGAAAGGCCTGAATATTCCTTATGAAGTTCATATCTACTCCGCCCACAGAACTCCTGAGGCGGTTCGTATCTTTAGTCAGAACGCCAGAGCAAATGGCTTTGGCGCAATCATTGCGGCCGCAGGTATGGCCGCCCATTTGGCGGGCGCAGTGGCCGCCAATACTACGTTACCTGTAATTGGAATCCCCTGCAGGGGGTCTGCGCTTGACGGCATTGATGCTCTTTTGTCGACGGTTCAAATGCCTTCCGGTATTCCGGTGGCAACAGTAGCGATTAATGGGGCAGTCAATGCCGCCTTGCTTTGCGCGCAGATCTTGGCAGTAGAAGACAGTGCGCTTGCCGCAAAGCTGGATGCAAAACGGGCAGCAGATGCTGCTCAGGTTATGGAAAAAGATGCTGCATTAAGCTTTAATCAGTAAATTCGTGTTATACAAAAAACCATACATAAAGGGAGATTTGACTATGGAAAAGAAGCTTGTTTACACCGGAAAGACAAAGGACGTTTTTGCTCTTAACAACGGCAACTACCTGCTGAAGTTCAAGGATGACTGCACCGGTAAAGACGGTGTGTTTGATCCCGGCGAAAATTCTGTGGGTCTGACGATTGACGGCGTTGGTGATGTGAACCTGCGTATGTCCATCTACTTTTTTGAAAAGATTAATGCCGCAGGCATCCGAACCCATTATGTCAGCGCGGATTTGAACAACACTACCATGGAGGTTCTTCCTGCGAAGGTGTTTGGCAAAGGTCTGGAAGTGATTTGCCGCTATAAAGCCGTTGGCTCATTCTTCCGCCGCTATTCTGATTATGTGGAAGAAGGCGCAGATCTGCCTGCTTATGTGGAAACTACTTTCAAGAATGATGCGAAAGGTGACCCGTTGGTTACCAAAGATGGCCTTGTTGACCTGGGGGTTATGACCGGGGAACAGTATGATGACCTGAAGGCCATGACCCAGGCCATTACAAAAATCGTTGCAGATGATTTGAAGGAAAAAGGACTGGATATGTACGATAACAAGTTCGAATTCGGATATGACACCGATGGCAATGTTATGCTGATTGATGAAATTGCATCCGGCAATATGCGTGTATACAAAGACGGCCAGTATGTGGATCCCATGACTTTGAACAAGCTGTTCTTTGCATAATTAGATTAAAGGAGTATACTATGGGCGGTTTTTTCGGAATCGCATCACGCCACGACTGTATGGTGGATGTGTTCTTTGGCGTTGACTATCATTCTCACCTGGGTACTCGCCGGGGCGGTATGGCCGCTTACGACAGAGAAATCGGATTGCAGAGAAAGATACATAATATTGAAAATTCTCCTTTTCGTACTAAGTTTGAGAATATTTTTGAAGAAATGCGCGGCACATCTGCCATTGGCTGTATCAGCGATACAGATCCCCAGCCTATGCTTTTGCGATCCCGGTTGGGCACCTATGCCATCACGACCGTTGGCATTATCAACAATGCTGACGCATTGATTGAGCAATATTTATCCTCCAGTACCGGCCATTTTGATGCGATGACCGGCGGACGAGTTAACTCCACAGAACTGGTTGCGGCTTTGATCAATCAAAAAGATAACTTTAAGGATGGTATTCAGTTTGCGCAAGCGGTGATTGAGGGCACGGCAAACATCCTGATTTTGACCGATACCGGCAAGCTGATTGCCGCCCGCGACCGGTTGGGAAGAATTCCTGTCCAGATCGGTAGAAATGAGGATGGCTACTGCGTTTCCTTCGAGGGCTTTGCCTATACCAAGCTTGGCTACGAAGATGTAAAAGAATTGGGCCCGGGAGAGATTGTGGAAATTACCTGTGATGGTATGCAACAGCTTGCTGCGCCGGGTGACAAAATGCGTATGTGCGCATTTTTGTGGAGTTATTATGGCTACCCGTCTTCCACCTATGAAGGTGTGAATGTAGAGGCGATGCGATACCGCAACGGAGCGTCTATTGCAGACTTGGATTTGAAACGTGGCAGAACGAGTGATATTGATTATGTCGGCGGCGTTCCGGATTCCGGCACACCCCACGCCATTGGATATTCCAACCGTGCCGGAGTTTCTTTTGCCAGAGCATTTGTAAAATACACGCCTACTTGGGCGCGCAGTTTCACTCCGGCACACCAGTCTGACCGGAAGAAAATTGCCAAGATGAAGCAGATTCCCATCCACGAACTGATTGTCGGTAAGAAGCTTTTGTTTGTGGATGATTCCATTGTCAGAGGCACACAGCTACAGGAAACTGTTGAGTTTTTGTATGATAATGGCGCAGAGGAAGTCCATATGCGTTCTGCTTGTCCGCCGATTATGTATGGGTGTAAATTTCTGAACTTTTCCCGCGCAACCGGCGATATGGAATTACTTTCCCGCCGGGTGATCGTGGAGCTGGAGGGAGAGGAAGGCCTGAAGCATATTGATGAGTATGCTGACGGTGATTCGGAACGGGGGCAAGCAATGCGCAAAGCGATCTGTGACAAACTGGGGTTTGCGTCGTTGGACTTTCAAACGATTGATGGTGTGCTAAACGCCATTGGCCTTGAACCCTGCAAGCTTTGCCCCTATTGCTGGAACGGTAAAGAGTAATGATAAGGAGAATATCATGACGGAAAAGAGTTTTTCTGAGAGCTATGCCGCGGCAGGCGTAGATATTACAGCGGGTTATAAATCTGTTGAATTAATGAAAAAGCATATCAATCGTACAAAAAATGCAGAATGTCTGGATGATGTTGGCGGGTTTGGCGGTTGTTTCGGACTCGATCTGACCGGTATTTCTCAGCCGGTGTTGGTTTCCGGAACGGACGGCGTGGGCACAAAGCTGAAAATTGCCATGCTGCTTGACAAGCACGATACAATTGGCATTGACTGCGTGGCAATGTGCGCCAATGATATTATTTGCTGTGGAGCGAAGCCCCTGTTTTTCCTGGATTATATTGCCTGCGGCAAGAATTTCCCGGAAAAGATTGCAGAGATTGTTGGCGGCGTTGCCGAAGGATGCGTTCGCGCCGGCTGTGCGTTAATTGGCGGAGAAACTGCAGAGCATCCTGGCATGATGCCGGAAGAGGACTATGATTTGGCGGGATATTGCACCGGCGTTGTGGATAAGTCCAGAATCATTGACAACCAAAAAATGAAGGAAGGCGACGTGGTAATTGCCTTAGCTTCATCCGGTGTTCATTCCAACGGATTTTCCCTTGTACGTAAGGTTTTTGACATTGAAAATGCCAATCTCAACGAACCGGTGGATGCATTAAACGGAAGAACGCTGGGCGAGGCACTGCTGGAACCTACGAAAATTTATGTGAAATCTGTTCTTGCGCTTTTGGAGCAGGTTACAGTAAAGGGAATTTCTCATATTACCGGCGGCGGTTTCTATGAAAACATACCGCGCAGTATTCCTGACGGTCTTGGCGCAGAAATTGACAGAAGCGCCGTAAAGGTTTTGCCTATCTTTGATCTGATTGCAAAGACCGGCAACATTTCTGAACGGGATATGTTTAACACCTTTAATATGGGCGTGGGAATGAGCATTGTGGTTTCGGAATCGGATGCCGACAGAGCGCTGAATATTTTAGAAGCACAAGGCGAGGATGCCTATCGGATAGGAAAGATTATTTCCTCCGAAGATAAAATTGTATTCTGTTGATTGTAACGGGAGGGAGAAATATGGAGAAGGCACGGATTGCGGTATTGGTTTCCGGCGGCGGCACGAATCTGCAGGCTTTGATTGATGCACAGCGCACCAACGGGATTGCCAGCGGAGAAATATGCCTTGTAATCTCCAATAATCCTTCAGCTTATGCGCTGGAACGCGCTGCAAAGGCACAGATCCCCACTGAGATCATTACAAGGAAAGGTGCCGGATCGCAAGCTGCATTTGAGGAGAACATCAAAAAACAGCTTGCAAATTACAATATTGATCTGATTGTTCTTGCAGGTTTTATGTCCATTCTCAGTGAAGAATTTACCAAGGAATATCCGGAGCGCATATTGAATGTACATCCCTCCTTGATTCCGTCATTTTGCGGAAAAGGATACTATGGCCTGCGTGTTCACGAGGAAGCACTTCGTTATGGCGTAAAAGTTACAGGAGCAACGGTCCATTTTGTTAACGAAATTCCCGATGGCGGCAAAATTCTTTTACAGAAAGCTGTTCAGATTCGGGAAGATGATACTCCGGAGCTCCTTCAACGCAGGGTAATGGAAGAGGCTGAGTGGATAATTTTACCTGCGGCAGTCGAAATGGTTAGTAATAAAATATTGACAGATAGAAAGGAAAAACCCAATGAACGTTTATGAAATCGGATCCTTGCAGAACAAGCTTTCTGACAACACCTATCCCGGCCGTGGTATTGTACTGGGTGTTTCGGCTGATGGTAAACATAGTGTTGCGGCCTATTTTATTATGGGACGCAGTGTGAACAGCCGTAATCGGGTTTTCCTGGAAGAACCTGACGGCATTCGTACAGAAGCTTACGATCCCAGCAAAATGGTAGATCCAAGTCTGATTATTTATCATCCTGTCCGCGAAGCTGGATGTGGCTTGATTGTTACGAACGGCGATCAGACGGATACAATTTGGGAATTCCTTTCCAAAGGTGAGAGCTGGGAGGCGGCCTTGCGCACCCGGAAATTTGAACATGATGGCCCAAACTGGACACCGAGAATTTCCGGATTGGTTGCCGGGGACGGTAGCTACAAAATGTCCATCTTGAAGTCTGCGGATGAGCAGGGAAGCGCCTGCGCTCGTTTCTTCTATGAATATCCCCCAATTGCAGGTCTGGGGCACTTCCTGCATACCTATGTATGCGATGGCAACCCGGTAATTCCCACGTTCCAGGGAGAGCCTGAGCGCGTAGAAATTTGTGCTGACATTGATGCTTTTACCGCGATGCTCTGGGAAAATCTTAACGACGATAACAAAATTTCTTTGTTTGTTCGTTATACGGATCTCACCACAGGCAAATATGAGCAGCGTATCTTAAATAAACATAACTGAGGGAGAATAGAGATGAAAGAATTTGCCTTAAAATACGGTTGCAACCCTAATCAGAAGCCTTCCAGCATTTATATGCATGATGGAAGCGACCTTCCTATTACGATTCTGAACGGACGTCCCGGATACATTAACTTTCTGGATGCGTTGAACTCCTGGCAGCTTGTCAAGGAATTAAAAGAGGCCACCGGTATGTGCGCGGTGACTTCCTTCAAGCACGTTTCTCCAACTTCCGCAGCTGTTGGCAAGATTTTGCCGGAAGACCTGAAAAAGGCTTGTTTTGTGGACGACATCCCTGAACTGGACGATAGTCTGCTTGCCTGCGCTTATGCCCGGGCTCGGGGTACTGATCGTATGTGCTCTTTTGGCGATTGGGTTGCGCTGTCTGATGTGTGCGATGTGACAACCGCGAAACTGGTTGCCCGGGAAGTATCCGATGGCATTATTGCCCCAGGATATACCGAAGAAGCCTTGGAAATTCTGCGCACAAAGCGTAAGGGCGGATACAATATTGTGGCCATTGATCCTAACTATGTACCCGATGAAGCAGAACATAAGCAGGTTTACGGAATTACCTTCCGTCAGGGCAGAAACAACTTCAAAATTGATGCCGACCTGTTGGAAAATATTGTTACGGAGAATAAAGATTTGCCTGAAAGCGCAAAAATTGACCTGATTGTTGCGCTGATTACTTTGAAGTACACGCAGTCGAATTCCGTTTGCTTTGCTGTAGACGGCCAGGCCATCGGCGTTGGCGCAGGACAGCAATCCCGTATTCACTGTACGCGTCTGGCAGGAACAAAGGCGGATACATGGTTCCTGCGTCAGCATCCTAAGACGCTTGCGCTTCCGTTCCGGGATGATCTTGGCCGCCCCAACCGGGATAACGTAATTGACGGCTACATAAACGGTAATGAAGAAGATGTCTGCGCCGACGGTATCTGGCAAAACTATTTTACAAGCCAGCCGGAACGCCTGACGGAAGAAGAAAAGAAAGCTTTTTTGTCTACCCGTCAGAATGTTGCCCTTGGTTCGGACGCATTTTTCCCCTTCAGCGACAATATTAAGCGCGCAGCAGCATCCGGTGTCAAGTATATTGCTGAGCCCGGCGGTTCTATCCGGGACGATTTGGTGATTGCTGAGTGTAACAAAAACGAAATGGTAATGGCGTTTACCGGCATGCGCCTGTTCCATCATTGATTTGGAGTCGTTTATGAAGATTATGGTTGTTGGTGGCGGTGGCAGAGAACACGCCATCATTCGCAAACTTCGCGAAAATCCTGCTGTGACTGAGATTTATGCGCTTCCCGGAAACGGCGGAATTGCCGCCGACGCGACCTGTGTGGATATTCAGGCAAAGGATATTCCCGGTATTGTAAGATTTGCCTGTGAGCAGAGGATTGACTATGCTGTCATTGCGCCGGATGACCCACTGGTGCTCGGCGCTGTGGATGCGCTGGAGGAGAAGGGGATTGCTTGCTTCGGACCTCGCGCAAATGCCGCGATTATTGAAGGAAGCAAGGTTTTTGCCAAGGAATTAATGAAAAAATATGCAATTCCAACTGCCGCATACGAGGTGTTTACAGATATGGACAGCGCCGTTGCCTATCTGCAGACCGCACCTGTTCCAACTGTGATTAAGGCTGACGGACTTGCGCTGGGCAAGGGCGTGGTGATTGCCAACACCCGTCAGGAAGCGGTTGATGCGGTTCGCTCCATGATGGCCGATAAGATTTTCGGGAAAAGCGGAGACCGGATTGTCATTGAAGAATTCCTGACAGGGCCTGAGGTGTCTGTGCTTGCCTTTACAGACGGCGAAACCATTGTTCCTATGATTTCCTCCATGGATCATAAACGGGCAGGGGAGGCAGACACAGGGCTTAATACCGGCGGTATGGGTACGGTTGCTCCCAATCCCTATTATACAGATGCCGTGGCGTGGACCTGTATGGAAAAGATCTTTATGCCAACTGTCCGCGCTATGAATTTGGAAGGACGTACATTTAAAGGATGCCTGTATTTTGGCTTGATGATTACTCCGGACGGCCCGAAGGTGATTGAGTATAACTGCCGTTTTGGTGACCCGGAGACGCAGGTTGTTTTGCCACTTTTGAAAAGTGATCTCCTGACGGTTATGCAGGCAGTTACGAATGGCACTTTAAAGGATACTCCTGTTGTATTTTCTGACGAACATGCCTGTTGTGTGATTATGGCTTCCAAAGGGTATCCCGCTGCCTATGAAAAGGGTTATCCTATCGCAATTCCCGAGGATATTGGCAAGAATGTGTATGTCGCCGGCGCTTCTAACCGGGATAATACACTTTACACTTCCGGCGGCCGTGTTTTGGGCGTAACCGCAAAGGCACAGACATTGGATCAGGCCATTGACCGCGCATATGATATGGTCCATTCCATACATTTTGATAATGCATACTACAGACGGGATATCGGCCTGAGAGCTTTACAGGCCGGGAGGAACTGAGAATGGTATACAGAGTATATGTAGAGAAAAAATCCGGCCTGGATAATGAGGCCAAAGCGCTTCTGCAGGAAGCAAAAAACCTTCTGGGAATTTCCCGATTGGAAGATGTGCGCTTGTTTAACTGCTATGATGCAGAAGACATTGATGAATCGTTATTTTCCTATGCTGTCAACACAGTTTTTGCGGAACCTCAGGTGGATAACATCAGTTTCCACCTCCCGGTTTCTGATGCAGTAGTGTTTGCGGTGGAATACTTACCCGGACAGTTTGATCAGCGCGCGGATTCTGCGGCGCAATGCATCCAAATTATTTCCCAGTCGAATCGTCCATTGATACATTCCGCTAAGGTATATGCACTGTATGGTTCCCTGACGGAGGAGGACATTGCGGCAATTAAAAAGCACGTTATAAATCCTGTGGAAGCACGGGAAGCATCGCTGGAAAAACCCAAGACACTTCGTCTGAACTATGAAATTCCCACAAAAGTTAAGACACTTAATGGATTTGTTTCTCTTGACGAATCAGGACTTGCCAACTTTGTTAAGGAATACGGACTGGCAATGGATGAGGCGGATATCGCTTTTTGTCAGGCGTATTTTCGGGAGGAAAACCGGGATCCCACTATCACAGAAATTCGTATGATTGATACTTACTGGTCTGACCATTGCCGGCATACCACCTTCAATACTACGATTGACCGGATTCAGTTTGCGGATCCGCTTTTGCAAAACGCATATGAAGACTATCTGGAAACCCGTAATGTCCTTGGGCGGACAAAGCCTGTTAATTTGATGGATATTGGTACACTTGCGGGAAAATATCTCCATAAAAACGGGTATTTAGACAAACTGTATGAGTCGGAGGAAATCAACGCCTGCACGGTTCGCATGACCGTCACCGTTGACGGGGAAGAACAACCGTGGCTTCTGTTATTCAAAAATGAGACCCATAATCATCCCACCGAGATCGAACCGTTTGGCGGTGCGGCAACGTGTATTGGCGGCGCGATCCGGGATCCCTTGGCCAGCCGTGCTTATGTTTACGCAGCAATGCGTGTCACCGGTGCGGCAGATCCGTTAATACCCGTCCAGGAAACGTTACGCGGAAAACTTCCGCAACGCAAAATTGTGACAACTGCTGCGGCAGGCTACTCTTCCTATGGCAATCAAATTGGCTTGGCGACAGGCATTGTGGATGAAATCTATCATCCAGGCTATGCGGCCAAACGTATGGAAATCGGCGCTGTCATTGGCGCGGTGCATGAAGAACACTCGAAGCCTGATTTCCCGGCCCCCGGTGACAAGGTCATTCTGCTGGGCGGCAGGACAGGCCGTGACGGCTGCGGCGGCGCAACCGGTTCTTCTAAGAGTCATACCGTAGAATCCCTGGGCACCTGCGGCGCAGAAGTTCAGAAGGGTAATGCTCCGGAAGAACGAAAGCTTCAGCGCCTGTTCCGGAACGCAGAAGCGGCGGTTATGATTAAACGTTGCAATGACTTTGGCGCGGGCGGCGTGTCTGTTGCTATTGGCGAGCTTGCGGACGGTTTGGAGATTGACTTAAATAAAGTCCCCAAAAAGTATGATGGCTTGGATGGCACGGAGTTGGCTATTTCTGAATCTCAGGAACGGATGGCTATTGTAGTTGCGCAGGAGAATGTTTCCCGTTTTCTGGAGCTGTCTGAACAGGAGAACCTGGAAGCTACCGTAGTGGCTACGGTCACTGAAGCGCCCCGTCTGAAAATGTTCTGGAACGACCAGATTATTTGCGATATCAGCCGCGACTTCCTGAATTCCAATGGCGCTGAAAAACATATTGAAGTAAATGTTTCTGCTCCGAATGATTTTGCGCCTGTGATTACCGGTACTTTTACTGAGAATATGCACCGGGTTGCTTCCGACCTGAATACCTGCTCCAAGCGCGGCTTATCAGAACGTTTTGACTCCACTATTGGCGCGGGCACCGTGCTTATGCCCTTTGGCGGTATGCATCAGCAGACACCTATTCAGGCAATGGTACATAAAATCAGTCTGGAAAAGGGACATACCGATGATTGTTCGGTTATGAGCTGGGGCTACAACCCGTTTATCACAGAAAAAAGTCCTTACCACGGCGCATATCTTGCTGTGGTGGAATCTGTAGCAAAACTGATTGCCACAGGTGCCAAATTTGAGGATGTTTACCTGACGTTCCAGGAATACTTCCCGCGTGTTGGGAAGGATTCCAATCGTTGGGGACAGCCGACGGCGGCGCTTCTTGGTGCTTTTAAGGCGCAGATGGATTTGAAGATCGCTGCTATTGGCGGTAAAGATTCCATGTCCGGCACATTTGAAGATTTAGATGTTCCGCCCACATTGGTTTCCTTTGCAGTAACTACGGATAAGACTGCGTACATTATATCCAACGAGTTCAAAAAAGCCGGCAGCAAGGTTGTGTGCATTTGCCCGGACTATGATGAAAACGGTCTGCCAGTAACAGAATCTCTCGTAAATGTCTTTAATCGCGTTACCGATTTGATGCGGCAAGGCAAGGTGCTTTCCTGTTATACGCCCGGAATGGGTGGTATCGGTGAGGCTGTGATGAAGATGTGCTTTGGCAACGGACTCGGCTTTACTTTTGCTTCCGATATTTCCGTTACGGACATTTTTACCTATCGGTATGGCTCGTTCCTGCTGGAAGTAAATGCAGAAGTGGACGAGAGGCAGGTAGGCACGGTTTCTGACTGCCCAATGATTACCTTTGGTAAGGAATGTATCGGTCTTTGCGACCTGCAAAAGGTATATGAAGATAAGCTGGAGCCGGTATACAGCTGCAACATTCCGGACGCGATTGTTCCCATCGAAACCGTATCTGCTCCTGCGAAGCAACGCGTAGCTCCTGCGGTGAAAATGGCAAGACCCAAGGTTTTGATTCCGGTGTTCCCGGGTACAAACTGCGAGTATGATTCTGCCCGCGCGGTATCTGACGCGGGAGCGGAGCCTGAGATATTTGTTGTTCGCAATCTTTCGGCGGACGCCATTTCCAGAAGTGTAGAAGAGTTTGCGCAAAAGATTGATAACAGTCAGGTTATATTTATTCCCGGAGGATTCTCCGGTGGTGATGAACCTGATGGCTCGGGTAAGTTCATCACGGCATTTTTCCGCAATGAAGCAATTAAAGAAGCGGTTACTAAGCTTCTGGACATCCGGGATGGACTGATGTGTGGTATCTGCAACGGCTTCCAGGCCCTTGTGAAGCTTGGACTCGTTCCTTACGGCCGCATTGTGGATACAGATGAAAACTGCCCCACCTTAACGTTTAACACCATAGGACGCCACCAGAGCCGCATTGTGCGCACTCGGGTTGCCAGCAATAATTCTCCGTGGCTTGCGCTGACCAATGTGGGAGATGTCTACAATGTTGCTATTTCCCATGGTGAGGGAAGATTCCACGCTTCGGAAGACCTTGTCCGCCAGTTGATTTCCAACGGCCAGGTTGCCACGCAATATGTAGATCTGAATGGCAACGCAACTGCTGATGTTCATTTTAATCCCAACGGGTCCATTTTCGCCATTGAGGGTATCACCTCACCGGATGGAAGAATTTTTGGCAAAATGGGTCACAGCGAGCGAATTGGAGCAGGTATGTACAAGAATGTACCGGGCAACTATGATATTCGGATGTTTGAGGCCGCTGTTAAATATTTTAAGTAAGTGACAGCAAAGTAGAAGTTAACATCTATCCAAAAAAGAAGGACTATGACAATTTGTGTCATAGTCCTTCTTGGTTATATTGTAAGGATATAGCGTTAGTCGTTACTCTTAAATACGTCAGCAACTTCACGGATTGTAACAATGAGATACCTTGCTTTTTTAATCCAAATAGGAAACGCGGCACGTTTAAAATTAAGAGACAGATTCAAGGCCGTTTTGTGGAACAAGGAAAAAACCGCCGCTTGATTTGCATCAAGCGCCGGCCTGGAATAGTGGAGCCGAAGGTCAACCAGTTCTGACCACTAAAATATCAAAGGATACATTTATTCGTTTCGTTGGGATACGGGGTTGCTCTCATGAGAAGTATCAACACACTCAATCCCCTCGAAATCAAATATGTATGAGAATGTGTTGATAGAGTGAAAACATCGTGGGCATCGCACCTTATTGTATGCAAACTGTTGGATATGTTTTTCTTTTTCCAATTTCTTGCCGCATCTGGTGCATATAATTGGAATATCAACACCGATTAAATCCAAAGCATCTCTTAATGAGATGGATTCCGTCGCCTTGAAACTTTTCAGCATCAAATTATATTTGTTCATTATTTTTGTGTAGTCATTCATTCCTGCAATATCAGCAAAGAAATCCATTATTATGTTGGAAGTATAGAACAATAGATATGGGAGAGCGGTGTAATACAAACCAATGCCACTTTTAAATTCATCTCCATCCATAAAGACAAAGTTTAAACCTGATGGCGATGTCTTAAATGATTTGCTTCGATTGACAACCATGTGATTTGCACCATTCAAAATGCCATTAATTGAATACTCATATTCCTTACTATATCTAAATTCATAGATGTTCATTTCGTTGGGGAGTATGGTTGTTTTACCCGTGAGTTTTGCGATGTTTTCTTTGATAGTTGTATATTTATGACGAGATATAGCATATTCTTTTGCTTCATCACTTTCAAGCATTAGCATTAAAAGTTCATTAGCATCGACTGCCAGCCATTCAATATATGCCAGTGTTTCTTGCAAAGGTTTTCTTAATAATGCCCATGCGACAGAAACATTGGGTTTGATTATGTTTTCTAATGATGCAAAGTAATAATTATAAAAATCTCGCAACAAAGAAAAGAATAAGTGTTTCTTGTGATACTCCAAAAGTTCTTCTCTGTAATCACTATCAAGCAACCATTCAGTTAACTTTTCTTTTTCTCCGGTATCGGCAATTGCTTGGAATGCATGAAAATCAGCTTCACTTTTGAAATTGATTTTTACATTTGAGAGCTTTTCTGAATCTGCATAATGCAGTATAGCAACAAGTACATTTTCAAAATAGACAAGGAAATCGTATGCAGCAGCATGCTCTTTTGGAATAAATGGTGCTCTCTTCTTCAAATGTCATCACTCCTGTCTGTTTTTTGTATTTTAGCATACTTTTGTGTTTATTTCAATTTGTAGCAGTAAGACATCTGATTGAGGTTCTTGAATATTTATGATTATTTGCAGTACGATATAGACCAAAGACAAAGAGTACAACTCAGGGCAACAAGATTTATCTTGAGAGGGCGATTATGGACTTTATTTCCCAAATGTGCGAGGGCGAAAACTTCCAACTGATTATGCGGGAATTACAGCGGTATGCCAAGGAGCAGAACGAGGGTAGCGGAGAACTGCAGTTCCTGGAAACCAAGTACAACAAGGTGGAGCGAGAAATCGGCAATCTCGTTAAGGCGATTATGGGCGGTTTTGATGCAGAAGAATTACGGTCTGCATACGATACCTTAAAGGCAGACAAGACCAAACTGTCCGCGCAGATTGAGATTGAGCGAAAGAAGCAAGCACAGAGAATTGATATTGATGAAGCAAGTGTACGGAAAGCACTTTCCAGAATTAGTGCCGACATTTGTGAGAGCAAACCCATTGAGGAGTACAAGAAGTTGTTTTCCTCTTTCGTGGAGCGAGTAGATGTTTTTGAAGACTATGTCACCATAGTCCTCAAGGTCTTTGATATGATAAATGTCCGTGTCTGTAACGGTAGCGGTGCGATAAAAGAAGAACCACCACTTGACTTTCATCAAATGGTGGTCTGGAATGGTGGAGGCGATGATGTTAAAGACGAACCATTTACACTAAAAAAGCTTGCAATTTGTGTAGAATAACGTTATAATATTTACATAAGATTTGATTTTTAATAAAATGCATCATTAATATTGGATGCTATTCCCTTTAACAAAAGCGCGATGTTTATATATGATTGCTTTGGCAGAGCAATCGCTTTATTTGGGAGGTGTTTGAAATGAAACGTTTATTTTGTCTTATTTTGTGCTTGCTTTTGATTATCGTATATTTTGCAGGGTGCACAGAAGAAAAGCCTGGTCATGAGAATATAAACTCAGATAAAACAATTGAAGCTTCTAGTGGCGAAAGTCTAATCGATATACTCGCTTCGGAATATACTACGATTTATGCAACGAATGATGATTTTAGATATAATATTGAAAATGGAGCAGTTACGATTTGGGACTATATAAACCCCAAGAGGTATACCGAAAAGCACAATGTTGTTATTCCCGGAACAATTGAAGGATATCCGGTAACTACGATTGACCACCATACGTTCAGTAGCTATGCCCTTGTGGGAGCTTTTGTTCCCGAAAATGTCCAGTCAATAGGATTAGGCGCTTTTAATTCGTGTTTATCGTTACGCTTCGTCTCTCTTCCGAGCACAGCAACGGAGATTGATATATATGCATTTGAAAATTGTCCTAATTTAGAAGAGATTTATATCGAAATGAGCAATCCTGTATACACCTCGCTCGATGGTATTCTTTACAGCAAAGATATTACAACACTTATTAAGTGCCCAGAAGGAAAAACAGAGTTATTTATTCCAAATGGTGTTACAACTATACTTCGCTGTTGTGACTGTGATAACCTCGAAAATATAGTTATTCCAGAGAGTGTTACTACTATTAAAGAGGGTGCTTTTGCCGGAAACGACGGCATCACTAGTATTGTTATTCCAACGGCTGTCAACAATTTGGAGAAACACGCATTTGCAAACTGCCAAAATCTTGTGAGCGTTGAGTTTAAAGCATCCGTTATCAGTGAGCGTTGTTTTCAAGGTTGCGACAAGCTAAGTTCTGTAATATTATCGGACAATGTGACAACAATTGATGTAGGGGCATTTATGGACTGCGCCAGTTTAAATGAGATAACTATTCCTGATAATGTGATTTCGATAAGTTATTGGGTCTTTGGCGAAAACGTAACTATTAGATGCAATAAGGACTCTTATGCAGATGAATTTGCCAGATTAAACCATATGGCTGTGGTCTATTTGAAATAGCACGCAAATCACAACGCCACAGGCGGGAAACCGTCTGTGGCTTTGCCTATGTATACTTAGAAATAAACGATAAAGGCGAATCCATCTCCCAAGGGAAATGGGTTCGCCTTTAACTTGTTTGGTGGAGCCGAGGGGAATCGAACCCCTGTCCGAAAGCAACTTGGAAGGAACTTCTCCGGGTGCAGTTTGTTATTTACATTCCCTCATTCCGGCGAAAACAAACATCCTACGGAAATCAGTAGCTTCATTGTGCGTGGTGCACGCAAAGCTTAGTGCACGCACGTTCTCCACTCAAATCACACCCAAGCCCCGCTCGTGGACCTTCCGGGGAGGATGGCCGCCTAATTAGGCAGCAACAGCAACAGTTTTGTTGTCAGTTAATTTTAAAGTTACCCGTTTTAACGTGGCCAGGCGCCACGACCCGCTATTCCAGCCTCACTACCCCCGTCGAAACCAGTACGGCCCCGTATGGAGGATTTGAGGGCGGAAGATCCGCCCAAAATCTCTTAATATCTACCGTAGGGGTCCGGGAGCTTTTTAGGCTCGGGATACTCTTCCCCGTGGGTGTCAACATAAATGGAGGCGATTTTTTGTTCTTCGATAGGACGGTCGCCAGGGCCGCACTTTGTGGCGGCTATCGCATCCACAACATCCATGCCGGATGTTACCTTGCCGAATGCGGCATATTGACCGTCCAAATGCTTGGCGTCCTGGTGCATAATGAAGAATTGACTGCCCGCGCTGTTAGGACTGGAGGAGCGGGCCATAGACAGCACACCTCTTTTGTGCCGCAAATCGTTTTTCACGCCGTTAAAGAAAAACTCGCCCTTGATGCAGTAGCCGGGGCCACCCATTCCGGTGCCTTCAGGACATCCGCCCTGAATCATAAATCCGGAGATAACCCGATGAAAGATCAGACCGTCATAATAATTATGATTGGCAAGATCAATAAAATTGTACACACTTTGAGGTGCTATTTCCGGATACAGTTCACCTTCCATAACACCGCCGTTTTCCATGGTGATTTTAAAAGTAGGATTCATGTTATTTACCTCTCTTTCATTGCCCGGTCGATCTGACGCTTCGCATCCCGTTCAGCCGCCGCCTGGCGTTTGTCATACAGTTTTTTTCCTTTGCAAAGTCCCACGTTGACCTTCACCCGACTGCCCTTAAAGTAAACGGATAAGGGGATAAGGGAGTAGCCATCCTGCTTTACCTTGCCAAACAGCCGCATAATCTCCCGCTTGTGCATCAAAAGCTTACGGGGGCGGCGTGGGTCACGGTTGAAAATGTTACCGTGGTCGTAGGGGGAGATGTGCATCTGGTTGAGTATCAGTTCGCCGTTTTTAATTCCGCACCAGGCATCCTTCAGATTTAAGGTGCCCTGACGGATGGATTTCACTTCTGTTCCGCACAGCGCGATACCGGCTTCCATTTCTTCTTCCACAAAGTATTCGTGATAAGCCTCACGGTTTCGCGCCATTATTTTTATACTCTGAGATTCCAGAATTCTCACCTCCAACCCGTATTCAATGGGATTATAACACAACTGTCAAGTTACTTAAACAAAAAATCTGACAGCTCCTCGGCAGAATGAAACGCATAATCGCATAGCGAGGTCATTTCTGCCGTAATGTCCGGGTATTCCAACCGACCCCATCCGGCAAAGGCAATGGGCACACCGGCTTGACGTGCCATTTCCCATGCGGGTTTCATATCATCGACAACAAGAAGCTGCTCCGGAGAAAGGTGATAGGTTGCCATAATCTGATACAGGGCATAAGGATTTGGCTTGCGATGTTCTTCGGCAAGATCCCAACCGTAGACAGCATCCGGTGTAATGCCAAAATGAGTCTGATAATCACGAACTATGTTGGCTTCTGAGGACATCGATACCACACAAATCAGTCCGCCCGATTCTTTTTGTTTACGAATCACATCTGCGATGCCCGGATACGGATCAGGAATATGATGCTGGATATATTCTTTCCAGCCGCAATATTCCTGCTTTAACTCAGTATCTGTGAATTGATATTTTCTGCGGCACATCTCCACAAAGCCAAAGTCAGAACAACCCTGCACATATTCCTTCAGGGTGATTTTGCAACCGGGACGGAACAATTCCAGTATATCACAGAAAAAAGGATAATTGATAGTTGCTTCGCTTTGGACCACAGTGTCATCGTGGTCTAACACAAGGCAGGGGAACTTTGTCATTTCTATCACTCCTGTCCTAAGTATTATAACAAATTCAAAAGAACCGTACAATAGGCAGTTTCAGATAATTCATACTGGAAAAATCAGAGCAAATGCATTATAATCAGAAAAAAGGCGGGAGGAGATTTTATGGCCATCGTTACTTTTTACAGGGGAGATCCAAATCCTCCAAGAACAACACAAGGTGCCCATTTAGGAGCCAATGCAATTATTACCTGTAAGGGTAAAATCCTACTTGAGAAAAGAAAAGACTGCGATATGTGGGGCCTTGTTGGCGGTGGCGTAAAAAAACAGGAAACGCCCATACAAGCCATTGCCAGAGAAGTGTATGAAGAACTGGGCTTGCGCCTCAGTAAAGAACGGTTTCGTAAGCTTGGTGTATACGGAGAACCCGGAAGAATCGCCGCATATCAGGACGGTAGCATCTGGCGGATGGTCGTCGTTGTTTTTGCTTTGGAACTGGATGAATGGCCTCCCATTGTTATGAGCGATGAATCCAGCGATATGCGTTTTTTCTCAAAAGAAGAGCTGCGAGACGTTCCTGTGGTTGTAACGCATAGTGACATTGTAGAGGATTGGTTTCTGAACGGATAAAAAAATAGCGGTCAGAATTTCTGACCGCTATTTTATGTGTAGATGAAGTGCTCTTGCGTTCCATAGCCGCGCAACTGTGGAAACGATCAAAATAGCAACGGCCATTGCGCCTGCGATTCCCAGAGTCTGTGCGCCGTACGACGTAAAGCCTGCCATATCTCCCAGAACAAAACTGTTGGTTGCATAATAAACTCCCGCGCCGGGAAGCAGGGGAATTACGGAAACAACCAAATAAGAAATAGCAGGGTATTTTCTGATACGGGCCATAATCTCTGCGTAACATGCTGCGACCAGAGTCGCGATAAAGTTCATTATAATTATGTCGCAGCCAAGTTCACCGGAAATGCCGTACACTGCCCAGGTCAGACCACTTCCTAAAGCGCAGAAAAGGCCGCCATATCCGTGTATGTTAAACAGAATATTGAATCCGAGGCAAGCATAAATACTTGCCAGAGAGCCAAGCCATACGGGATTCATAGTTGGTGTGCTGATAATGGTGTTGCAAAGTTTCAAGGTGAGATTCCACGCCGCGCCTGCGCCCAATGCAATGGCAACGCCGATCAGTATGACCTGTACAATTCGATTAACACCGGAATTGGTGTCTCCGTAAATAATATCGCGCAGGGCATTGGTGAAAAGCAAACCGGGAACAAGAAGCATAAGCACCGCGATTACAACTGCGTCTGTATTCGGACACAGGTGGAATATGCCGAGTAAATATGCGCAAATAGCGCCAACAAAGGCAGCAGCGATGGTGCTGAAAAACATATTTACTTTAAAACGAGACAGCAAACGGTTTGTAAGACCAACCATCAGTCCGCAAAAGCCGGCGCACAGGCTGTCAATAACCGAGCCGTTGAACAAAAAAACAAAGCCGGAGGATGCCACTGCGTTTGCAATGATGTATGCCCAAAATCCGTAGGATTTTTTCTGGGAAACCACTTCCTTGAGCCACTGCATCGCTTCAATTGGCTCAGGTTTTTGTGCGCAAATTTTACGGCTCAGGCTGTTGAATCGTTCTACAGCATCTAAATCAGTTCCATGGTGACTGATGCGGCGCATACGAGTCATTGGGACGCCGCTTTCCGATTCCAGGCTGATGATTAGACAGTTTGGAATAGAAAACACTTCCACTTGAGTACCGTAGGCAGAGAAAATACGGAAAATGCTTTCTTCAATCCGAAAAGTTTCAGCGCCACTCATAGCCAGATGATAGCCAAGCTCGGTGGAGACATCCAATAAGGTGTTGTAATCCATAATAAGAGTCCTTTGCTTATAATTGCGAAATCAGTATAACACAGCTGGTTAAAAATTCAACCTAAAATACCGCCGAAGAGAAAACCTTCGGCGGTAAATATTACTTTCTGACAAACAGTACGCCCAGTGTGTTCGGTCCGCAGTGGCAGGAAACGGTACAGCCGGCCTCTGTCCAATAAATGTTGTCAAAATCTGCGTATTCATTAACGGCATCTTTGACAGCTTTTAGACATTCATCAGTCACAGGTGTACGGGTAACGAACAGAGTTCCTCTGTCCAAATCGTCCCGTCCGCTCAGGCGATCCTTAACATAGGATGCAAGACACTTGGCATAGTTGCCGCGATATTTTTTCACAACAGCCATTTTGCCATTTTTGACTTCGATGCAAGGTTTCAGATTTAAAAGATTGGCACCCAATGCAACGACAGAGGAACAACGGCCGCCCTTTACCATATAGGCAAGCTGGTCCAGAAGGAAGCTGGCTTCAACCCGGGGTGTAAACGCATCCAGTTCTGCCTTCAATTCGTCCAGGCTGGTACAGGTCTGGGCAAGCTCACAAGCCTTCAGAACAACAAGGCCCTGGCCCGTGGAAAGATTACGGGAGTCTACAACGCGGACGTTATCAAATTCCTCTGCTGCAAGACAGGCGTTTTGATAGGAGGAGGAGAATTCTGCGCTGATATTGATGTGGATGACACCATCATACTCCGGAGAGAATTTGCTGAAATACTCAGTGTATTCCCCAACGTTCATAGCGGTAGTGGAGCAAAGATTGCCACCGTTCGCCACGTGAGCAAAAATATCAGCAGGAGTAATGTTAACACCGTCAGAGAAGGGCTCGCCATTTTTGATGACAGTCAAAGGAACAATGGTAATATCATATTTATCAATCAGTTCCTTGGAAAGGTCGCAGGTACTGTCGGACATGATCTTGATTTTCATATTTTTCTCCTTTTTGAGTCCCTTGAATTTGCTAATATAATGTGGTAAAATAATAGCACATTATGCATTTTTCGTCAAGTAATCTTTGTAGAGGTACGAGTGTTTTGGTTATTCAATTTGATGTTTCAGGTATGACCTGCGCAGCATGCTCAGCCCGCGTTGAAAAGGTTGTTTCTCAAGTTTCGGGCGTTTCCAGAGCAGAAGTGAACTTGCTTGCCGGTAAATTGTCCGTGGATGCGCAGAATCGTGATGTTGTGGATGCCGTTATCAGGGCGGTTTCTAATGCAGGATATAATGCTTCTGTGTCCGGGAGGCAGGTCAAGCGGGAAGATAAGAAGGATAATACCCTTATTCAAATGAAAAAACGGATTATTTTTTCGACGGTCTTTCTGATTGCTTTGATGTATTTCACAATGGGCCATATGCTGGCGCTTCCAATGCCTGCGTGGTACGAAGGAACGGAAAACGCGCTGATTGCCGTTCTTTTGCAATTTTTTCTCACGCTCCCGATTATTCTTATAAACCGTACGTATTATTCCCGGGGGCTGAAATCCTTATGGCACAGAGCGCCCAATATGGACCCCTTAATTGCCGTTGGCTCCGGGGCGGCATTACTTTATGGCATATTCATTATGTTTGCTATGGCATATGCAATGGGGCGTGGCGATATGCAGGCTGTAGATGCCTACAGACAGAGTTTATATTTTGAGTCTGCGGCGATGATTTTAACGCTGATTACTCTGGGTAAGTATTTTGAAACACGTGCCAAGGGAAAAGCGGGAGATGCTGTCAAAAAACTGATGGACCTTAGCCCGAAAAGTGCAACAGTACTGATTGACGGTGAGGAAAAGGAAGTGCCCATCGAGGAGGTTGCGGTAGGAGATACCGTGGTCGTTCGGTCTGGCAGCAGTATTCAGGTGGATGGAACTGTCCTTTACGGGGCGGCATCTGTGGATCAAAGCGCCATAACCGGCGAAAGCACCCCTGTTGGAAAAGCAGAAGGGGAGTCGGTTACTGCCGGTACGATCTGCTTGGAGGGTTATTTGCGCTTCCGGGCGGATAGGGTTGGACAGGATACTACCTTGGCGCAGGTGATTCGACTGGTAGAGGAAGCGGGCGGCTCAAAAGCGCCAATTTCTCGCCTCGCTGACCGGATAGCGGGCATCTTTGTGCCTGCGGTGATGACGATTGCATTGATTACTGCTGCCGTCTGGCTTTTGGCTGGCCAATCTACGGAATTTGCGCTGACTACAGCAATATCTGTACTGGTCATATCCTGCCCCTGCGCGCTGGGCCTTGCTACGCCTGTAGCGGTTATGGTTGCAACGGGTAAGGGCGCAAGTTTGGGCGTACTGTTTAAGAACGCGGAAGCACTTGAAAATTTGCACAAGGTTGACACGGTTGTTCTGGACAAAACCGGAACCGTAACCGGCGGAACACCCTTTGTAACGGATATTGTTCCTGTAGATGCACAAGAGTCATCCCTGCTTGCAGTTGCTGCTGCGTTGGAAGAACATTCAGAGCATCCTTTTGCGGAAGCAATCCTGAAAAAAGCAGAAGGACTGCGCTATGATTCTGCTGATTCTTTCCGGGTGTTGCCCGGACGAGGCGTTTACGGGGTGATAAACGGCAAGGAATACTATGGTGGAAACCGACGGCTAATGGATGAGATTTGCGTGGAAGTTCCGTCTTATGAGGATTATTCACGCATTGGCAAGACGCCCTTGTTTTTTGCGTGCGAGAAGCGATTTCTGGGGGCAATTATGGCTTCGGATGTTATTCGGGATGATTCCAAGGAAGCCGTTGCACTGCTCCGCAGCCTGAAATTGGACGTTATTATGCTCACGGGAGATAACCGTAACACGGCCAAGGCAGTTGCGGAACAAGCCGGCATTCAAAATGTGATTTCCGATGTGCTGCCTGCCGGAAAGGCGGGTGTTATTGAACAGCTTCGTCAGAATCACAAAACGGTTCTGATGGTTGGTGACGGAATTAATGATGCGCCTGCTTTAGTTTCGGCAGATGTGGGAATGGCGATCGGCGCCGGTACGGATATTGCAATGGAGTCGGCGGACATTGTACTGATGAACAGCTCTTTAACGGGCATCTATGATGCCATAAGCCTGAGTAGAGCAACAATCCAAAATATACGCCAGAATTTATTTTGGGCGTTTTTCTATAATGTGCTTGGAATTCCCGTTGCGGCCGGATTACTTTATCCGGCATTTGGAATCCTGCTCAGTCCTATGATTGGCGCAGCAGCAATGAGCTTCAGCTCGGTATTTGTTGTAACAAATGCCCTTAGGCTTCGGATGTTTAAGCCTCGCAAGATCAAACAAAACAAAGAGATAAAATCCAGCAAGGAGAATATAGCTATGGAAATTATTATTCACGTGGAAGGTATGATGTGTACCCACTGTAAGGCGAGAGTGGAAAGTGTCTGCAAGGCCGTAGCCGGCGTTGCGGATGCGGTAGTGGATCTGAAAGCAAAAACCGTAACCGTTACAGGAACAGCCAATCCGGATAATCTGAAAAAGGCTATTTCCGATGCCGGATATCAGGTTGTCGGATAAGTTGTAAAAGTACGATTTATTGGACATATCTAGCTTTATACTTTAACCATAAAGAAAAGAAAGGCTGATGGTTATGTATTTAGTAAGATATGTTGCGGGACATTACCAGGTTTATGACCTGGGTGGAAGATTCCTGTTTTCTGCAGACAGTCAACAGGAGATTCGGAAGGAATGGGAGGACTATGCGGAATCTGCGGCTTGATATTTGTTACGATGGAACGCGATACAAAGGCTGGCAACGGCTTTCCAACACGGATAATACGATACAGCAAAAGCTGGAGACCGCCTTGTCCCGTATTCTGGACGAGCCTATCGAATTAACAGGCAGCGGACGTACCGATGCCGGAACGCACGCCATACAGCAGGTCGCCAATTTTCACTGTAACAGCGTTATGCCGTGCCAGGAGATTCTCACGCAACTTCGCCGGTATTTACCGGAGGATATTGGCATATATTCTTGCAGGAATGTGTCCGAACGCTTTCACGCACGGTTAAATGCCAAGACAAAGACTTATCATTATCGACTTTGGAACAGTGAACAGCCGTGTGTGTTTGATAGGCGATATGTTTATCAGGATCCCAGACCCTTAGATGTGGATGCTATGCGCGCGGCAGCGGACAGGTTTCTTGGAGAGCATGACTTTTCGGCGTTTTGCGCGAATAAAAATATGAAGAAATCCACAGTTCGGTATATTCACAATTTTACCATCACGCAAAAAGGGGATGAAGTGTGTTTTGCTGTGACAGGAAACGGCTTTTTGCATCATATGGTGCGGATTATGGTAGGCACATTACTGGAAGTGGGAAGGGCAGAACGAAACACAAAGGATATAGACATGCTTTTTGGAGCGCAGCGTGCAATGGCAGGTGAGCTTGTTCCATCCAGCGGACTATGTCTGATGGAGGTAACCTATTGAACATTCAGATTTTTGGAAAAAGCAAATGCTTTGACACAAAGAAAGCAGAGCGTTATTTTAAAGAGCGCCGTATTTCATATCAATTTATCGACGTGATTCAGTACGGATTTTCCCCGAAGGAGTTTGATTCTGTCCTGCGCGCCGTGGGCGGAGTTGATCGACTGATTGACTGGGGTAACAAGTCACAGGAAATCACAAATATGAAATATATGGATGATTCCAGGGCAAAAGAAGATAAAATTTTTGATGACCCCCGCTTGATGCGAACACCAGTTGTGCGGAACGGAAAAATAGCAACGGTAGGGTATTGTCCCGATGAATGGGCAAGGTGGGAATAATACGAAAGCAGTTTCTCTCAGGAGAAACTGCTTTTTTTGCAGATTTTTCTTGTATTGCTGGGAAATTAGTGATATGATAGGTGAGATTTATGATAAAATGTCTGGAGTGGATCAACCATTTTGTGTGGGGTGTGCCCACATTACTGCTGATTTTGGTTGTCGGCATCTATTTGAGCATAAGAACAGGGTTTGTTCAAATTACATTTTTGCCAAAAGCAATTCGGTCATTTATCGTGAAATTTACAGACAGGACTAAGCGCTCCGATGGCGTTTCGCCCTATCAGGCGTTATGCACCGCCTTGGCGGCAACTGTCGGCACCGGCAACATTGCAGGTGTAGCCGGTGCAATCGCGCTTGGCGGGCCCGGCGCAGTCTTCTGGATGTGGGTCTGCGCTTTTTTAGGAATGTGCATTAAATATGCAGAAGCATCTCTGGCTGTCCGCTATCGGGTGAAAAGCGAAACCGGAGAGTGGATTGGCGGACCGATGTATATGATTTCCAGAGGCCTTGGGAGCAAATGGTTTCCGCTGGCATCTGCTTACTGCTTTTTCGCCGTTGTTGCCGCATTTGGTGTGGGGAATGCCACCCAGGTTAACGCAGTGATTGGTAGCATCGGAGTTACTGTGGAGTCGCTGGGAGGCTCGACAAGCCGATCTTTGGATATTGTTATTGGCGCAATTCTGGCCCTTGTAACCGCTATGATGTTATCCGGTGGCGCAAAAAGGATTGGCAGCATTGCTGAGCGACTTGTACCTTACGCTTCGGTACTGTATATTCTCCTTTGTTTGGGTGTACTGATTGCTCGGATGGACAGGATTGGAAGCGCGTTCTCGTCTATTATTTACGGAGCATTTTCGCCTGAGGCTGTAACCGGCGGCGCAATTGGATCCGTATTTATTTCCTTGCGTATTGGTGCGTCCCGTGGCGTTTTCACCAATGAAGCGGGGATGGGCACTGCATCTATAGCTCATGCCGCGGCAGATGTCAGTCACCCGGCTGAGCAGGGTCTTATGGGAATCATGGAGGTTTTCCTGGACACCATTGTGATTTGTACGATGACTGCGCTTGCAGTTTTGTGCAGCGGCATTGAGATTCCTTTTGGCTTTGATGCGGGGGCTGTGCTGACAACACAGGCGTTCTCTGCTGTATACGGGAATTGGGTATGCATCCCCATTGCTTTGTGCCTATGCTGCTTTGCTGTGGCAACCATTTTGGGGTGGGGACTATATGGCGCGCGATGCGCGCAGTTTCTGTTTGGGCATAAGGTTTGGCATTTCTTTGTTGCCCTGCAGGTTGTTACGGTTTTTATCAGTGTACTTCTAAAGACCGGAACGGTATGGATGTTGGCAGAAACCGTGAATGGTTTGATGGCCGTTCCCAATTTACTTGCTCTCTTCCGGCTCAGTCCTGAGCTGATAAAACTTACGAAAGAATATAAAGCCGGCAGTTTCTCTGCCGCTGGAGGTACCTATGAAAATTTCCATCAATGCAAATCGCTGCGAACCTTCTCCAATGCGGAAGTTCCATCCGCTGGCGGTCAAGGCTGAAAAACAGGGGAAAACCATTTATCATTTAAATATCGGCAACCCGGATTTGCCTACACCCCAGGCGTTTTATGACAGTGTGCAGGCATTTGACAGCGCAACATTAAGCTATGCTGCTTCTCCGGGAATGCCTGTTTTAATAGATGCCATTCGGAATTACTATGATCATTTGGGAGTATCCCTGGATTCCGATGATATCCTGATTACCAGCGGTGGTAGTGAGGCACTGTTGCTCACATGCCTTTCCATTCTGGACCCGTATACGGAAGTGATTATCCCGGAACCCTATTATCCGAATTACACAACGTTTGTACATGCCGCTGGCGGTGTTATTCGGGCGTTACATACCGGCCCGGAAGAAGGCTATCACTACGCAGACCGCCGCCGTATTGAGAAACTGATTACCAAGAATACCCGCGCAATCCTGGTAACAAACCCCGGAAACCCTACGGGTGTAGTTCTTAGCGAACAGGAAATGCGTATGATTGCGGATATTGCCAAAAAACACGATTTGTATCTGATCTGCGATGAAGTATACCGGGAATTCTGCTATGATGATCAGTTTGGCGTACCGACAATGGGTCGTTTTACCGATATTGATGATAATCTGGTGATTATTGATTCGGTATCCAAGAGATTTTCTGCTTGCGGAGCACGCGTTGGCTGCGTGATCACCAAAAACAAAGAACTGCAGCAAGCGCTTTTGAAATTCTGCCAGTCTCGGTTGTCTGTTGCCACGCTGGATCAGATCGGAGCAGCTGCACTGTATTCTGTGGATAAACAATTCTACTTGGATTCCAAGGCGGAATACCGTCGCCGCAGAGACCTGGTTGTCTCCCGGCTGCGTGCAATGAAAGACGTAACCGTCACAGAGCCTATGGGAGCATTCTATGTTATGGCAAGCCTGCCCGTAGACAATGCGGATACATTCCAGAGATGGCTTCTGGAATCTTTCAGCGACAAAGGCGAAACGGTTATGTTCGCACCCGGTGCGCCCTTCTATGAGACGCCCGGTCAGGGAGTCAATGAGGTACGTATTGCCTATGTTTCTGAGCTTCCCAAACTGGAGCGCGCTATGGAATTGCTTGCGTTGGGCATTCAGGAATACCGCAAAAGTGTTATGAAAGAGTAAAAAAGCACCCGGAGCATTTGGTATGCTCCGGGTGTTCTGTTACGATTTTCCTGCGCCGGAAAGAATAATGGAACTGTCTTCACCGCTTTGTGTGATAAAACGGTTGTAGGTCGTTCCGCCGCTTTCATAGGTTAATAGTAAGTTGGGATCGGCATCGGGAATATAGGTCTCTAACACAATGGCATCCGTTGGATTCAATACATTGGCCATAAATATAATGGATTCCGTAATAAAGGAAGTGCCTTCCTCATTCCAGGTGCCAGAACGGATACTGATGTTGTTGACAACGCCGGCTGTATACAGGAGTATTTTTTCGCCGCCGGCATCTGTGGTAATTTCTGCAAATTGTTCGTATTGCGCATAATCGTCTTCAGAGAACAGGTGCGCTTCAATATATCCGGAGGAACGCTGACGCTCAACAGGGAAGAACTGGTCACCGATGATTCCGGTTAATTGTTCATAGGGGATACTCACAATCACTGTTCCGGAGGAGTAAGGAGCAATTTCATAAGGGGCAAAATAGAAGCAGAGGCCTGTGGTTGTAAAATAAAATGCCTCGTTTATGCTTTCATCTCCATCAAAAGCGGCGCGCACAGTATCCTCGTAATTCTCATAAAGAGCAGCGGAGTCGCGGATTTCATTTAGCTTATTTAACACAAGGTTGCAAAGTTCATCTTTAGAATCCAGATGGTACAGAATACTGCCAAGTGTCAAAACATCGCCGGTAACCATATCATAACTTGCAGAAAGGGCGATGCGGCTGGAATGGGATGTTCCACTGTACTGAACTTTTTCTCCGCACAAACTCAGAACGCCCTGGTCAATGCGTGTGGGACTGAACAAGACACGATAGTTATACGGCACCCAGTTGGAAGCGCCGGTGTAATCCAATCTGGCCTGCTCATATAGGCTTTCCGCGTTGGCATGATATTCATACATTCTTGTCTGGAAGTCTACGATGATGCGTTTAGCCACATCTACATCCGGAACGGTAAGGACCATTGTTTGGTAGGTATATTCAAAAATTGTAGTGTAATCTTCCGTAGAAGCATCAACTCTTGAGATGGGCATAGACACGTAATGCAAGTTTTCTGCAATTTCCAAAGGATCTCCGGTAGGCTGGGTGGAAACGTCGGGGTTAGGCTTAAGTGTCTCTCCATCGTCATAAATGGGGGATTGCTCACACCCGACTGCAAAAATAAGTATGGCAAGACAAGAGAATATAGCAATGATTTTTCTCATTTTTGCGTCGCCTCCTAATATTTTGTGACACATATCTGCATTATACTACAAGATATTGTGAGAATCAATAATAAACTGTAAATTTTTCGGAAAGGTATGCCTTGACAAAGAATTGGGCGCATTGTAGAATATTTCTAACAGAATATCGCTGTGAACGGAAATAGTAGCAGAATGTAATTTCCTCAGAGAGTTGGGCATTTGCTGAGAGCCCGATGTAATTTGTCTGTGAATGTGCGTCCGGGAGCGAAATATAAAAATGAGTAATAAATGAGAGTGGAACCGCGAGTTTTACAACCCGCGTCTTGTGCCTGCGCACAAGAGGATTTTTTATGGAGGCTGAGACTATGTATCTTTATAATTCCTTAACGCATAAAAAGGAGCTGTTTGTTCCCAATTCCCCCGATATTGTGAAAATGTACACCTGCGGACCTACGGTGTATCACTATGCCCATATCGGAAACCTTCGCACGTATATTATGGAGGACATTCTGGAAAAAGCGCTTCGGTATATGGGTTATCCTGTGAAGCGCGTTATGAATATTACAGATGTGGGCCATCTTGCCTCCGGTGCGGATACCGGCGAGGATAAAATGCTCAAGGGCGCAAAGCGGGAGAATAAGTCCGTAATGCAGATTGCTCAGTATTATACAGACGCATTTTTTTCAGACTGCGATAAGCTCAACATTAAAAGACCGGATGTGGTGGAGCCTGCCACCAACTGCATAGACGCTTATATTGAGATGGTGCAAAAACTTTTGGATTCCGGAAAGGCTTATTTAGCTGGAGGCAATGTGTATTTTGATACTGCCACCCTGGATAAGTACTATGTTTTTAATGACCACGATGAAGAAGACCTTGCGATTGGTGTTCGTGAAGGCGTAGAAGAAGATACGAACAAGAAAAACAAGAATGATTTTGTGCTGTGGTTTACCAAGTCTAAGTTTGAGGATCAGGCGCTAAAATGGGATTCTCCCTGGGGCGTAGGATATCCTGGCTGGCACATTGAATGTTCCTGTATCTCTATGAAACATCTGGGTGAAGATTTGGATATTCACTGCGGCGGAATTGACAATGCGTTTCCTCATCATACCAACGAAATTGCGCAATCTGAAGGTGTGCTTGGGCATAAGTGGTGCAATTACTGGTTCCACGTTCATCATTTGAATACGGATACCGGAAAAATGAGCAAATCTAAAGGCGAGTTTTTGACTGTTAGTTTGCTGGAAAGCAAGGGTTACGACCCGATGGCGTACCGCCTGTTCTGCTTGCAAAGCCATTATCGGAGAAATCTTGTATTTTCCTGGGAAAATCTTGATAATGCCGTGGTTGCCTATAATAAACTGGTTGCAAAGATTGCATCCTTGGAATGCGG
This sequence comes from Faecousia sp., assembly GCA_045604565.1. Classification (GTDB taxonomy): domain Bacteria; phylum Bacillota; class Clostridia; order Oscillospirales; family Oscillospiraceae; genus Faecousia. The sequence goes on from JAZUOF010000076.1 coordinate 67,321, forward strand.
CGATCCAATCGATACTGCGGCGTTTGCATCCTTTAAAGAGCGGTTTGCAACGGCATTGAATGCAGACCTAAATACATCTCTAGCGATTACAGCTTTGTATGATGTTCTGAAAGCAAAAACCAACGATGCAACAAAGCTTGCTGCGCTTGCTGAGTTTGATCAGGTGCTTAGCTTGAATTTGTTACAGGCTGCTAAAGATTTACGGGCGAAAGAAGCGGCAGAAACAGCGGCTTCTGCCGATCCGGAAATTGGTGCGTTGGTTGCGGCGCGCACGAAGGCAAAAAAAGAGAAAAACTTTGCCGAGGCCGACCGTATCCGGGACGAACTGAAGCTGAGAGGCATTGAGATTATTGATACACCGCAGGGTTCTAAGTGGAGAAAAATATGAAGCTATTGATACTGGACGGCAACAGTGTGATCAACCGGGCGTTTTTTGGCGTTAAGCCCCTGACAACCCGGAATGGATTGTATACCAATGCCGTTTACGGATTCTTGAATATTCTGGAGCGGATGGAAAGAGAAGAACAGCCGCAGGCAATTTGCGTTGCATTTGATCTTCATGGACCTACGTTCCGTCACTTGCAATTTGACGGCTACAAAGCTACACGCCATACTATGCCGGATGAGCTTGCCCAGCAGATGCCTGTGATAAAGCAGGTACTGAAAGCTATGAATATTCCCATTTATGAATGCCAGGGATGGGAAGCAGACGATATTATTGGTACAGTTGGTAAAATTTGCGGCAATAATGAATGGGATTGCGTCATTGTAACCGGTGACCGGGACAGCTTGCAATTAATTGATGAGCACGTACACGTTAAACTTGTAATATCCCGTCCGGGTCAGACAACCGCAACCTTGTATGACCGGGAAAAATTTCAGGAAGAATACGGATTTGAGCCCAGCAGAATGATTGATTTGAAGGCATTGATGGGTGACAGCTCCGACAATATTCCGGGTGTGGCTGGTGTAGGCCCGAAAACCGCTAGGGAGTTGCTTTTGAAGTTTGGCACTTTGGATGGCGTTTACGCAAATTTGGATGATGCGTTCATCCGCCCCAAGCTTCGCGAGAAGCTGGAATGCGGTAAGGACAGCGCGTATATGTCATACGACCTTGCTACCATTCGCCTTAACGCACCCATTGATTTTGAACCAACAGATGCGATTATTCAACCATATAACCGTTCGGAACTTTACCGGCTGTTTCAGGAACTGGAGTTTGTTCGTCTGATTGACAGATACGGACTGCGTGGCGCAGATATAGAAGTCCCCAAACCTTCCAGGAATTTTGCGCCTCTGCCGAGAGCATGCGATGTACCGGAAGACTGTCATCAATATGCCATTTACTTTGCTCCGGATGGAACTATCGGCATTGCTTGGTGCGGTGGTGTATGTCAGTTTACTCCTATGGAGGCAATGGGATTGTTTCCTCTGCTGAACTCCGGCAAAGAAGTGGTTAGCCATGATTTGAAATCCACCCTGCATCTACTATATGATTTGGGATTGCCCCAATGTAACTTTGTCTTTGATACGGCGCTTGCCGCGTATAATCTTAATCCCACGCAATCAGACTATCCCGTCTCTAAGCTTGCGCTGAACTATTTGGGCGTTTCTGTGGATGATGGAGATGCTGCAGCCTGTGCAGAGGCAATGTGGAACCTGCGCAGCGTTTTGTCGGAAGAGCTGGCGCAAAATGGTATGTTAGACCTTTACAACACGATTGATTTTCCCCTGTGTGCTGTTCTGTATCGCATGGAAAGGTCCGGCGTATCCATTGATAAAGAACAACTTGAACAGTTCGGAACTATGTTATCTCAGCGGATTGATCAATGTGAACGGATTATTTATTCTTATTCCGATGAACCGTTTAATATCAATTCTACCAAACAGCTGGGAGAACTCCTTTATGAAAAATTAGGGCTTCAGCCCGTGAAGAAGACCAAAACCGGTTATTCCACCAATGCGGATGTTCTGGAAAAATTAAAGAATAAGCATCCCATTATCCCCGCTATTATGGACTACCGTATGCTTACCAAGCTGAAGTCCACCTATGCGGACGGATTGGTGAAGGCGATTGATTCCGACGGCCGAATTCGTACTACATTTCAAAACCTTGTAACGGCAACCGGCCGACTGTCATCTACCGAGCCTAATTTGCAGAACATTCCGGTACGCACAGACTTGGGCGCCGAGATTCGTAAAATGTTTATTCCTCGCCCCGGTTATGTACTGGTTGATGCGGATTACAGCCAAATTGAGCTTCGTGTTTTAGCCCATATTGCAGATGATGCGGTTATGCAGGATGCTTTTATTCACGGGACGGATATTCATACTGCTACTGCTTCTCAAGTATTTGGAGTACCGGTTGAGCAGGTAACTTCTCTTCAGAGGCGTCACGCAAAAGCGGTAAACTTTGGAATCGTATATGGCATCTCTGAATTCTCACTTGCAGAAGATATTGGGGTTTCCCGATACGAAGCCAAGGCGTATATTGATCATTACCTTGAAAACTATAAAGGTGTTAAAGCATATATGCAAAGGGTTGTGGAAGAAGCAAGAAGACGTGGCTATACGCAAACCCTTTACGGCCGTCGCAGAAATATTCCGGAATTGAAAAGTACGAATTTCAATATCCGGCAAGGCGCAGAGCGCATTGCGCTGAACACGAAGTTCGGAGGCCAAGCGGTCTTAGGAAGACAA